>NZ_CP076134.1:4340419-4643866 GCF_018736085.1 Bradyrhizobium sediminis | reverse complement strand
TTAACGGGCACTGTAGCCCAGCGCGCTGTCGCCGCCGAGGGCGCTGCCGCCGCCGAGGGCGCCGGCCGCAAAACCGTCCGAAACCAGCGAGGGCAGTTCCGCGTTCGCCACCGCGGGGCCGCGCCGGCCCGGTGCGGGGGCAGGGGCAGGCGGCGGCGCTTCCGCCGGCGCCGTTCCATTGATCATGGCGGAAAGGCCGCTCAACCCGGCCTGGGCGATTTTCCGCAAGAGGAGGTCGTCGGCCGCGGCCCAGGCGTCGCGTCCGGCCTTGCCGGCGGGTTCCTCGCCGGTAAGCCGCAGCGCGCGCTGCTGGTCGCGGTCATAGACGTCCCAGACCCAGGCGATGGTGGTGCGGCCGCGGCTGACCTGGGCGGCGAGATAGCTGCGTACCCGGTAGGCGGCCGAGCCCTCGCGGGACACGACTTGAAGGTTGCGCAGCTTGGATTCGCTGTCGAGCACGCTCACCATCCGCTCGAACACTTGCGGCGGAGGGCCGTCGATCGATTCGAAGGCGACGGTGGGGCCGCTGCCGGCCATCGCAAACGAGCCGCTGCCCGCGCCGCCGCTGCTGGCGCAGCCGCCGAGCCCGCAGGCAAGCGCAAGCAGCGCTGCGGCGATCGCCGCGCGCAATGCGGTCCGGCCGCTCGTGCCGGTCCGGAACAGGTTCGTTGACGCGTCCCTCATTGGGCCCAGCGATATCGTTAAAACGCATTAAGGTCTAGGGCAGGGGCGCGGTCGGGTTCCGCAAGGCCGGGCCGCCGTCCGCGCCGATCGGGAGCTACTCCCGCTCCAGCGCGATCGAATGGACATGCCGGCCGTAGTCCGGCTCCTTGCGATGCACCGAGCGGCGGTAGCTGAAGAAGCGTTCGTCGGAATAGGTGTCGATGCCGGTGTCGTCGATCATCGGCACGCCGGCATTTTCGAGCCGCATCCGGATGAAGCCGGCGAGGTCGAACATCGAATGGCCCTCGCGTACCGAGGGAATGAAGAACAGCGCGTGCTCCGCGTCGGCCTCGATGAACCGCTCGACGAACTCGCCGCCGACTTCGTAAGAGGGCTGGCGGATCATCGGGCCGATGGCGGCGATCAGGCGGCCGCGCTCGGCGCCGAGTTTTTCCATGGCCTCGATGGTGGATTCCAGTACGCCGGTCAGCGCGCCCTTCCACCCCGCATGCGCAGCACCGATCACGCGTGCATTGGGGTCGACGAACAACACCGGTCCGCAGTCGGCCGCGGTGGCGCCGATGGCGATGCCCTCGGTGCGGGTGACGATGGCGTCGGCGCGCGGCCGCGTCGTGCCCTGCCACGGTCCCGACGTGACCACGACGTCGGGCGAATGGGTCTGCCAGACGCTGAGAAAATGTTCGGGCGTGACGCCCAGTCGTTCCGCCATCCGGCGGCGATTCTCTTCGACGTGAGCGGGATCGTCGTTGGAGCCGACGCCGCCATTGAGGCTGCCGTAGATGCCGCCGGACACCCCGCCCTCGCGGGTGAAGAAGGCGTGGCGCAGGCCGGGAATGGCCGCGAGCAGCGGCGATTCCAGCGTCATGGCTGCGCCGCCCTGGCGTCGGGCCTGGCGTCCGGCTCGTCCTTGAATCCCGCCAGATCGGTGAGGTGGGGCTCCGATACCGCGAGCACCTTGAACATCGATCCCATGCCGCCGCGGCCGCCGCCGATCAGCCGCTTCAGCGCGCCCGAGATGTCCTCGGAGACCTCATGGCTGGCCTTCGCCATCAGGGTCACCGCGCGGGTTTCGATGCCGAGCCGCTTCAGGAAATCGCCCTGCGGCACCGGGCCGTGGACGCGTGCGCCGAGGTCCTCGGCGGCGCGCACCAGCGCCTGGAAATCGACATGGGCGGTGACGTCGGCCTGGCCGGGGTTTTTCAAGGGGTCGGTGAAGCTGTGGCGGGCGATGGCCTGGAAGGTATCGCCGGCGTCGCTGCGCAGGTGACCGTAGTCGATGATCAGGGCCGCGCCGCCCTGGTCGCGCATCCGCGTCGCGATTTTCATGATCTCGGCGTCGGGCCGCCACTCGAACACCGCGCCGACCGGCGCGGCGCGCACCAGCGGCGGCAGCAGGACCTCGAAGTGCGGCATCGGCTCGGGCGCGGCGCCGAATTCCAGTTTGCCGGTGTCGTCGATTTCGACGGTGCGCTCGTGCCAGCCGGTCTCGCGCTTCACCATCTGGTGGATCGGCAGCACGTCGAAATATTCGTTGGCGAAGATCACCGCGGGCCCTTCGGGCACCTCGTCGATGCTCTCGTGCCAGGCGATGTTGCGCACGCCCGACAGCGTCGACTTCTGCTTGTCGCGCAGCACCGGATTGATTTCGACCAGATGGATGCTGAGCGACTGATAGAGCGGCGGCAGCACCCGCAGCGCGCGCAGCGCATCCGCCATCATGGTGCCGCGGCCGGGCCCGAGTTCGATCAGCCGCAGCAGCGGCGGCGACCCGATCGCCTTCCACACCGAAGCCGCCCACAGCCCGAGCAGTTCGCCGAACATCTGGCTTACCTCGGGGGCGGTGGTGAAATCGCCCTCGCGGCCGAGCGGATCGCGCGAAACATAGTAGCCGTGCTTGGGATGCGTCAGGCACAGTTCCATGTAGCGCCAGACCGGCATCGGCCCCGACGACTTGATCAGCTTCCTGATCTCGGACTGCAGCGGCGAATATTCGGTCACGGTGTTGCCTGGTTGGATTTCAACGCTTGAACCGGCGGCGTACGGCGCCATGCCACCACAATCAGGATCGCTCCGGCAATGATCATCGGCACCGACAGCAGCATACCCATGGTCAGCCCGCCCCACAAAAATCCGAGCTGCGGGTCGGGTTCGCGGAAAAACTCGCCGGTGATGCGGGCAAAGGCGTAAATCGCAATGAAGCTGCCGAGGATCAGCCCCGGACGCTTCAGGGCGCCGAAGCGAATCATCACCGCCAGCACCGTAAACAGCACGATACCCTCGAGCCCGGCCTCGTAAAGCTGGCTGGGATGGCGCGGCAGCGGTCCGCCATTGGGAAACACCATCGCCCAGGGCACGCTGGCGTCCGCCGGCCGGCCCCACAGCTCGCTGTTGATGAAATTGGCGAGCCGGCCGAGAAACAGGCCGATTGGCCCGACCGCGGTGGTAATGTCGCCGAGTGACAGGATCGGAAGGCCGTTCCTGCGGCAGAACAGCATCACCGCGGCGACGCAGCCGAGGAAGCCGCCGTGGAACGACATGCCGCCCTTCCACAATTCGAAGATCTCGGCCGGATGCTGGATGAAGAACGGCAGGTTGTAGAACAGCACGTAGCCGGTGCGGCCGCCGACGATGATGCCGACCGTGACCCAGAGGATGAAATCGTCCATCTGCGGCAGCGTGATCGGCGCCGGCCCGCCCCACAATTTCTCGTCCTTGATCAGCGCGCGCGCGTAGAGCCAGCCCAGCACGATGCCGCCGATATAGGCCAGCGCATACCAGCGGATCGCGATCGGCCCGATCGCGATGGCGATCGGATCGAACACCGGGAATGCGATGGTGAGAAGGGGCATTGCGCCTGCGGCTTACTTTGAGAGGTTGCGGCGATAGAGCGCCAGCAGCCGTTCCCAGTGCCGTTCGGCCGCGTCGCGATTATAGACCGGCCGCTTCGGAAACGCGAAACCATGATGGGTGCCGGGATAGATTTCGACCTCGGCATTGGCGCCCTTCATCGATGCTGAGACCTTGTCGATGATCTCCTGCGGCGCGTAGATGTCGGTTTCGGCGCAGCCGAAATAAAGCTCGGCCCTGGTCTTGCTGGCGGCGAGATGTGGGCTGTCGGGCTGGTCGGTGGCCAGATGCGTTCCGTAGATCGAGGCCGCCGCCTTGACCCGGTCGGGGAAATGCGTCGCTGCGTTGATGGAATAGCGGCCGCTCATGCAGTAGCCGACGGTGCCGACGATTTTCGCGTTCGCGGCCGGCTGCTTGTCGGCATAGGCGAGCAGCGCGGTGGTATCTTCCATGACCAGGGGAATGTTGATCGAGTTCATGAACCCGAACATGCGCTTGCGCTCGGGCGCGTCGGGGTCCGGCGGTATCGGCCCAATTTCCATGACGCCGGAGCGGTAATACAGGTTCGGCAGCATCACGTAATAACCCGACGTGGCCAGCCGGCGCGCCATGTCGCGCAGTTCCTCGCGGATCGCCGGCGCGTCCATATAGAAGATGATGACGGGAAACGGGCCGCCGCGTTCGGGATGACTGATGAAAGTGGTGGTGTGGCCGTCTTTGGTCGGAATCTCGATCTGCTGGTCGATCATGGGCCGTTTCTTCTCGTTTCCGGCTGGCGGTTTTGTTGTTCCGGCAATGCGATACGATTGCAAGGAAACCGGATCATGACAAGGCGACTTGCCTCGGGACTTGGCCTTAGGACTTGGCCTCGGAGAGCCATGCCGGCCTTGAACCGCGCCCTCGGGATCGCCATTGTCAGGTTCGACCTTATCCTTTGCAGCCGACCGGAGAATTTTGAGATGACCCAGACCAGCAATCGGTTCTTCGACGAGATCGGGCGTCTGATGAACGACGCTGCCGGCGCCGCCCAGGGCGTCAAGCGCGAGGTCGACACCGTGGTCCGCAATCAGGCCGAAAAAATCCTGCGCGACCTCGACATCGTCAAGCGCGAGGAGTTCGAGGCGGTCAAGGACATGGCGCGGCTGGCACGCGAGGAAAACGAGACCCTGAAAGCCCGCATCGCCGTGTTGGAAGCCAAGCTCGGCGTCTCCCACTCGGCGCCGGATGTCGGCAGCCTGAAGACGGACGGGTAGGCGTTTCTCTGTATTCGGTGTCATGCCCGGACCTGATCCGGGCATCCATCAATCTTCGTGAGGGATGGATTGCCGGGTCGAGCCCGGCAATGACGAATTTGCGGGCTGGCCCCCAAAACCGGCAGAAAAATCCCCGCATTTCCTTGTCATTTCGCCCCTTTGGGGCTAGAACGCCGCCACGTCCGCAGCCCCCGCACCCCTGGAGGCTTGCTGCGGCGGCAACCGGGCCGCGATGCGGCCTTTAACTTTTTATAAAACAAGGACTTACACCAAATGGCGACCGTCAAGGAATTGAAGGCGACCACGCGTCCGGCAGGCGGCAAGGGGGCCGCACGGGCAGAGCGTCGCGCCGGGAGAGTGCCCGGAGTGATCTATGGCAACAACCAGCCCCCCGTGACCATTTCGGTCGAAGACGCCGAACTGCGCCAGCGTATCCTGGCCGGCAGGTTCCTCACCACGATTTACGACATCGACCTCGAGGGCAAGAAGCACCGCGTGATTCCGCGCGACTTCCATCTCGATCCGGTGCGCGATTTTCCGATCCATGTCGATTTCATGCGGCTCGGCGAAGGCGCCACCATCCGCGTCAGCGTTCCCCTGCACATCCAGAACGCCGAAACGGCGCCGGGCGTGAAGCGCGGCGGCACCGTCAATATCGTCACCCACTCCATCGACCTGGAATGCTCGGTCGATAACATCCCGCAATACATCGAAGCCGATGTCAGCAAGCTGGAAATCAGCCACTCGCTGCATCTGTCCGACGTCAAGCTGCCGACCGGCGTGAAGTCGCTGTCGCGCGAGGACGTGACGCTGGTGACCATCGTGCCGCCGTCCGGCTACGCCGAAGAACTCAAGGCAGCGGCTGCCGCTGCGGCCGGTCCGGCTGCGGCCGCCCCCGGTGCCGCTCCGGCGGCCGGCGCTGCCGCTGCTCCGGCGGCGGGTGCCGCTCCCGCGGCAGGTGCCAAGGCTCCGGCGGCCGGCGCGAAGGCGCCTGCTGGCGGCGGCGACAAGAAGAAGTAACCGGACGCGGGATGCCGCGTCATGCGACTGTTTGTTGGGCTCGGCAATCCCGGCGCGAAATACGCGCATAACCGGCACAACATCGGCTTCGCAGTCGTCGATGAAATCGCGCGGCGTCATGGTTTCGCACCATGGCGCCGCCGTTTTCAGGGCGAGACCGCAGAAGGCACGCTCGATCGCGAACGCGTCGTTCTGCTCAAGCCCGCGACCTTCATGAACGAGTCAGGACGGGCGGTTCAGGAGGCTGCGAATTTCTTCAAGATCGCGGCCGGCGAGATCATCGTGTTCCAGGATGAGCTCGAGCTGCCGCCGGGCAAGGTGCGCGTCAAGGTCGGCGGCGGCATTGCCGGCCATAACGGCCTGCGTTCGATCTCCTCGCATATCGGCAACGACTATCGCCGCGTGCGGCTGGGGATCGGCCACCCCGGCATCAAGGAACTGGTGCACGGCCACGTGCTGTCGGATTTCGCCAAGAGCGACCGTCCCTGGGTCGAGGCGCTCTGCCAGGCGATTGCCGACAACGCCGGACTGCTCGCGACCGAAAAGGACTCGACGTTCCAGAACCGGGTGCATCTGGCGCTGCAGGCCAAGGGATTTTTCGACAAGGGAGAAGGCGAAAAGTAACGCTCGTCATCGCCGGACCTGATCCGGCGATCCATCTTTCAAAGAAGATAGATACGCGGGTCAAGCCCGCGTATGACGGCCTCAAATCATTCACTCGCTGCGGATGTCGCGCGAAAGATCGGACGCTACTATGGGATTCAAATGCGGTATCGTCGGCTTGCCCAATGTCGGCAAATCGACGCTGTTCAACGCGCTGACGGAGACGGCGGCGGCGCAGGCGGCGAACTATCCGTTCTGCACCATCGAGCCGAATGTCGGCGAGGTCGCGGTGCCCGATCCCAGGCTCGACAAGCTGGCCGAGGCCGGCAAGTCGGCGCAGATCATTCCGACCCGACTGACGTTTGTCGATATTGCGGGTTTGGTGCGCGGCGCGTCGAAGGGCGAGGGCCTCGGCAACCAGTTTCTCGCCACCATCCGCGAGGTCGACGCGGTCGCGCATGTGGTGCGCTGTTTCGAGGATTCCGACATTACCCATGTCGAAGGCAAGATCGCGCCATTGGCTGACATCGAGACCATCGAGACCGAATTGATGCTCGCCGACCTCGACAGCCTGGAAAAGCGGGTCGACAACCTCACCAAGAAGGCCAAGGGCAACGACAAGGATGCCAAGGAACAGCTCGATCTCGTCAACCGCGCGCTGGTGCTGCTGCGCGAAGGCAAGCCGGCGCGGTTTCTCGAGCGCAAGCCGGAGGAAGAGCGTGCCTTCGGCATGCTGGGATTGCTGACTTCAAAGCCGGTGCTCTACGTCTGCAACGTCGAGGAAGGCTCCGCGGCCAAGGGCAACAAGTTTTCGCAAGCCGTTGCCGAACACGCCAAGAAGGAAGGCGCCGTCGCCGTCACCATCTCTGCCAAGATCGAATCGGAAATTGCGACGCTGTCGCGTGAGGAACGCGCGGAGTTTCTGGAAACGCTTGGCCTGGAGGAAGCCGGTCTCGACCGGCTGATCCGCGCCGGCTACCAGTTGCTCGACCTCATCACCTATTTCACCGTGGGCCCGAAGGAGACCCGGGCCTGGACCATCCGCCGCGGCACCAAGGCGCCCGCCGCGGCCGCCGTCATTCATACCGACTTCGAAAAGGGTTTCATTCGCGCCGAAACCATCGCCTATACCGACTATGTGACGTATGGCGGTGAGGCCGGCGCGCGCGACGCCGGCAAGTTGCGGCTGGAAGGCAAGGAATACGTGGTCGCCGACGGCGACGTCATGCATTTCCGGTTTAATACCTGATCCTCGAATTCGGGAGATCAACCGGGCTGTCAACCGCCGTCATTGCGAGGAGCAAAGCGACGAAGCAATCATTCTTTTTGCGGCGCTATGGATTGCTTCGCTTCGCTCGCAATGACGGGAAGCGGGCCCTAATGCATCTGGCCCTGGTCGCGGATCGCGCCGAGGTGCTCGTTGATGCGGAATACGATCAGGATGAATTCCGCGGCGATGCGCGAAAAGATCACCCCGACGATGACGCTGGCGATCGAGGACAACAGCACGATGAATCCGCCGAACGGGCTGATCGCCATCGCGGCCAGGCCTGAGAAAATGCCGGAGATGCCGAACAGCGCAATCAAGCCGATCACCAGCCAGTAAAAGGTCTTGATGATCGTGGGCGTGATGAAGCGGTCCCACTGAAACAGATCCCGAAATTCAAACATCGGTCGTTCTCCCGGCGCGTCGAGTATGAGCTACGTCCAAACCTGCCGCATAGGGCTAGCCCCGAATGTTGCCAGGGGCAAGATCAGGGACCAGCAGCGAAGTACGGCCTTCGCCCGCAGAACACGAGCCATGCGGGCGGGCGGGTTGAGATTGCCGCAAATAACGGCCACAATCAGGCTTCCCTCACAGCAATCCCCCATCATGACACTCAGCTTCGAAGATTTTCCGCCCGGCCATTTCGGGACATTCGGCCCGCGCCGCGTTACGCGTGAGGAGGTCCTTGCCTTTGCCGCGGAATTCGACCCGCAACCCATGCACCTGGACGAAGAGGCCGCCTCGCGCTCGATGCTGAAGGGGCTCTCGGCCTCGGGCTGGCACCTGTGCTCGATCACCATGCGCATGATGTTCGACGGCTTCATCGGCCGCACCGCGTCGCTGGGCTCGCCAGGCGTCAATGAACTGCGCTGGCTGGCGCCGCTCCGGCCGGGCGACGACATCACGCTGGATGTCGAGGTCGCGGAGGCGAGGGTATCCCGCAGCCGGCCAGAGACCGGCATCGTGACGTTCAAGGCCGTGGCGCGCAACGCGGCCGGGTTGCAATTGTGCGAATGGATGTCGCCGATCATCGTGCGTCGGCGCGACTCTGCGGCGGGGCAGGCGGGCTGATGCGATTCTTCGAGGACATGGAGGTCGGGCAGCGGCGCGAGGTGGGATCGTTCACCTTCAGCGCCGATGCAATCAAGAAATTCGCCGCGCAGTTCGATCCGCAGCGCTTTCATCTCGACGAGGAGGAAGGCAGGAAGTCGCTGTTCGGCGGGTTGGCCGCGTCGGGCTGGCACGTCGGGTCGGTGTGCATGAAGCTCCTGGTCACTGACGGCCAGAGTCAGGCGAGGGAAGCCGCCGCGCGCGGCGAGAAGGTCGCGGTCTGGGGGCCGTCGCCGGGCTTTCGTGAACTGCGGTGGATCAGGCCGGTGCTGGCCGGCGACACCATCAGTTTCTCCAGCGAGATCGAATCGCTGCGGACCTCCGAGAAGCGGCCGGAATGGGGCATCGTGCAGGCCCGCCACACCGGCACCAACCAGCGCGGCGAACTGGTATATTCGCTGCTGGCGACCGCCTTCGTTCCGCGACGGAATGCGAATTCCTGAATCATGAAACCCCGCCTCGCGATTTGATCAGCGCCAGGCCAGCGCCAGCACCACCACCGCCAGGAACAAGAGCCCGACAAACCGGATCATGATGTTGCCCATCCGGTGCGGAGAACTCCGCAGCGGAATCGGATCGGTGGCATCTGGCCGAATGCTCTTCATGAAGGTTTGTCCCCGCCGCAAGATGGTACCGGCCCTTGGTCGCGGCCCGGGCCCGGCGAGTTCAAATCCGTTGCGGTCAAAATGAAACCGCCGCGCTCCCGGGGACGGGAGGCGGCGGCAATCAGGTGCGGGATATCAGGGGATCAGCTGTTGCGAAGCCCGTCGGCGGCGCGCTTCCACTGCGTCACATTGTCGGCGATCATGCGCGTCGACTTCATCGCGGCCTGGCTGAGCTGCGCATAGCCGGAAATCTCGCGCTGCACGCGCTGACCTTCAGCGTGCAACAGGTCGCGCAGGCTTTCGAGTTCGGCGATCAGGTTTTCGATTTCCGAAAGCGACGTGCCGGCGACGCGCTGGATCAGCGAGTTGACGTTGTTGACGGTCGCCTCGGTGCTCGGCTCCAGCGCGGCGTCGGGCGTGAGTGTCGGCGGACGACGCAGGTAAGCGACGTCGTTGCGGACGAAGTCGCGGATCCCGGCCTCGACTTCCGAGACGGCGGCGAGGTTGGAATCGACTTCAGTTGATTCAATTGCTTCAGAACGAACGCTGGCGTTCATCGGTTAGTCCCCTGTTTCGCGTGTTTACCAAGCGCGGTTGTCCCCCGCACGACGAAATTCACGATGCCATGAGGGCCGCTGATTTTGACCGCATCGCGGCCAATATGCGGCAATGCTCGATCTTTCCCGGGATCGGCGGGGGCACGACGGAGCCAGCCCTCACCAGCTGCGCTTGAATCCCGCGGTGAGACTCTTGTTCGTGGTGCCGAGCGCGGTTTCGCCGATCGAGCCGTTGATGGTGACGCCGCCGAACAGTTTCTGCTCGGCGCCGATCTTGCGAAGCCATTTGTCCTCGGTCGACGACAGCGACTGGCCGGCGGTCAGGCTGGTGCCGGTATCGGCGATGGAGAGCTTGGCCGATTGCTCGGTCTCATAGTTTCGCACCGGGTGCGCGGCGATGCCGGGCACCGGCACGATGCCCTGCTGGATCACGTTGTAGCCGTTCTGCAGGGTGAGCAAATATTGCTCGCCGAGCGGCAGCGACTTGGTCAAGGAGGTGCCGAGCTTGCCCTGCTCCTGCGAGGGATCGATGCGGGCCTCAATCGCGGTCTTGTCCCAGATCGAGCCGACGCCAGGGGCGGTGATCGCCGCCCAGGCGGTCCCGGAGGATTGCGACGGCTGGCCGTCGCTGGAAAATTTCTGACGCAGCAGATCCGCGCTCGTCAGCGTCTGGGGCTGGTCGACCACGGTCATATCGGCGCCGATCCGGGCATCCCAGAACGGCAACAGCGGCTGCTTCACCGACACCGCAGCCGCGCCATTCGACTTGTCCTTCGCGGTCCATGACATATCGGTGCCGCCGGCCGCTTTCGGAAGGCGCGCCTTCGCGGCCGGGCCCGGCGGCAGGGTGGAGGCATCGACATTGAGCTGGCTCCAGTCCAGCTCGAGCTCCCTGACGTCGGCGTCGGTTGACTCGGAAGCGTCGGTTTCCGCCACCGCGTCCGGATTGTCGTCCGATGGCAGCGCCTGCGCGTGCGCCGGCAGCACCGGCGCCATGCCGACACCCGCCGCCAGCATCAGCAGCACAGCCAGCCTGTGTCGTGTCATGGAAAACCCCGCCCGCATGCAGAGCGCCATTGATGCGGACAGATCGGCGCAAAATTGTGGCGGGGCTAATCTCAGAGTCTGAGCGAGTCGTTCGTCATGGCCGGGCTTGACCCGGCCATCCACGTTTGCAGCCAGACCGTCAAGACGTGGATGCCCGGCACAAGGCCGGGCATGACGAACTTCAACGTTCAGTTTCGTTCGATAAACTCAGGCGAACGACGCCATCTTCGGCAGATGGATCGGACGGCCGAGCGCCTGCTCCACCAGATCGAAGGTGTCGACGAGAACCCGGAGGTTGAACAGCCGGCCGGCCCTGAATTGCGCGAAATGCGCGATCCGCAGGCTGATCGGCTTGAGCGAATCCAGCGCCGTCAGCGAATAGCGCAGCATCGAGGAGGCCGATTCTTCCCCGAGCATGATCGTCTCGCGATCGAAGCGGTGGACCCGGACGTTTTCCGCGATCTGCCTGATGACTTCCATCACGGCTTCCCTGCCGCGGCGCGCGCCGAGAAAGGGAAACATGTCGATCGGGCCATAGATCGCCCAGTCGACATCTTCGTCGATCAAGGCCTCGAGGTCTTCGTACCGGCGTTCATTGATCGCGCGATGCAACGCACGCGAAAAACGCCAGAGGCTGTGCTCTGTCATTTTCTGTATCGTCCTGATCTGAATCGACAAAATCAGCAAACGGCCACAATGAGCGTCA
The DNA here is from genome assembly GCF_018736085.1 of Bradyrhizobium sediminis. Lineage (NCBI taxonomy): Bacteria > Pseudomonadati > Pseudomonadota > Alphaproteobacteria > Hyphomicrobiales > Nitrobacteraceae > Bradyrhizobium > Bradyrhizobium sediminis. Next base: position 4,632,167 of record NZ_CP076134.1, on the reverse strand, counting down.
TTCGCGACGCTTGGCCTGGATGCTGCACTTCAGTGTTGGTATTAAAAATACCAGATTTTGACTAGAACTCAACGGATATTTTTGCATTGCACAAATGCGGCGGGTTCTGCCCGTTTACCTTTCGCGCCGCCGCGCAGGCTCCCGCTCGATGGCGATTTCGGCGTCGCGAATCGCGATCACCCCGAACAGCAGGGCGCCGCCGATCCCGCCGATCGCCGCACCCAGCGGCATGAAGGTGAAGAACACCAGCATGCCGCTATAGCCTTCAAAACTGGTGGTCTTGAAGATTTCGACCCAGGCGAGTCCGGCGCCGATCCCGAGCGCTGCGCCGCCCAAAGCTCCCAACAGCAGACCGAGCAGGACGAGCAACGCAATTTTCATGGATGTGGTTTCTTTGTGTGGCCGCAAAACCTCGTGCTTGGTCGCGGCAGGGCGCCGCGAGGTTCAATGCGTATTGCCTCTCGACGACGTCATTCCGGGACGCGCGAAGCGCGAACCCGGAATCTCGAGATTCCGGGTCTGGTCCTTTGGACCATCCCGGAATGACGGGTGCGTTCAGTTTTTCTTGGGCTTGGTTTCAGCCAGCACGGCGGCGACGTCGCGTTCCAGCACCTGTTGGACCAGGTCGAAGGAATCGATCACCTCGCGGATCTGCGCGATCACGCCGTCGCGAAAGGTGTAGAACACCGCGATGTCGAACTGCACGATGCGGTCGCTGCCGCTCTTGCGGAAGAACGCGCGGATCAGCACCGCGACCTTGTCGTCTTCGGCGACGATGTAAGGCAGTTCGTAGCGCATGCTGGAATAGCGGGCGTGGACGGTCTGCCACATCTTCCTGATTTCGGCCTTGCCGCGGCGGTGGCCAAGATGCGGCAGGATATCGATCGGCGCGGCCGCGATGTAATCGATGTCGTCGCTCAGGCGGGCCAGCGCGCCCTCGATGTCGCCCGAGTAGAAGGAGTCGAGCAGATTCAGCACGCGCTGCCGGTTGAGATGCTCGACCATTCTTCTCCGCCGGTGCTTCGCCTGAATTGCATTCGTAAAATCCATTGTGAATGGAATTACACTGTTATCAATCGGCAAAAAGTTTCGGGTGTTTGACGCGCCTGGATCGGAAAAAGTTCATGCAACCGATAGGTGCATTTGTTATGAAATGCCCGTCGCGGCCGCGCCTTCAGGCGAGGGCGGCGCCGCCGCGCCCGGCAGGCGCGGATGATTCCGAACAACATGCTCCGGACCAGGCCCGGGGAATGGAAACGCGGTCTTCGAACAAGGATCATGCCCCGGGCAAGGGGGCATGATCCAAAAAAAGCGAAGCGTTCGACCGGGCGGCGCCGGATCCGGGCGTCAGCTCTTGCGGCTGTTGGGGCTCTGGCCGGCCGGCGTCTTGCCGGACGAGAACGGCGAGGGCGTCGCACCGCCCTTCTTGAGGTTCTTGTCGGCCTTCGGTTTCTTCTTTTCCTTATTGCTGCGCATCTGACCCTTGGCCATGACGTTTCTCCCTGCGCCGGGTTGAAAGGCTGTGGCGCCAGCGAAGCAATAGCAAATCCAGGGGCGTTTGTATGCAGACGGCGGGTCCAATGACGAGAGTGTCGCGCTGATGTAGCGGCGCTTGGCAGCTTCGAAGCCCGGATGGAGCCGACGGGTCGGCGCGTCCGCGCCGAGCGGGTGGCGCAATCCGGGAACGGTTGTGGCGGAGGCCCCGGATTTCGCAAGGGCTCCATCCGGCTACGGGTTTTCGGATTCGAATATCAAACAGCGCATGCGCAGACACAGCTTCGCGATCTCGCGGCTCGATACGCCCGAGGTTTGCCAGGAATTTCCTCGGCCCTCCTTTTCAGAGGGCGCAGGGAAAGCCGGGTGCGCGCTGCACCCGCGGTCTCGTGCAATGAATGCACGAGAAAACGCACACGAGCATACAGGTTCAGCGGAGACACTCCGGCCTTCCCTGCGCAATGGTTTTACGGCTTACTCCGCGCTCTTGTGTCCGCAAACCGCCCATCGCTGGATCTGGGCCCGTTCGTGCTCAAAGGCCCTTGGGAGCCTGCCGGGCAAATCACCGGCAGTCGCCGCGCCGTCATTGCGAGCGCAGCGAAGCAATCCATCTCGACGCCCGAAGAAAAGAGTGGATTGCTTCGCTGCGCTCGCAATGACGGTAGTGGGCGTTAGCGCGCGGTCTTTCCTGTCTCCGCCTCCGGAACGACCTTGCGCGTCACGAGGTCGACGACGAACCGCGCCTGCTTCTCGTAACCGTCGGGGACATAGGCTTCACCGCGCGCCAGTTTGCCGAACACTTCCTTCGTCCCGATGGGTTTCCCGCGAAGCAAAGGCATCAAATGATGTCTTTGGAAATCATCCACCCCACCAGACATATGATGAAGCCGCCGACGGCGCCGAGGAAGGCGCCGGCGATACGATGCTTCTTCCACAGCAGTGCGCCCGGAATTCCGAGCAGGAGGCCCGGGCCCCCAAAGACCAGCGCGATGAACATCTGGCTGATGGGGTCGTTCAGAATGCCGATATCGGACAATGGCGCCTACCGCTTCTTCCACCCGCCCCGATGCCCGGGCGCGCCCCCGCTGGAGCGCGGGGAGGGGCCGAATTCGGGGCCGGATTGCCGCGAGTCGGTTGGCTGGAAGATTTTGCTGCCGCTGCCCGCGCCGGTGTCGTCGAGCGAGGGTTTGCGCGGGAGGGCGCGGGTGGGGCGATAAGGCAGGGATTCGGGGCCGTGCATTTCGTCGAGATGGGGTTTGTGGACTTTTGAGAGGCCGCGACTCGTGGAGGGATGCCCCTCACCCCGACCCTCTAAGAGCGAGCTTCGCTCGTCTCGACCCCGTGAAGAACGGGGCGAGGGAGAAGAGGCGCTCCCGCGTCCCGCCGCGCCGCGCTTCTTCATCGCCCCGGCCGGCAGGTTCGCTGCGTCGCCGTATTTCTTCGCGCCGGCGTAGGCGCCGGCCCTGGTCTGCACCGTGCGCTGCTTGGCGGTGGGGTCGTCGACCACGGCGAGTTCTGTCGCGCGCAGGCGTTTGACTTCGTCGCGCAGCCTTGCGGCTTCCTCGAAATTGAGGTCGGCGGCGGCTTCGCGCATCCGGGTTTCGAGGTCGGCGAGCACCGTCTCGAAATTATGCCCGATCGAGATGACGTCATCAGCCATGCCGCCGTCGCCGATCTCCACCAGCACATGGTCGCGCTCATAGACGCTGTTCATGATGTCGCCGATGGATTTCTTGATGCTCTCCGGCGTGATGCCGTGGGCGGTGTTGTATTCGACCTGCTTCTCGCGGCGGCGGTCGGTCTCGGCGATGGCGCGCTGCATCGAGCCGGTGATCTGGTCGGCATAGAGGATCACCTTGCCGTCGACGTTGCGCGCGGCGCGGCCGATGGTCTGGATCAGCGAGGTCTCGCTGCGCAGAAAACCTTCCTTGTCGGCGTCGAGGATCGCAACCAGCGCGCATTCGGGAATGTCGAGGCCTTCGCGCAGCAGGTTGATGCCGACCAGCGCGTCGAACGCGCCGAGCCTGAGGTCGCGGATGATCTCGATGCGCTCGATGGTGTCGATGTCCGAGTGCATGTAGCGCACGCGGATGCCCTGCTCGTGCAGATATTCGGTGAGGTCTTCCGCCATCCGTTTTGTCAATACGGTGACGAGCGAGCGATAGCCGGCCTGCGCGGTGGCGCGGACCTCGCCGACGAGATCGTCGACCTGGGTGCGGGCCGGGCGGATGTCCACGGGCGGATCGATCAGCCCGGTGGGGCGGATCACCTGCTCGACGAACACGCCGCCGGACTCGTTGAGCTCCCAGCCGCCCGGCGTCGCCGACACCGCGACCGATTGCGGGCGCATCATGTCCCATTCCTCGAAGCGCAAGGGCCGGTTGTCCATGCAGGAGGGCAGGCGGAAACCGTATTCGGCCAAGGTCGCCTTGCGGCGGAAGTCGCCTTTGAACATGCCGCCGATCTGCGGCACCGTGACGTGGCTTTCGTCGGCGAACACCAATGCGTTGTCGGGGACATATTCGAACAGCGTCGGCGGCGGCTCGCCGGGGCGGCGTCCGGTGAGGTAGCGCGAATAGTTTTCGATACCGGCGCAGCTTCCGGTGGCTTCCATCATCTCGAGATCGAAGGTGGTGCGCTGCTCCAGCCGCTGCGCTTCCAGGAGGCGGCCCTGGTCGTGCAACTGGTCCAGCCGCCACTTCAATTCCGACTTGATCGACTTGATCGCCTGCACCAGGGTCGGCCGCGGCGTCACATAGTGCGAATTGGCGTAGATCTTGATGAATTCGAGATCGTCCTGCCGGTGGCCGGTGAGCGGGTCGAACTCCTCGATATTCTCGACGGTGTCGCCGAACAGGTTCACGCGCCAGGCGCGGTCTTCATAATGCGCCGGAAAGATGTCGATGACGTCGCCGCGCACCCGGAAGGTGCCGCGGGTGAAATCGGCCTGGGTGCGTTTGTATTGCAGCGCGACGAGGTCGGCGATCAACTGCCGCTGGTCGATGCGCTCGCCCTTCTTCAGCGCGAATGTCATCGCGGTGTAGGTCTCGACCGAACCGATACCGTAGATGCACGACACCGAAGCGACGATGATGACGTCGTCGCGCTCCAAGAGCGCCCGCGTCGCCGAGTGGCGCATGCGGTCGATCTGCTCGTTGATCGAAGAGTCCTTCTCGATATAAGTGTCGGTCCGCGGCACATAGGCCTCGGGCTGGTAGTAGTCGTAATAGGAAACGAAATACTCGACCGCATTGTCGGGGAAGAAGCTCTTGAACTCGCCATAGAGCTGCGCGGCCAGCGTCTTGTTCGGCGCCAGGATGATGGCGGGGCGCTGCGTGGCCTCGATCACCTTGGCCATGGTGTAGGTCTTGCCGCTTCCGGTGACGCCGAGCAAGACTTGCGTGCGGTCGTTGCGCGCGATGCCCTCGACCAGTTCCCTGATCGCGGTCGGCTGGTCGCCCTTCGGCTCGTATTCGGACTTGATGACGAAGCGCACGCCGCCTTCGGACTTTTCCGGTCGCGGCGGGCGATGCGGGGTCCAGACCTTGACCTGGCCGTCGTCGCCCTTGAATTCGGGCCGGCCCTCGCGGATCAGCGCTTCCAGCGCATCCGCGGTGGCGGCGACGCCGAGCGCCTCCATCTTGTTGCGCGGCGGCCGCGCCATCGCGGCGAGGTCTTCCTCCTCGGTGGTGAAGCCGAGTTGTCTTGCCAGTTCCGGATCGAGCGTGGGGATGGTGGCGGAGGTGCCGTAATTGGCTTGCGGGGATTCGTCGAGGCCTTGCCGTGCGGAGAGACCCCCACCCTGACCCTCCCCCGCAAGCGGGAGAGGGGACGCAGGTTGCGAATCCGCAGCGAATTTTTTTCGGCCGTCGCCCGGCGCTAGCGGCCTTGAGCCCTCCCCCGCTTGCGGGGGAGGGTTGGGTGGGGGCAAGCCACGCGACACGGCGCTAGAGAGAGCCGCATCGCGCTTGGCCACATCGTCGCCGGTGCCGCGCGTCGAGGCCCGCGCGCGATGCAGCGCGGCCTCGCCGCCGGAGCGGCGGTCTTTCGAATTGTCCGGTGGCGGCTGCAGTCCGGTGCCCGAGCCGAGACCGGCATCGCCGCGATTGATCGCGGGATTGAGCAGTTCCGCCAGCGCGGGGCCAATCGGCTGCACGTCGGGGCGGTGCGCTTTCGATTTCGGGGTTTTGCCGGGCTTTTTGGGATTGTCTGGGTTCTTCGCCATGGCGGGAATATGGGATGAGTCCGGCGGACATAAAAGGGCAAAAAGCCGAAGGCCGATCATGGTGGCGGGAGTTGGCGGTATATGCTTTTCGGGCCGAGGAAGGTAAGGGTGGAATAGGGCAATCTCTCACAACGTCATTGCGAGCAACGCGAAGCAATCCATAGTGAAGCAAACTGGATTGCTTCGTCGCAAGCGCTCCTCGCAATGACGAACAAGGGACCGATGACGGTCCCTTGTTCGTAGTCGCAATCCACCTACAATGCCTCACCGCATATTGCCCGCCACACCGCACATCACCCGAAGGAGACCACGTGGCTGCTGAAATCAATCCGCTTGCCGGCAAAACCGTCGAGCCATCGATGCTTGCGAATGTGCCGCGGCTGGTGACCGCCTATTTCGCAGGCAGGCCCGACCCGTCGGTGCCGGCACAGCGGGTGGCGTTCGGCACCTCGGGGCATCGCGGTTCCGCGCTCAATCATGCCTTCAACGAGGCGCATATCCTCGCCGTCAGCCAGGCGCTTTGCGACCATCGCAAGCGCAGCGGCATCGATGGGCCGATGTTCGTCGGCATCGATACCCATGCGCTGGCGGAACCGGCGCTGGCGAGCGCGCTCGAGGTGTTTGCGGCCAACGGCATCGAGGTCATGCTCGACGAGCACGACGGCTATACGCCGACGCCGGTGATCTCGCGCGCGATCCTCACCTACAACAAGGGCCGCGACAACGGTCTTGCCGACGGCGTCGTGATGACGCCGTCGCATAATCCGCCCGAGGATGGCGGTTTTAAATACAATCCGCCCAACGGCGGGCCGGCGGACACCGACATCACCTCAGGCATCGAGCGCGCCGCCAACGGCTTTCTCGAGGACGGGCTGAAGAGCGTCAAGCGCATCCCCTACGACCGCGCGCGCAAATCGTCCTGCGTTCACCGCCATGACTATATCGGGCCCTATGTCGCCGACCTTGCCAATGTCCTCGATATGGAGGCGATCCGCGCCTCCGGCGTCAGGATCGGGATTGATCCCCTGGGGGGAGCCGGCGTGCGCTACTGGCAGCCGATCATCGAGCGTTACGCCATCGCGGCCACCATCGTCAGCGATGCGGTGGATCCGACCTTTCGCTTCATGACGGTGGACTGGGACGGCAAGATCCGGATGGACTGCTCGTCGCCCTATGCGATGGCGCGGCTGATCGGGATGCGCGACAGGTTCGACGTCGCCTTTGCCAACGACACCGACGCCGACCGGCACGGCATTGTCACCGGCTCGAACGGGCTGATGAACCCGAACCATTACCTCGCCGCCGCCATCGCCTATCTGTTCGAGAACCGCCCGCAATGGCGCAAGGACAGCGCGGTGGGCAAGACCATCGTCTCCAGCGCGATCATCGACCGCGTCGCGAACAAGCTCGGCCGCCGGCTGGTCGAAACCCCGGTCGGCTTCAAATGGTTCGTCGACGGCCTCAGTGACGGCTCGTTCGGATTCGCCGGCGAGGAAAGCGCCGGCGCCTCGTTCCTGCGAAAGGACGGATCGGTATGGACCACCGACAAGGACGGCATGATCCTGGGACTGCTGGCCGCCGAAATGACCGCGCGGACCAAATCCGATCCGAGCCAGTTGTTCGACAAATTGACGAGCGAACTGGGCGTGCCGTTCTACGGGCGGATCGACGCGCCGGCCACTTCGGCGCAGAAGAATCTGCTGAAGGCGCTGTCGCCCGCAAAGCTCGCGATGGCGGAACTGGCCGGGGATCCGGTTCGATCGGCGCTCACGGCGGCGCCCGGCAACGGTCAACCGTTCGGCGGCATCAAGGTCACCACCGACAGCGGATGGTTTGCCGCGCGGCCGTCGGGCACCGAAGACGTCTACAAGATCTATGCGGAGAGCTTTCGCAGCGAGGCGCACCTGCGGCAGATCCAGGACGACGCCCAGCGCGCCATCGCACGCGCATTTGGGGCGAGCGGCTGAGCGAGAGCTTGCGCGGAAGGCTAGACCGCGCGGGAGGCAGGCGAGGGTTTGACGATATCGAGATGGATGCCGCCGCATCGCGTGCATCGCAGGGTCCAGTATTCGGACCCCGCCCGCCCGCCGATCACGCGCAGAACCGCCAGCGGGGCATCGCACTGCGGACAGTCGGACAGCACCGTCGCGGAAGCCGATGGGGCCCGTTCGGACTCGGATTCAAGCATGGAATACTCGTCTTGGGGAGGGACTAGCAGTCTGCTGAAGAACCCCCTCGCCACGGAGGGTGCTTGATGATTCACTTTATCATCTCGAATCGGCGGAGGCGATCATGCGCGGCAGGTTTACGGATCAGGGCGGCCTGTTTTCGTACATTGCGCCGGACAGGCGTGTGCCAGCGAACCACCCGCTGCGGAAGGTCCGGGAACTTGTCCGGGATGTTTTGAGTGATTTGAACCGCAGCCTTGGGAGGTTGTACGCCAGCGAGGGACGTCCTTCGATCCCTCCAGAGCAATTGCTGAGCGCCTTGCTGCTGCAGGTGTTCTACGGCATCCGCTCGGAACGCCAGTTGATGGAGCAACTGGACTACAATCTTTTGTATCGCTGGTTCGTGGGGCTGTCGCCGGACGATCCGGTCTGGGACCCGACCACTTTCACCAAGAACCGGGAGCGGCTGCAGAACGGGGATGTGTTCACGAAGTTCATGACCAGGCTTCTGAACCATTCTCAGGTCAAATCGCTATTGTCGGATGAGCATTTTTCGGTGGACGGAACGCTGATCGAAGCCTGGGCGTCGCAGAAGAGTTTTCGCCCCAAGGACGGCAGCGGCGACGATGATGATGGCGCCAACTTCCACGGCCAGAAGCGCAAGAACGACACCCATGCGAGCACCAGCGACCCGGACAGCAGGCTTTATCGCAAGGCGGCCGGCCGGGAGGCCAAGCTTTGCTATATGGGCCACGCCACCATGGAGAACCGGCATGGGCTGGCGGTGGCCGGCAGGGTCACGCATGCCAATGGCACCGCCGAACGCCGGGCTTCGGAGACCATGCTGAAGGCGAGACGCAAAGCCGCAGGCCGCCGCATCACGGTCGGTGAGGACAAGGCGTACGATACGGCCGATCACGTCGCCAATCTTCGCGCCATCGGCGTGACGCCGCATGTGACACAGAACCAGGCCGTCACCAAAACCGGCAAGAACCGCAACAGCGCCATCGACGAACGAACCACGCGGCATTCGGGGTACGGCATGTCGCAATCGCGCCGGGCGATGGTCGAGTGCATTTTCGGATGGGGCAAGCAGCATGGCACCATGCGCAAGACCAAACATCGTGGCATCGGCCGCGTCGCCGCCGACTTCCTGCTCAATCTGATCGCCTATAACCTGATCCGCATTCCCAAACTGCTTGCCGCTTAGCCACCCGGCGTCAGGGTACACCCAACACCAGACTAGAAAATTACATCCAACTCCACCGCGCCGCCCCAACAACGACCGGCGACAATACGAAAACTCTCCATTTCAAGGTTTTTCAGCAGACTGCTAGAGCCGTTTCCGTTCCGATTGAATCGGAACGGGGCTCTATCTTTTTTGTTTTGACGCGTTTTCTTCACGCGAACCGGTATCCACTTCGCTTGAAACGCTCTAGCAGTCTGCTGAAGAACCCCCTCGCCACGGAGGGTGCTTGATGATTCACTTTATCATCTCGAATCGGCGGAGGCGATCATGCGCGGCAGGTTTACGGATCAGGGCGACCTGTTTTCGTACATTGCGCCGGACAGGCGTGTGCCAGCGAACCACCCGCTGCGGAAGGTCCGGGAACTTGTCCGGGATGTTTTGAGTGATTTGAACCGCAGCCTTGGGAGGTTGTACGCCAGCGAGGGACGTCCTTCGATCCCTCCAGAGCAATTGCTGAGCGCCTTGCTGCTGCAGGTGTTCTACGGCATCCGCTCGGAACGCCAGTTGATGGAGCAACTGGACTACAATCTTTTGTATCGCTGGTTCGTGGGGCTGTCGCCGGACGATCCGGTCTGGGACCCGACCACTTTCACCAAGAACCGGGAGCGGCTGCAGAACGGGGATGTGTTCACGAAGTTCATGACCAGGCTTCTGAACCATTCTCAGGTCAAATCGCTATTGTCGGATGAGCATTTTTCGGTGGACGGAACGCTGATCGAAGCCTGGGCGTCGCAGAAGAGTTTTCGCCCCAAGGACGGCAGCGGCGACGATGATGATGGCGCCAACTTCCACGGCCAGAAGCGCAAGAACGACACCCATGCGAGCACCAGCGACCCGGACAGCAGGCTTTATCGCAAGGCGGCCGGCCGGGAGGCCAAGCTTTGCTATATGGGCCACGCCACCATGGAGAACCGGCATGGGCTGGCGGTGGCCGGCAGGGTCACGCATGCCAATGGCACCGCCGAACGCCGGGCTTCGGAGACCATGCTGAAGGCGAGACGCAAAGCCGCAGGCCGCCGCATCACGGTCGGTGAGGACAAGGCGTACGATACGGCCGATCACGTCGCCAATCTTCGCGCCATCGGCGTGACGCCGCATGTGACACAGAACCAGGCCGTCACCAAAACCGGCAAGAACCGCAACAGCGCCATCGACGAACGAACCACGCGGCATTCGGGGTACGGCATGTCGCAATCGCGCCGGGCGATGGTCGAGTGCATTTTCGGATGGGGCAAGCAGCATGGCACCATGCGCAAGACCAAACATCGTGGCATCGGCCGCGTCGCCGCCGACTTCCTGCTCAATCTGATCGCCTATAACCTGATCCGCATTCCCAAACTGCTTGCCGCTTAGCCACCCGGCGTCAGGGTACACCCAACACCAGACTAGAAAATTACATCCAACTCCACCGCGCCGCCCCAACAACGACCGGCGACAATACGAAAACTCTCCATTTCAAGGTTTTTCAGCAGACTGCTAGGCGGCCGACCGTTCGGTCTGCGGCGTCTGCCCGGCCGCCGCGTATCGCTTGAGGTTGAGGCGGTCGATCTGATTCTTGGCGTCCGCGACGGCGGCATCCGGATCGGGCCAGGCGAAGCCGATTTCAAGGGCCGAAAACGAGACGCCGCCGATCGACACAGGCTTCAGATCCGCCCGCCTGAGCCTGGCGTGCCAGAGGCCCTTGCCGGCTTCGAAGGATTCGATCGCAAAGCCCTCGTAGGTCATTCCGCGGCTCCAGATATTCCTGGAGCCAAGGAAGCACGAGCCGATGAGACCGAACGTGATCCGGTTCACATTTCGGCTATTTTTTTCGACCCTTGTCCCGGAGCGCCGGTCCCGCGGCTGATCGCATGATCCAGCGCCGGAACGCGGCGAAATCGCGCTGCTCGGTCTGGAAGCTGCGATAGACCAGATACCATTGCATGCCCTTCGGCACCGTCAGCGCAAACGGCGCGACCAGCCGTCCCGCGGCGATGTCGTCGTCGATGTAGGGCCGGATGCCCATGGCGATGCCGAGCCCGTCGACGGCAGCCTGCAGGGCCTGGCCGTAAAACTGAAATTCAAGCCCACGCACCGTAACCCGGGCGACGCCGGCGGCCTTCAGCCATGAGGGCCAGTCATTGGGCGAATGCGCGACGCGCAGCAGGCTCGGTCCCTTGAGATCGGTGGGACGTTTCAACTGCGCTGCGAGCTTCGGCGCGCATACCGGCACCAGGTTGGCCGCGAACAGCGGCTCGGCGACCAGGCCGGGCCATTTGCCGTCGCCGAGCTTGATGCCGCAGCTCCAGTCGTTGCCGAACGGCGCCGCGGCACCGCCGGTGGTGATGCGCACGTCGATGTCGGGCGCGTGTTTACGAAAATCCGCCAGCCGCGGGATCAGCCATCGCATCGCGAAGGTCGGGCCGACGCCGATGGTCAGCACCCGGACGCTCGACGGCGCCGTCACCTGCGCGGTCAGGCTCGCCAGCGCGTCGAAGATCGGCGTCAGCCCGCTCTGATAGGCGCGCCCGGCCGGCGTCATCGCCAGCCGGTTGGCCTTGCGCTCGAACAGCAAGACGCCGAGACGGTCTTCCAACAGATGTACCATCCGGCTGACCGCCGCCGCCGACACGTTGAGCTCGGCGCCGGCGCCCGCGAAGCTGCCGGTGCGCGCGGCGGCCTCGAACGCCTTGATGCCGTTGAGAAAGAGCAGCCGCCGCATTTCGCCCCGAGAACTTGCCACCCCAAGAATTTGCCACCCTCAGCAAAACTGATGCCAGGCCAAGGTAACTCAGTTTGCACCGCCGGTATAGGCGAGGCACAAATAACCGCCGGAGATTCGAGATGAGCCCGCTTCTGATTGCCGCCCTCGGCTTGCTGATGGTCGCGACAGCGTTCCTGTCCGGCCTGTTCGGCATGGCCGGCGGCCTGATCCTGATCGGCGTGCTCCTGACCATCCTGCCGCTGCCGTCGGCGATGGTGCTGCATGCGATCACGCAGATGGCGTCCAACGGCTGGCGCGCCTTTCTGTGGCGCAGCCACATAAGGTGGCGGCCGGTCGCGATCTACCTGATCGGATGCGCGCTGGCGCTCGGCGCATGGTCGATCACCCGCTACGTGCCGGACAAGCCGATCGCGCTGCTGCTGCTGGGAGTGACCCCGTTCATGGCGCGGCTGACGCCGCGGAACCTCAAGCCCAACCCCGACAGCATCTGGCAGGGCAGCTTTTATGGCTTCATCTGCATGGGTCTGATGCTGATGACCGGCGTCTCCGGGCCCTTGATGGACACCTTCTTTCTCGGCGGCAATTTCGGCCGCCGCGAGGTGGTCGCGACCAAGGCTGCCTGTCAGGTAGCCAGTCATTTCGTCAAGCTGGTCTATTTCGGCGGCATCATCGATCAGGCCGCCACGCTCGATCCGGTGCTGGCGATTGTCGCCGTCGCGGCGTCGATGACCGGCACCACGCTGGCGCGGCGTTTCCTCGAGGCCATGACCGACCTCCAGTTCCGCACCTGGGCGGGATGGCTGATCACGACGGTGGCCTGCTATTACATCATTTACGGAAGCTGGCTCTTGCTGGCGCGCAGCAATGCGTTCGCCTTTTGACGAAAGGAGAAACCGGATGGCCGACGCCACAGACCCGCTGGTGCTCGATCTCGTCGAATGGATCGCCCGCGAACCGAGAACCTATTCCGAGGCGATCGAGGCGTGGCGAACCTCATGCCCGCGGCTGACGATCTGGGAAGATGCGGTCGACCGCGGCTATGCCACGCGCGAGGCGATCGTGGGCGCCGGCGTCAAAGTGATGCTCACCGAGGCCGTGAAAAATTCCTGCGGGATAACGGCCGCGTCGGCTGACCACGGCCGCACCGACTGACTTCTGCTAACATCATCAAATAGTGCCGGCGGCAGCCGCCTCATCACAATCCCGCGCGCGGCGCCAATGCCATTGACTCGCCGCCGCCTTCCGGCAACATTCATGCAAACGCATCCAAATTGGATGACAGGTCAGCTCCAGCAGGACAGCAACGCCCATGATCGATCTTTATTACTGGACCACGCCGAACGGCCACAAGATCACGATGTTCCTCGAAGAGACCGGGCTGAAGTACAAGGTCTTCCCGATCAACATCGGCAAGGGCGACCAGTTCAAGCCGGAGTTCCTGGCGATCGCGCCGAACAACCGCATCCCGGCGATGGTCGATCACGAGCCGAAAGGCGGGGCTAAGCCGATCTCGATCTTCGAGTCCGGCGCGATGCTGCTCTATCTCGCCGAGAAGACCGGAAAGTTCCTGCCCGCCGACATCTACGGCCGCTACGACGCGATCCAATGGACGTTCTGGCAGATGGGCGGGCTCGGGCCGATGGCCGGACAGAACCACCACTTCTCGAATTACGCCCAGGAAAAGATCAAATATGCCATCGACCGCTATGTGAACGAGACCAACCGGCTCTACGGGGTGCTCAACAAGCGGCTCGCCGATCGCGAGTTCATCGCCGGCGACTATTCGATCGCGGACATGGCGAGCTATCCCTGGATCGTGCCGTACAAGAACCAGAGCCAGAACATCGACGACTTCCCGCATCTCAAGCGCTGGCTCGAGACCATCCGCGAGCGGCCGGCGACGGTGCGCGCTTACGCCATGGCCAAGGAGGTCAATCCGAATTTCGGCCAGCCGGCGATCCGCACCGAGGAAGAGCGCAAGCTGCTGTTCGGGCAGACCGCGGCGGTGGTGAGGTAGCGCGCAGAAGATTTACTTCGTTATGGCCGGGCTAAAGCGCGAAGCGCGTCTTCGCGCTAGATGTCCCGGCCATCCACGTCTTGACGCTTGGTAAGGAAGAAAGACGTGGATGCCCGCGACAAGCGCGGGCATGACGGTTGATAGATGAACCATCATTGCGAGCCAACGGATCGCGCGAATGCGCCGCCCGATGACGGGCTCCGGCGGATGGTGCTCAATCCATCATCCGTCATTGCGAGCGAAGCGAAGCAATCCATAAGCCAAAAAGTGGATTGCTTCGTCGCTTACGCTCCTCGCAATGACGGTCCCGATTTGGCGAGGGCTAGCCTATCCGGCATAATCGTCACTCGCCGCTGTAGACCGGCCGCCGATGCGCGATCCATGCGGCGAGGCCTTCGCCGAGATCATGGCTGGGCACCATTGCGGCGAATTGCTCGCTCTCGATCTGCAGCCCCTCGGCGATGCCCATGTTCAGACCGCGGGTCACGGCGGTGATGATGCCGCCGATCGCCAGCGGCGAATGGCGGGTGACCCGCGTCGCCAACCCGCGCGCGGCTGACAACAGTTCGCTATGCGGCACCACCATGTTGACCAGCCCGACCTCCAATGCGCGCGACGGCGGGAACGGGTCGCCCGTGAGCAGCAGTTCGAGCGCGCGCTTTCGCCCGGCGAGCCGCGGCAGCCGCTGGGTGCCGCCGAAGGTCGGCGGCATGCCCAGATTGATTTCAGGCTTGGCGAACAGCGCCTTGTCGCTGGCCACGGCCAGATGCACGGCCTCGGTGATCTCGCAACCGCCGCCGAACGCAATGCCGTTGATCGCGGCGATCACGGGCTTCCGGAAAGCCTCGAGCCGCGCGGTCATGGCCTGTCCGCGCCGCACGAAGTCGCGGATCGCCAGATTGGTCCCGCGGCGCACGCTTGCGGAAAATTCATGGATGTCGGCGCCGGCGGAAAAGGCGCGGTCGCCCGCGCCGGTCAGGATGACGGCGCGAATGCCGGGGTCGACCTCGATGCTGTCCAGCAGCGCCATCAGGCGGTCGATCAGTTGGTAATTCAGCGCGTTGAGTTTTTCCGGCCGGTTCAGCGTGACCAGGGCGATCCCGCCGGTGACGTCGAGCAGCACAACTTCGGACATGTTCGATCTCCCAAAATCCTGCGGGCACCCTATGGGGCGCAGGCCGTTGTGTATATTCACTGGTTAGTATACATACGCGACATGGCGCGGCCCGTTACCGATACCCGTGAACGCATTATCGCAGCGGCGAGCAAGCTGTTCTACGATGACGGCATCAGGGGCGTGAGCGTCGACGCGGTGGCGGCGAAAGCCGGGCTCACCAAGCGCACCCTCTACTATCATTTCAAAAGCAAGGACGATCTGGTGGCGGCCTATCTCGCCGCCCGCGATCAGCCCAATCTTGCCTTGTTCAAGCGCTGGTTCGCCGAGACCGAGGGCGGGTTGCCGGACAAGGTGGAGGGTATCTTCCGCAATCTCGCCCGTTCGGCGCGGCATCCCAAATGGAAGGGCTGCGGCTTCCTGCGCACCTCGGCCGAACTCGCCAACATGCCCGGGCATCCGGCGATCCGGATCGGCGCCGCCCACAAGAAGAAGTTCGAGCACTGGCTGCGCGCTGCGTTCGAGGCCGAGGGAATTGCGCAGGCCGGACAGCTTGCCCGCCAGATCCTGCTGCTGCTGGATGGCTCGTTCGCCGTCGTGCTGCTGCACCGCGACCCGTCCTATATGGAGACGGCCGGCGAGGCGGCAGCTTCGTTGACGAAGGCCGCACTGCCGGCTCGGCGGAAGCGCGCCGCCGCCGGCCGATGACGATCGCCGCGAGGAGCGGTTGACGACGTGACGGTCAGCCCTTGGGAAAACCCACGGTCTGCGACAGCAGCACCTGCTGGTCGTGGCCCAGTCCCAGCGCGTTGGCGATCGCGTCGCGATCGATCCAGGCGCGGATCACGGTCGAGAGCCCGTTGCCGGCGGCGAACAGGTAGACGTTCTGCGAGATCGCGCCGGCTGCGGCGGAGGCGAAACTCTCGCGGCTTGCGACCGGCACCAGCCGCATGCGGCTGTGGTCCGCGACATAGACGAGGTCGAGCGGCGCCTCATCGACGAAATCCTGATAGCCGGTTACCCGCCGCAGGTCGGCACCCGCGACCAACTGCAACGCGTTGGCGTCGGCGTCGTACAGATATGCGCCGGAGGGCAGCGCCACGTAGATGTCGATCTCCTGCGCGTGCATCGCCGAGGGCGCGGTGCGTCCGCCGTCCGGGCGGTTCACGCCGTTCGCGGCCCATAGCAGGCTGGAGAGCAGCGGTAGCGGCAATTCCGTGCGCGCGAACTCGCGCTCCGAGCGTCGCTTCGAAATAGCCTCCATCAGCGGCATGCCGCCGGCCTTGTCGGGGGCGGGCAGCGCGATCTTCGGCGTCGCATCGCCTTGCGCCGGCTTGGGACGCAATCGCCCCATCGCACCGAGCGCCAGCTTGGTCAGGGTACTCATCGCGCCGGTCTCCTGTCGTTGAATTGCCGTCTTGCAGCGTTCCGGTCTTCCGCTGGTCAAGCCGTCCGTGCGGAAATCTGCGGCGGGGCACCGGAACCGAGATTTGAATCGATCAGCGTGGCCGTGCCCTGGTTGACCATGGCCACGGCGCTCTCGGCGTCGCCCGCCCTGGCCTCGAACAGCGCGCACCCTTCCAGCCGGCCGTCGATCAGCAATTTCTGGGCGGCCCTGAATCGGGCGAGCGCCGCCTTCGCCGAGTCAAACGTCTTGAAATCGAAATCTTCATTGGACCGTTTGATACGGACCACGAACATGCTGACCTCCGCAGTCAATGGACGTCGCAACAACTGTAGCGCCAAAAACGGCGGGCGCGTCTTGCTCTAGATCAAGAAAACGGCCGATCCTGCCGCGAGCGAAAAGCCTCAGCCCGCGCAAGCCTTGCCGGTCACGCGCTCGTTCTTGACCACGGTCGCGACCATCTTGCCTGCGACACCTTCAAAATCCGCCGGTTTCAAATAGCGCTTTGGTCGCCGAACGTGGCGGTAACCGTTGGCTGCAACGGGCCAACACTGACCGGGCCCGAGAAATGCATCGGAAAGCCGCGCGAGGCCCAGGACACGCCGACGAAGGCGGTGACGAAGGCCATGCACACATAAAGAATGAAGCGGGTCATCGAGAATGCTCGCGGAGATTGCCGCCGCAAAATATACCTTGGCGGGTTAACGCATCCGTCGACGCCTTGTCGTCGTGCGGGGGAAGGTGATCGAAGCGCAAATCGCAACCGCGGCTTTCTCGTCGAATTTGATCCGGACGGGAATCCGGTGCTGTTCGCGCGACCCGGTGGCTCCTCGCAACGACGGTGATGCCTAGGATTGCGGGCTTGCGGCCGCCTGCGCCGCCGCCTTCCGCAGACAATCCCGGCACAGGCAATCGCCGCCATCGACCGGCATTGGCAGGCGAACGGTTTCCTCGGCGCACCAGCACGGCCCCGCCAAGGTGCAGGTGAATTCGGTTCCGCAGCCGGAGCAGGCGAGGCGGCGCGGGGCCGGAGTTTCTGACCGATTTGTCATGAATCGGACCGCTGCGTGTCTCCGGATGGAATGGTTTCGCTCACCTTCTTCAAAAACGTCTCAGCGAGCACAGACGGTTCGCGATGGTCTGCGACCTCAAACCGAATGTCGATACCATTTCCCAGGATCGATGCCCCATTTTCATAGATCCAAAGAGAAAGGTTTCTCGACGTTAGTTTAGCTTCGACGATGACCTCGTTGGGTCCCTTCGAGATCGAAACGGAGACGTCGCCCACCGCCGCAGGCGATATCAACTCAATGACATCCTTAGTCAGGTTCAATTGAAAATTATTCATTTCCGTAGCTTTAGCTAGTCTAGTGGAATCCAAATGCTTCGAGCAGGGGGGCACTACCCCTTCGTAATCCTGTCGATCTCCGCGAGATCCTCCGCGCTCAGCGTCCAGCCGATCGCCTTGACGTTCTGCTCGACCTGCTCGACGCGGGTGGCGCCGGCGATCACGCTCGACACCTGCGGCCGCGACGCCAGCCAGGAGAACGCCAGCTCGAGCATGCTGTGGCCGCGCGCTTGCGCGAACGCCTGCAGCTTCTCGACGATGTCCTCGTTGCGCGGCGTGACATAGCGGTCGCGCAGCGCGGGCGCCTTGGCAAAGCGCGTGTCGGCGGGTGCCGTGGCGCCGCGCTGGTATTTGCCGGTCAACAGGCCGCTGGCCAGCGGGAAGAACGGCAGCAGCCCAAGTTTGTATTCCTGCGCCGCCGGCAGCAGATCCTTTTCGATATCGCGCACCACCAGGCTGAATTCGTCCTGGCACGATACAAACCGGTTGACGTTCATCTGCCGCGCGGTGAGCTCGGCCTCGGCGATGCGCCAGGCCGGAAAATTCGAATTGCCGATGTAGCGCACCTTGCCCTGCCGGATCAGGTCGTCCAGCGCCCGCAAGCTTTCCTCGATCGGCGTCAGCGGATCGTAATCGTGCTGCTGGTAGAGATCGATGTAGTCGGTCTTCAGCCGCTTCAGGCTGGCCTCGACCGCCGACATGATGTAGCGCCGCGACGCGCCCTGCCTGGTGCCGTCGGTCGCCATCGGCTTGGAGTATTTGGTCGCCAGCACGATGTCCTTGCGGCGGTCGCCGAGCACTTCGCCCAGCACGGTCTCTGAACCGCCCATTCCCGCGTAGATGTCGGCGGTGTCGAACAAGGTGATGCCGAGGTCGATCGCCCTGTGGATCACCTTGCGCGAGGTCTCGAGGTCGGTGCGCTGGCCGAAATTGTTGCAGCCGAGGCCGACGGCGGAAACGCGCAGGCCGGAGCCGCCGAGATTGCGAATTTGCATGGATCGATCCTGTGCGGATTGGGGGCGCGAGACGGGACGATATTGTGGCCCGGCCGCGCTGCAGCCGCAAGGCGCGGCCGTGCCGCGCGGGTCAGGCCTGCGCGGGTAGCGGCCGCAACCGTCCGGAGGCCGGAGCCGGCGCGGCCGGCGCATTTCGCAGCGCCGCTGCGGTCATGCGGCGCACCGATTGTTCGGCATCGCGCGCGATCGCCTTGCGATCCGCGCTCATGTCGTAGGCGACCGCCTCGCCCCAGCTCACGGTGACGTCGACGGCGCCCGACGCCAGCACGCGCGCCAGATGCGGGATCAGGTCGGCGTCGCCGTACCACGCCACCCGCTCGCGCAAGGCCCGGCCCAACGGCACGCCGCTGAGGCTGACATAGGCCAGCGACATCGGCTGCACGGTGACGTGGGTGTGGTGCGCCGAGCTGCCGAGCGCGTGATGCACCGCTCCGACCAGCGAGGAGCGGAACGGCAGCACGCGGATGCCGTCGCTCGAAGTGCCCTCGGCAAACAGCACCACCGCGTCGCCGCCGAGCAGCCGGCCGGCGATCTCGCGTGTCGCCGCACCGGTCTGATGCCGTGCCTGCCGGTTGATGAAGATGGTTCGCTGCAATTTCGCCAGCCAGCCCAGCAGCGGCCAGCCCGCGACCTCGCTCTTGGCGACGAACACCACCGGCCCGAGCGCCGATATGACGCAGATGTCCAGCCACGACGCGTGGTTGGACAGGATCAGCGCCGGGCTATCGGCCGTTCGCAGGCCGACCTCGCGGATCCGCACCCCGATCAGCGCGCACAGCATGCGGTGATACAGGTGGGGAATGCTCCGCTGCAGCCGCAGGTCGAATGCGAGGCCGATCAGCTGGAACGGCAGCAGCACCAGCGTGAGGGCGACGAAGGCAAGGGCGATGGCTATGACGCGGATCATGCGGCGGTCGAACCTGGACGCTGGCGCGGCGATGGCGCCGCGAGGGTTATACGCTACGCGACAAACGGCACCGCAAAAAAATGCGGCCCCGGTCAGACGCGGCGACTGACGGGGACCGCTTGGGGCGCGTGATCTGTGACGGGGGACCTGATCAGACGCGAGCGCAACCTAACCTTGCTTTGTTACGCCGGCATGACAGGTGGACTTATCCACAGTCTTGGCCGGAAAGCCCGTCAAAACAGCTTGCGATAGACGACAAATCCGGAGCGCTCCGCCACCTTGTCGTAAAGCTGCATCGCGGTGAGGTTGGTTTCGTGCGTTTGCCAGTAGACCCGCGACAGTCCCGCCAGTTTCGCCTGCTCGTAGACGCCGTTGATGAGCGCTCGTCCCACGCCCTTGCCGCGCGCGGCCTCGCTGGTGAACAGATCCTGCAGATAGCAGCTCGGCTCGATGGCCGTGGTGCTGCGGTGGAAGAGATAGTGCGTGAGGCCGAGCAATTCTCCGCCGCTCTCCGCGACCAGCCCATGCACCGGCTCATAGGCATCGAAGAAGCGCGCCCACGTCATTCGCGTGATGTCGGGGGAAAGCGCGGTCGCACCCGAGCGCCCGTAAAACGCGTTGTATCCGTCCCACAAGGGCAGCCATCGGTCGTAGTCCTGCCGGGTGACGAAACGGATCGATAGGTCGCTGGACATTGGTGATCCTGCATGGATGGAGAAAGCGTCATCGGCGCGCGCGGCCGATGATGGCGTGCCCTTATTAGAGACACAGCCGGAGAGGATCAATCTCGGTTCGATGCTGGACCGGCCCGCTATTCGGCGGCGCGCAGGTGCCGGGCGAGGCTGCGTTCGCCGCCGCCGCGCAGCGACCGGTAGTAGTCGGCGCTGGCGGGGTCGTCGGTATAGCGCACCAGGTCGGTCACCGGCGTGTAGCTCAGCATGCGTCCGCCGTCGGGCAACGCCGTGCAGCTGAAGCGCAGCACCTGTCCATCCCTGAGGTTGATGTTGATCGGCGTCGAATCGCCCGACCGTATCATCTCGGTGCGCCGGGCGATGAAGGCGCTCAACTCGTCCTCCGGCAGCTCGAACGCGCCGGTATCGCGGCCGTGATACATCAGCGCGATGAAGGGCGGCCTGCTGTCGGCCTTCGCATCGGGAAGCGAGAAATAGCTGCGGAAGGCGCGGTTGATGAATTCGGCGCGGGTGTCGGAATCGAGCAGCACGATGCCGATGTCGACCTGGTCCAGCGCCGCCCGCAGCCGCTCCGCGGTGGCGTAATGCCGGTGCTGCCAGGCGAAGGCGTCCACCCATTTCTGGCGCAGCAACCCGGTGATGACGGCGGTGCCGGCCGCGGTCAGCGCCAGCAGCACCATGCGCACCAGGTCGGATATGTCGTAGCCCGGCGTCGCGCGATGGTTGAGGAAGAACAGCGCGGACGAAACCACCGCAATGGCGGCGCTGGTGAGCCCGGAGGCGATGCCGCTCAGCGAAGCCGCGAACGCCACGATGCAGACGAACAGCGGCGCGGGGTTGGGCACCGCAACGAGATTGCGATCGACCAGGAAGGCGAGCAGCGCCGTCGCTGTCGTCAGGGCCGGACCGGAGATTGCGCGCCAGTCGAACTGCATGCCGGGTCTCGTTGCGTGACGAGAGTAAGGGCTGCAGCATGACGCATCGTTGCAACAGCGGGAGGATTTCCTGCGCCAGCCCTAAAATGCGGTTGACTCGATCGAGGCGGATTTCCGATCTGTTGCTTCAAATGATATTCGATCTATCGATGGAACCGGGTTCCACGCCGATCCGTTCAGCCGCGGACCTTTCGAAAGGACATTCATGCCCACCACTTCGCCCGCTGTGTTGCCGGTTCTCATGCTGTTTGCCTCCAACGTCTTCATGACCTTTGCCTGGTACGGCCATCTCAAGTTCAAGGGGAGCTGGCTGCCGCTCGTGGTGGTGGCGAGCTGGGGCATCGCGTTCTTCGAGTACTGGCTCGCGGTGCCGGCCAACCGCTGGGGCAACGCGGTCTATTCGGCGGCGCAGCTCAAGACCATGCAGGAGGTGATCACGCTGGTGGTGTTCGCCGGCTTCTCGGTGCTGTATCTGAAGGAGCCGCTGGGCTGGAATCACGGGCTGGGTTTCGCACTGATCGCGGCGGGGGCGTTCTTCATTTTTCACAAGTGGTCGTGATTTCCGAATTCATCCGGGGCCACCGATGCTGCTCGTTTGCTAGCCGCCTGGATGAGCGATAGAACGATCCGGGATCTTTGCTCTCGCCGTCATGTTGGGTAGTTCTTGCTCCATTCAAGATTGTCCGATGTTTCATCAAGCTACGACGTCGTCGTCATCGGCGCGGGAGCCGCGGGCATGTCGGCGGCGCTGTTCGCGGCGATCGGGGGCGCCAGGACGCTGCTGGTGGAGAAGACCGCTTTTGTCGGCGGCACGTCGGCGCTGTCGGCGGGATCGATCTGGATACCGAACACCCGCCTCGCGTCCGAGATAGGAGCCTCCGACAGCGAGGCGAACGTCGAAAGATATCTGCAGCAGATCATAGGAAACCGGGCGGACGCGTCGCTGCGCGCCAGTTTTCTGAAGGCCGGTCCCGAGGCGGTCGCGATCCTCGAGGCACATTCCGAGGTCCAGCTGCGGGCCTATGCGCGTCATCCGGATTATCGTTCGGAACTCGAGGGCGGGGCCGTGGCTGGCCGCGCGCTGGAGCCGCTGCCGTTCGACGGACGGCTGCTCGGCGAGGCGTTCAGGCTGGTTCGTCCGCCGCTTCCGGAGTTCACGCTGCTTGGCGGAATGATGGTCGACAGGACCGATATCGGTCATTTGCTGTCGTCGACGAAATCCATCAAATCCCTGCTGCATTCCGCCGGACTTGTGGCGCGTTATGCGCGCGACAGATTGAGCCGGAGCCGGGGCACCCGGCTCGTGATGGGCAACGCGCTGATCGGCCGGCTGCTCTATTCGCTGATCCGCCGTGACGTCGACATCCTCACCGGCACTTCCCTTGCGAGGATCGTGCGGGATGCCGACGGGCCCGTGACCGGCGCATGCCTGGCGTCGAACGGCGCCTCGCGCGAGATCGGCATCGCCGGCGGACTGATCCTGGCGGGTGGTGGATTCAGCCGCCACGCCGAACGGCGTGCCGCGGCGCTGGGCATCGACGCGGAGTGGTCTTCCGTTGCACCGGGCGCGAATGGCGACGCGCAGGACAAGGCGCTCGAGATCGGCGCGCGCATCAGCGACAGGGACCTCAGCGCCGCCTTCTGGGCGCCGGCGTCGATCCGGCGCCGCGCGGACGGATCGAGCGCGGTGTTTCCGCATTTTGTGCTGGATCGCGGCAAGCCGGGGACGCTGGTCGTCGACAGCAACGGCCGGCGTTTCGTCAACGAAGCGATCTCCTATCATCAGTTCGCGCTGGAGATGCTGGCGCACGGCAAGCCGGCGATCCCGGCATTTCTGATCGCGGATGCGGCGGCGCTGCGGAAATACGGTCTCGGAATGGTGCGCCCCGGCGGCTGGGGTACCAAGGCTGCCGTCGCCGACGGATATCTCACCACCGCAGACACCATCGAACAACTGGCGCGGCGATTGAACATCGATCCCGCGCATTTGCGCGAAACGGTCGACAACATGAACGGCTTTGCGCAAACCGGCCGTGATCCCGAATTCGGCCGGGGCAGCACGGTGTATCAAAACCACAACGGCGATGCGCTGGCCGGCGGGCCCAACCCCAACCTCGGCCCGATCGCGGCGGCCCCGTTCTATGCGCTCCGGCTTTATCCCTCTGATATCGGCACCTCGGCGGGGCTTGTCACGGACGACATGGCTCGCGTGCTGGATTCCAGCAATCGACCGATCTCGCGACTATACGCTTGCGGAAACGACATGCAGTCGATTATGGGGGGAACCTACCCGGGACCGGGGATCACACTCGGGCCGGCCGTCGCGTTTGCCTATGTCGCGGCGTCGGACGCAGCCCGGCGATCCCTGTCCACCGGGGCGTCCCGAGCCTAGGCGGACTATTTGGGAGGAGACCGGAATGCGCGGCGCAGGCTTTCTTGCCATCTGGAGCGACGTCGGGCCCGACAACCTGACCGACTATCGGCACTGGTTGACGCGCGAGCACACCACCGAACGCGTGACGACGAAGGGATTCCTGGCGTCACGCGTGTTCCGCGCCGCGCGGGCCGACATCAATCGTTTCTTCATTCTCTACGAACTGGAAGCGCCCGAGGTTCTCGATGGGCCTGCCTACCTCGCGCGGCTCAATGCGCCGACGCCGTGGTCGCAACGCATCATGCCGCAGCTCGGCAACTTCATTCGCGGCGGCGGCGCCATGGCGGCACGGGCCGGCCGGGGAGAGGGCGCCACCATTGTCGCGCTGCGTATCGCGCAGCTGCCGGAGAAACCGCAGCGGCTGGCCGACGCGATCGTCGCGCTCGACGGAATTGCTGCGGTGCAGATCGGTGCGACCGACCACGCCCGGACCTCGGTGCCGACGGTCGAGAAGGGAATGCGGCAGAACGAGGGGTTCTTTGCCGGGCTTCTGATCATCGAGGCGCTCGACGAAACGTCGCTGCGCAGCGCACTGCGCCAGGCGGCCGAAATGGCGCCGGACCTGCTCGGCGGCATCGGCGAGCCGGAGATTTACCAAGCGATGTTCGCGCTCGATGCCCGCATCGCGAGGATGGAATAATGCCCTCGTTCTCGCTCGCCGCGCTGACGGCACTCGAACTCGCGCCGCCCGCGCTGATCGACGTCGCTGCGGCCTGTGGTTATGACCACGTCGGAATCCGGCTGCTGCCGGCCGTACCGGGTGGTGTCGCCTATCCGTTGATGGAAGATGCAGCCGGCCTGAAGGAAACCATCGCCCGGCTCGACGCGACCGGCATCACCGTTGCGGATCTGGAGGTGGTGGCGTTCAGGCCGGAAACCGAGATTGCCGCATTCTCCGCGTTTTTCGAGACCGGGGCGCGGCTCGGCGCAAAACACATTCTGGTCGCAGCCTACGATCCCGACCTCGATCGGTTCACGGATCGCTTTGCGGGATTTTGTCAGGCTGCGGCACGACACGGGTTGACGGCCGATCTCGAATTCATGCCATGGACCCATGTCCCCGACCTTGCGACGGCCAGCGCAATTGTCGCGCAAACCGGACAGGCGAATGCCGGGGTCCTGGTGGATGCGCTGCACTTCGACAGATCGAACAGTTCGATCGGCGAACTTGCTGCAATTCCCGCGCACCGGCTTCACTACTGGCAGCTATGCGACGGCCCGGCCGAACGGCCGGCGACGACGGAAGAAATGATCCATGCCGCCCGTTATGAGCGGATGTTTCCCGGGGAGGGCGGCATCGACCTGGTCTCGCTGATACGCGCGATGCCGCCGGATATCGCCGTCAGCATCGAAGTTCCGACCGCCGAGCTTGCCAGGACGGTGGATGCGAAGGTTCGCGCCCAGCGCGCGCTCGGCGCGGCCAGGAAGGTGTTGGCGGCGGCAACCGGCAGACCCCTGGAGCCCGGTTCGGATTGAAACAGAACCGGGACTTTTGTCTTGACGCGTTTTCTTTCCGCATGGCTGGTGCCCCGGCCGGCGCTAGGCGGGCTTTGCCGAAGCTGATAGCGATTCCAATCTTACATTGGATCAAGGATCGGACGATGGATAACCGCAGTGACATCTGGCGTGGCGTCGACGCCATCAAGGCGCGTTTCATCGCCCTGAGCGACAACGTCTGGGCGATGCCCGAAGTGTGCTACACCGAGGCGTGCTCCTCCGCCGAACATCTGGCCGAGCTGCGCCATCAGGGCTTCCGCATCGCAGAGAATGTCGCAGGTATTCCCACCGCCCTGATGGGCGAATGGGGCGAGGGGGGGCCCGTCATCGCCTTCCTCGGCGAATACGACGCCCTGCCCGGTCTCAGTCAGGAGGCCGGCGTAGCAGAGGCCCGCCCGGTGGAGGCGGGAGGGCATGGCCATGGCTGCGGCCACAATTTGCTCGGCTCGGCCGCGTTGCTCGCCGCCACGGCGGTGAAGGATTGGCTTGCCGTCCACAAGGTACCCGGACGCGTGCGCTATTACGGCTGCCCCGCGGAGGAGGGCGGCGCAGCGAAGGCCTTCATGGTGCGCTGCGGCGCCTTCGATGAAGCCGACGTCGCCATCTCCTGGCACCCCAATAGTTTCTGGGAGGTGGCGGTAACTCCTTCGCTGGCCAACACGCGGGCTGATTTCATCTTCACCGGGCGCACTTCGCATGCCGCCGCCTCGCCCCATCTGGGCCGCAGCGCGCTCGACGCGGTGGAACTGATGAATGTTGGCGTGAACTACATGCGCGAGCACATGCCCAGCGACGCCCGCGTACACTATGCCTTGCTCGACACCGGCGGCATCGCCCCCAATGTAGTGCAGGCCCATGCCCGCGTGCGCTATTCCATCCGCGCCCGCGACCTGCCCGGCATGAACGAATTGGTGGAGCGTGTCCACAAGATCGCGCAGGGGGCGGCGCTGATGACCGAAACCGGGGTCGAGATGCGGATCATTTCCGCCGTCTCCAATCTGTTACCCAACACCCCTCTCGAGGAAACGCTGCACCGGGTCATGGAGGAACTGGGTCCTCCGCATTTCGACGCGGCGGACAAGGATTTCGCCGCGAAGATCCGCTCGACGCTGACCGACGAGGACATCGCCACCGTCTATTACTCCATCGGCATGGAGCCCACTGACCGCCCGCTGGCCGATTTCCTCGTGCCGCTCGACGCCAAGCGCAATCCGCTCATCGGTTCGACCGATGTGGGCGACGTGAGCTGGGTCGTCCCGACCGTTCAGGTCCATGCCCCGACGATCGCCATCGGCACCCCGCTCCACACTTGGCAGGTGGTGGCGCAGGGCAAGAGCCCGGCCGCCCACAAGGCCATGGTGCAGGCCGCCAAGGCCATGGCGGGGCTCGGCGTCAAGGCACTGACGGAACCGGATCTGATCGCCGCCGCCAAGGCCGACCTCAAAAAGCGCACGGCCCGCACGCCCTATGTCAGCCCGCTGCCGGACGATGTTGCACCGCCGCTGGACATGTCCCTGACCTGATCCGGCCAGGCCTTGGCGCCGGGCGAACAAATTTTTTGCACTCCGGGGTGCATTTTACCGCGCTTTGGCGTGTCAAGGCCGCCGGATTGCCGAAGCGATGTGCGGCGCCGCATGTTTCTGCCCAAGCAAAAATCATGGCCGCTTCGCCATCCTGCGGATTGTCAATCACGGAACATTGACCTCCGGGGCATTTGGTGTGCCATCTTACCGGAGAACACCCGACGCTGCCGCCCGGCGGCGCGCCGCAACAAAACCAGAACCATACGGGGACGACGATGCTGGACACCGAACTGCGAACCATGATCGACGAGGTGAAGGACGGCCGCATGGATCGCCGCGGCTTCATTCAACGCCTGGCCGCGTTCGGCCTGACCGCGCCGATGGCGACGCAGATCCTCGCGGTCGGCGGCGTGGCCATGGCCCAGAGTCCGATGACCTATCGGCCGACCAAACGCGGCGGCGGCGGCCCGCTGAAGCTGCTGTGGTGGCAGGGGCCGACCCTGCTCAACCCGCATTTCGCCACCGGCACCAAGGACCAGGATGGCTCGCGCCTGTTCTACGAACCGCTCGCCAGCTGGGATGGCGACGGCAATCTCAACCCGATCCTCGCCGCCGAAATTCCGTCGATCAAGAATGGCGGCCTCGCCGCCGACGCGAAGTCAGTGACCTGGAAAATCAAGCCCGGCGTCAAATGGCATGACGGCAAGCCGCTGACGGCCGACGATCTGGTGTTCACCTGGGAATATTCAAGCGATCCCGCCACGGCTGCCGTGAGCAAAGGCGTCTACGGCGACATCACGGTCGAGAAGGTCGACGACCTCACAGTCCGCGTTCTGTTCAAGGCGCCGACCCCGTTCTGGGCCAACGCCTTTGTCGGCGCCTATGGCTGTATCCTACCGAAGCATTTGTTCGCCGAGTACAAGGGCGCGAAATCGCGCGAGGCGCCGAACAATCTGAAGCCCATCGGCACCGGTCCCTACAAATTCGTCGAGTTCAAGCCGGGCGACGTCGTGCGCGGCGAGATCAACATGGACTATCACATGCCGAACCGGCCGCATTTCGACACGGTCGAGATGAAGGGCGGCGGCGACGCCGTCTCGGCGGCGCGTGCCGTGATCCAGACCGGCGAATATGATTTCGCCTGGAACATGCAGGTGGAAGATGAAGTCCTGCTGCGGCTCGAAAAGGGCGGCAAGGGCAAGACCAGCTACGCCGTGGGCGGCGACATCGAATTCATCATGATCAACTTCTCCGACCCCAACACCGAGGTGGACGGCGAGCGGTCCTCGATGAAGACGAAGCACCCGATCCTGTCCGATGCCAAGGTGCGCAAGGCGCTCAGCCTGCTGGTCGACCGCGAAGCCGTGCAGAAGGTCATCTACGGCCGCGCCGGACGCACCACCGCCAACTATCTGAACGGGCCGGCGCAATACGTCTCGAAAAACACCTCGTGGGAATTCAGCATCGAGAAGGCGAACAAGCTGCTCGACGAGGCCGGCTGGAAATTGGGAGCGGACGGCGTCCGCGAAAAGGACGGCAAGAAGCTGAAGCTGGTCTACCAGACCTCGATCAACGGCCCGCGCCAGAAGACCCAGGCGATCGTCAAGCAGGCGTGCCAGAAGGCCGGCATCGACGTCGAACTGAAGTCGGTGGTGGCGTCCGTGTTCTTCTCCTCCGACGTCGCCAATCCCGACACCTACTCCAAGTTCTACGCCGACCTCGAGATGTTCCAGATCCCGATGACGCAGCCGGATCCGGCGCTCCATATGCGGCGCTATCTGTCGAAGAACGTCGCGACCAAGGAGAACAAGTGGCAAGGCCAGAACTTCCCGCGCTGGGTCAACAAGGAGTTCGATGCGGCGATTGAACAAGCCGAGGGCGAGATCGATCCGATCAAGCGCGCCAGCCTTTACATCAAGGCCAACGATATCATGTGGCAGGACACGATGGTGATCCCGGTGATGCACCGCCTGAAGGTGGAAGCCACGTCCAACTCGCTGCGCCCGGTGCTCTCCGGCTGGTCCAACGAAACCGACAACATCCAGGACTGGTACCGCGAGGCGACGGGATAGCCGCGAAGAGATTTTTCCCTCATGGGTCAGTATGTCCTGCGTCGCCTCCTGATCGCGGTGCCGAGCTTGCTCGGCATCTCGCTCGTGCTGTTCATCGTGCTGGCGCTGGCGCCCGGCGATCCCTTCAGCGAGCTTGCGACCAACCCGAACGTGCCGCCCGAAGTCGGCGCGGCGCTTCGGGCCAAGTTCGGCCTCGACGATCCGATCTACATTCGTTACCTGCGCTGGCTCGCGGCGATGGCGCAGGGCGATTGGGGCTTTTCCTTTGTCAGCCGGATGAACGTCGACACCCTGATCCTGCAGCGGCTGCCGACCACGCTCTACGTGATCGGCTCGGCGCAAATCCTGGCGCTGCTGGTGGCGATTCCGGTCGGCGTATTCGCCGCCACACGGCCCTATTCGATCTTCGACCAGATCGCCAACACGCTGGCCTTCATCGGCTTCTCGTTGCCGACCTTCTTTACGGGGCTCTTGTTCATCCTGATCTTCTCGGTGACGCTCGACTGGCTGCCGTTCGTGTATTCGACCGACGTCAAGGGCACCGGGATTAGCTGGCTGTTCGGGCAAATCCGGCAGGCCATCATGCCGGTCATGGTGCTCGGCCTGTTTCAGGGCGCGTCCATGACCCGCTTCGTGCGCTCGGCGATGCTGGACGTGATCCGGCTCGACTATGTCACGACGGCCCGCGCCAAGGGACTCGGCCAGGCCAGGGTGATCGTCAAGCACGCGATGCGCAATGCCATGATCCCGGTCGTCACCCTGATCGCACTGCAGATGCCGGCGGTTTTCGGCGGCGCCATCGTCACCGAACAGATCTTTCGCATTCCGGGCATCGGCTCGCTGCTGATCTCCTCCATTCTCTCCAACGACACGCCGGTCATCATGGCCGTGACCTTCGTGTTCGCCTGTCTCGTAGTGTTCTTCAACCTGATCGCGGATGTGCTGTATGGCTGGCTTGACCCTCGCATCTCCTTCCGCTGAGCGGCGCACCTATTCGCCGTGGCGGGAGACCTGGCGGCGTTATCGTCGGCACCGGCCGGCAACCGTCAGCGCTGTGCTGCTGCTGGTGCTGATCCTGGCCGTCGTGCTCGGCCCGTTCGTCTGGCGCGTCGCCATCAACGAGATCGACATCACCGCCGGCCTGCAGGGTCCGTCGCTCGCCCATCCGTTCGGCACCGACGATCTGGGACAAGATATCCTCGCCCGCATGATCTATGGCGGGCGCATCTCGCTCGCCGTCGGCCTCGCGGCGATGATGGTCGCCGTCATCGTCGGTACGCTGATCGGCGCGCTCGCCGGCATGTCGCGCGGCGCGCTGGGGCATGCGCTGATGTGGCTCACCGATCTCTTCCTCTCGATGCCGCAATTGCCGCTGCTGCTGCTGCTGATCTACCTGTTCCGCGACGGGCTGAAAGCCGTGTTCGGCCCGGAGGGCGGCATCTTCATTCTCATCGTGCTGGTGATCGGCGGCCTGCGCTGGATGCCGGTCGCCTGCCTGGTGCGCTCCCAGTTCCTATCGCTGCGCGAGAAGGAGTTCGTCGAGGCCGCGCGCGCGCTCGGCGCCAGTCCGGTGCGGCAGGTGGTGCGTCACATCCTGCCGAACGCCGTGGGACCGGTGATCATCGCGGGCACGATCGACGTGGCCGCAGCCATCATCGCGGAATCGACGCTGTCCTTTCTCGGGCTCGGCTTTCCGCCGGATACCCCGACCTGGGGACGGCTGCTTTACGATGCCAAGGACTTCCTCGACATCGGCCCGCACTGGGCGCTGTTTCCGGGTGGCGCCATCTTCATCGCGGTCGTCGCCATCAATTTCATCGGCGACGGGTTGCGCGACGCGCTCGATGCGCGGCAGGTGATCTGATGGCGCCGCTGCTCGAGATCAAGGGCCTGAAGACGCACTTCGCCACCGACGACGGCATGCTGCAGGCGGTCGACGGTGTCGACCTCACGCTCAACAAGGGCGAGACGCTCTGCGTGGTCGGTGAGTCCGGCTGCGGCAAGACGGTCACGGCGATGTCGATCCTGAAGCTGATCGCGATGCCGCCGGGCCGCATCGTGCAGGGCGAAATCCTGTTCGAGGGCCGCGATCTGGTGCCGCTGACCAGCAGCCAGCTCGACGACATCAGGGCCAAGGAGATCGGCTTCATCTTCCAGGAGCCGATGACCTCGCTCAATCCGGTGCTGACCGTCGGCGAACAGGTCGCCGAGAGCCTGCGCCGTCACGAAGGCCTGTCGAACAAGGACGCGCTCGACCGCACGGTCGAGATGTTCAAGCTGGTGCAGATCCCCAATGCCGCGGGCCGGCTGCACGATTACCCGCACCAGTTCTCCGGCGGCATGCGCCAGCGCGTGATGATCGCGATGGCGCTGGCCTGCAAGCCCAAGCTCGTCATCGCCGACGAGCCGACCACCGCGCTCGACGTCACCATCCAGGCACAGATCCTCGACCTGCTGCAGGACATGAAGGAACGCTTCGGCATGGCCGTCATGCTGATCACCCATGCGATGGGCGTGGTGGCCGAAACCGCGCAGCGTGTCGTGGTCATGTACGCCGGCAAGGTGGTGGAAGAGGCCGATGTCGACAGCCTGTTCGAAAGCCCGCGTCATCCCTACACGCAAGGCCTGATCCGCTCCATTCCGCGCATCGACCTCGACAGCGAGCACAAGACCCGGCTCGAGGCGATCGGCGGCACGGTGCCGATCCTGATCAACCCCGCGCCCGGCTGCCGCTTCGCGCCGCGCTGCCGCCACGCCATGCAGATTTGCTCCGAACAGGAACCGGTGCTGCGCGAGATCGCGCCCGGCCACCGTATGGCCTGTCATCTCGGAGCGGCGCCATGAGCGAAGTTCAAACCAGCGAACCTTTGCTGCGGGTCACCGACCTGAAGAAGTATTTCTCGGTCAAGGGCGGATTGCTGTCGCGCGAGCTCGGGCGCGTACATGCGGTGGACGGCGTGTCGTTCGAAGTCAAGCGCGGCGAAACGCTGGGCCTCGTCGGCGAGTCCGGCTGCGGCAAATCCACCACGGCGCGCTGCGTGCTGCGGCTGTTGGAGCCTTCCGCCGGTGAGGTGATGTTCGACGGGCAGGACGTGCTGGGGCTCAGCGGAAATGATCTGCGCGCGATGCGGCGCAACATGCAGATCGTGTTCCAGGACCCGTTCGCCTCGCTCAATCCGCGCATGACCGTCGGCGCCATCCTCGGCGAAGCTCTCACCATCCACCAGCTCGGTTCCTCCGCCAGCGAGCGCGAGGCACGGGTGGCAAGCCTGCTCGTCAAGGTCGGGCTGAAGGCGGAGCACATGCGCCGCTACCCGCACGAATTTTCCGGCGGCCAGCGCCAGCGCATCGTGATCGCCCGGGCGCTTGCAGTGGAGCCCAAATTCATCGTCTGCGACGAGCCGGTTTCGGCGCTCGACGTTTCCATTCAGGCGCAGGTGATCAATCTGCTGGAAGATCTGCAGGCAGAGCTGAACCTCACCTACCTGTTCGTGGCCCACGATCTTTCGGTGGTGGAGCATATTTCCGACCGCGTGGCGGTGATGTATCTCGGCCGCATCGTCGAGCTCGCCAGTGCCAGCGACCTCTATCGCAATCCGCAGCACCCCTACACGCAGGCGCTGCTATCCGCCGTGCCGGTGCCGGACCCGAAGGTGAAGCGCAAGCGGATACGCCTGCAAGGCGATGTGCCAAGCCCGATGAACCCGCCGCAAGGCTGCCACTTCCACACGCGCTGTCCCGTCGCCGAGCCTCGCTGCAGGCAGACTGCGCCCGAACTGAAGCAAGGAAGCGACGGGCATCTCGTGGCCTGCCATCTGGCGTGATGCGAAGCCATGAATGCAATCGCTTGAGCGCCGCCGCCGCTCAGACGACGTCGCGCGCGCGCAGCTCCGCGATCGCATCCGCGCCATAGCCGAGCGAGATCAGCACTTCCTCGGTGTGGGCGCTGAGTTCGGGCGCCATCGCATCGAGCCTGCCGGCGCCATGGGCAAGCTGGAAGCCGCTGCCGGCGAAGCGCAGGCGGCCATAGGGCGTGTCGATCTCCTGAATGGCGCCGCGCGCCGAGATCTGCGGGTGATCGATCACCTCCTCGATCTTCCAGATGCTGGCGCAGGGCGCGCCTGCCGCCTCGAGGATCTTCTCCCACTCGCGCGGGTCCTTGTTCGCGAGCGCCTGCTCGATGATGGCGCGCAGCGCCGGCTCGTTTTCCTGCCGTGCGAACCAGTCGGAAAAGCGCGGGTCTTCCAGCGTGTCGGCGCGGCCGAGCGCGGTCATCAGCGCGCGGTATTGCTTCTCGCTGTTCACGGCGAGCAGCAGATAGCCTTTGCCCGCCCTGAACAGGTTGGCGGTCGGCCGGCGGCTCACCGCCTGGTTGCCCGACAGTTGCTGGCGATGGCCGGCGACGGTGTAGTCCGCCACCTGTCCCGACAGAAACGCCAGCGACGCCTCGAGCATCGAGACGTCGACCATCTGCCCCTTGCCGGTGTGGGTGCGCTGGAACAACGCGCTCGATACGCCGAAGGCGGCGGTGGCGCCGGACAGCACGTCGCAGACCGCAAAGCCCGCGCGGGTCGGCCCGGTCTCCTCGTGACCCGTGATCGCCATGATGCCCGACAGCGCCTGGATCTTGCCGTCGTAACCCGCGCCGGATCGTTCCGGGCCGGTCTGGCCGAAGCCGGAGATGGCGCAATAGATCAGCCGCGGATTGATCGCCGACAGCGCGGCGTAGCCGATCCCGAGCTTGTCCATCACGCCGGGCCGGAAATTCTCCATCACCACGTCGGCCTGGGCGGCGAGCTGCTTGACGATGGTGATCGCTTCCGGCTTCTGCAGGTCGAGCGTCAGGCTGCGCTTGTTGCCGTTGATCGCCTGCCAGCCCGGGGCGAGGCCGCGCTCGGCCCATTCGCGGCTGAGCGGGGTGCGGCGCATGTCCTCGCCTTCGCGGCGCTCCACCTTGATGACGTCGGCGCCGAGCAGCGCGAGCTGGTAGCTCGCATAGGGGCCAGCCAGCACCTGCGTGAAGTCGAGAATCTTCACGCCTTCGAACGGTCGGGTCACTTGGACGTCCTCCTGAGAGCGTCATTGCGAGGCGCGAAGCGACGAAGCAATCCATTCTTTCTTCTCGTGGCGAGATGGATTGCTTCGCTTCGCTCGCAATGACGAAATGTGAGAGGCCGATCGTTGTTGCGATGGCCCGATTGTTGTTTGATCGCGCCTCAGGCGGCCCGGTTGCCGCGCGCGATCTCCTTCTGCTTGTCGAATTCGGCCCGGCGCCGCGCCAGTTCTTCCGGGCTCATCTGCGCGACGTTGTTGTAGTCGAGCTTCCAGGAGGCATCTTCGCTCCAGCGCAGCGGCGACTGCATCGTGGTGCGGGCGCCGAAGGCCCGCTCGAGCAGGCTCAGCGCCAGCTCCAGCGTCAGCGCCTGCGACTCGACATCGTGCGGCCTGCCGGCGGAATTGCCGAGCGGAAAGTCGGAGAACAGGAAGCGCGGCACGGCCGCGTGCTCGACGATGTCCTTGGCGCATCCCATCACCACGGTGGAAATGCCGTTGGCTTCGAGGTGGCGGGCCACCAGCGCGGACGTCTGGTGGCACACCGGGCAGTTCGGCACCAGCACCGCGACGTCGACCTTGTCGGCGAGGCAGCGGGCGAGGATATCGGGGGCGTCGACGTCGATGGTGACCCGGTGGCTGCGGTTGGTCGGCGCGCCGAAGAAGCGCGGCGCGACCTCGCCGATCCGCCCCGAGGCGGCCGCCTTCAGAAGCTGCGGCAGCGGAAACCAGGTGCCGCTGTCGGTCGCCGACGTGTGCTTGCGGTCGTAGCCGATATGCGAGATGCGCAGGTCGTGCGGCTTCGAGGTGTCGCCGTCATAGACCTGGTAGAACTTGGCGCCGCCGTTATAGGCCGCACCGGGGCCCTGATCGCCCTTGGCCGGATCGTAGGGGGCGGCGGTGGTGACGATCGTCACGCGCGATTGCGCCAGCGGCTTTTTCAGCGGCTGGAACGGCGCATCGACATGGTGCGCCCAGCGATAGGGTGTGGTGTAGCCGATCGCGGCGTAATAGTCGCGGGTGCGCTGCATATAGGGGATCGGGGAATCGTAGTCGGGCGCAAAGCCAAGTTGGTCATCGAGCGAGCCTGGCATGTGTCTCTCCTGCGCTTGCACCGTCGGATCTTCAATCGACTTTCGGCCAGACTAGAGATCGCCCGGTTCGGGTCAAGCCGCGATCGCGCGGCAAGCTCCGGCGCTGGCGCAGAGGCGGCATGACGAAGCGAGCGGGCATGCCGTCTCGATCCGTCCGGACCTTTGCCGGTTGTCTCCGATCGGGCATGGGCCGAAGATGCGGCCGGTCCGCGAAGGGAGAATGGAATGCGCGCTGATTTCGAGACGATCATGGTTTCCCGCGACGACGATCAGATCCTCCTCGTCACGCTCAACCGGCCCGAGGCGTCGAACGCGCTGAATACGCGGATGGGGCTCGATCTGGTGGAACTGTTCGAAGCGCTCTCGACCGACCTGGAGGGCCTGCGCGCGGTGATCGTCACCGGCAGCGGCGCCAAGGCATTCTGCGCCGGCGGCGACCTCAAGGAGCGCAACGGCATGACCGATGCCAGCTGGCAGTCGCAGCATTTGATCTTCGAACGGATGGTGCGGGCGATGATGGGATGCCCGATCCCGCTGATCTCAGCTGTCAATGGTGCGGCCTATGGCGGCGGCTGCGAGATCGCGGCGGCGTCGGATTTCGTCTACGCCGCCAGCCATGCGCGCTTTGCCCTGACCGAGGTGACGCTCGGCATCATGCCCGGCGCCGGCGGAACCCAGAACCTGGCCCGCGCCGTCGGCGAGCGCCGGGCGAAGGAGCTGATCCTTTCCGGCCTTCCCTTTACCGCCGCGGAGGCGGAAGCATGGGGCCTGGTCAATCGCGTGGTCGAACCCGCCGACCTCCTGGAGACCACCCTCGCAATCGCCCGGCGCATCGCCGCCAACGGGCCGATTGCAGTGCGTCAGGCCAAGCAGGCCATTCATCGCGGAATGCAGATGTCGGTGTGGGACGGCCTGGCGTTCGAGATCGAGGCCTACAATCGGCTGGTCCCCACCGCAGACCGCCGCGAAGGCGTGCTGGCGTTCAACGAAAAGCGCAAGCCGGTATTCCGCGGGCAGTGAGCGGCGGTGCGCTGCGCTGCTGACGGCGGCGGCCGGCCGCCACGCCACGTCAACGCGCGGTGATGGCGCGATAGTGGCTGACCAGGCTCTTGCCGGAATCATAGATGATGTTGGCGACCAGCCAGACCTCGTTTTCGCGCACGGCATGCACGAGGACCTTGCGGCTCTCGCCGCGGTATTTGAGGTCGATGCCGACGGTGGCCGGGCCCTCATAATTGCCGGAGACCAGCGCAACCTTCTCGACTTTGATCTCCGTCCCGGGCAGCACGCCCCAGCCGAAGAAGGCGTTCAGCAGCGGGCCGACCGGCATGTTGTTTGGAGTGCGCCGAGGCGACTGCATCAGTTTGCGCAGGTCGCTCGCAAACAGCGCATGAAATTCGTCCGCTGTGAGCGGCGTGTTGGCGGCGTGCAGCCGCGCCTGCTTCTCATACAGCTCTCTGACAAATTCGTTGCTGGTCAGCTCGCCGCATTCCGCGCGGCCGTCCCGCGCGCCGGCCGAAAGCGCCGCGGCCGCTACAATGCCGAAAACGAATTGCCGCCTGTCCATGATGTGCTGCGTGCCGGTTCGCGGCCGCCAAAGCCGGCGGCCCAACACCTTGGTCGCTAGCAGCCGCTCACGCGTTCATGCCGGGCATCGTCATTTCGCCGCCGGCGACACCCGCAGGATTCGCCCCGCCGAACTGTCGGTCAAGAGCCACAGCGCGCCGTCCGGGCCTTGCCGGTCCATTTTGCAGTTGCCGATTTCGTAATTCTTAAGGGTTGTTCTGTCTGTTGAGATACACCGTTGGATTGCAGCGTGCGCCAAGAGACCAGCATATGGCCAGCCCCACTTCTGCTCGACCATTCCAGAACGACAAATCCGTCCCACCAGCCAACGGCAAGCACACCGATATGCGGTTTGCATC
Source organism: Bradyrhizobium sediminis (assembly GCF_018736085.1). Classification (NCBI taxonomy): domain Bacteria; kingdom Pseudomonadati; phylum Pseudomonadota; class Alphaproteobacteria; order Hyphomicrobiales; family Nitrobacteraceae; genus Bradyrhizobium; species Bradyrhizobium sediminis. Next base: position 4,595,296 of record NZ_CP076134.1, on the reverse strand, counting down.
TCGTTCGGGGCACGCTTCATGAAGCGGCTTGGAATACTCATGGCGTTCATTTTGGTAGGCATTGCTGTGTACACCGCTGTTTTCAGCGCGACAGTGCGATATCGATTGACTCTAGAGGTCGAGGTCAACGGCGAACGCAAGACCGGGTCGGGCGTTATCGAAGTTACCTACAGCAAGAATAACGATCCGATTTCTCAAAGCGAATTCTCCATTGATGTTCGCGGAGAAGCGGTTGTTATCGATCTTGGCCCCCGAGGTATCTTGTTTGCGCTACTTAAGGGCGACACCGACCGCCGGTCGGGGCCTGAATATATCGTGCTCCGCGCTTTCAACTTTCCCGGTGGGGCACTCCCGCTGCCGGTTAGGGATGGCCTTTTGAAGGTCAAACGATTGTCCGGGAAAATCGACCTGCCCCTGACGAGTCTCCCGTTGCTGGTTCGCTTTCGCGATCTGAACGATCCGATGACGGTGGAAAGGGTCGATCCGCTCGACATCGGAAAGAGTTTCGGCGCTGGTGCAAAACTGGTGCGCGCCACGCTTGAGATCGTTCCAACCGGGATCTGGCCGTTCAATTCTTACGGCATCACCGGTGAGCCGGTAACGAGGGGCATTAATCTAAGGCTCAAATGGATCGACCACTTCGATCAATACCGGTCCAATCCGTCTAATCCCTTTTCAAGCACGCTTCCCCCAGAAATCGGCGGACTAAGGAGCAATTAGTTATGGCTCTCTCCAAAGATCTGTTTCTCGCGATCTTGTCGATGCTTCGTCATTTCGCCGCCGGCGACACCCGCAGGATTCGTCCCGCCGAACTGTCGGTCAAGAGCCACAGCGCGCCGTCCGGGCCCTGGCGCACGTCGCGAATGCGTTCGTTGAGGTTTTGCAGCAGGCGTTCCTCTGATGTCACGCTGTTGCCGTTGAGCGAAAGCCGCACCAGCATCTTGTCCTTGAGCGCGCCGGTGAACAGGCTGCCGGTCCATTTCTTGAACAGCTTTCCGGTATAGAACGTCATGCCGGACGGGGCGATCGACGGCACCCAGTATTTGACCGGCTGCTCCATGCCGTCCCTGGCGGCGCCGTCCTGGATCTTGGCGCCGCTATAATCGATGCCGTAACCGATCACCGGCCAGCCGTAGTTCCTGCCCTTGCCGATGATGTTGACCTCGTCGCCGCCGCGCGGGCCATGCTCGATCTCCCAGAGTTCGCCTGACGCCGGATTGATGGCGAGGCCCTGCTCGTTGCGGTGGCCGTAGCTCCAGATTTCCGGTTTTGCGTCAGTGCGGCCGAGATAAGGATTGTCCGATGGCGCCGAGCCGTCGGGCGCGATGCGGATGATCTTGCCGAGATGGTTGCCAAGATTCTGCGCCTCGTCGCGCCAGGTGAAATGATCGCCCAGCGTGACGAACAAATTGCCGTCGTTGGCTTGCGCGATCCGGCAGCCATAATGATTGCCCGCCGACAGCGGCCCCTCCTGCCGGAAGATGACCTTGACTTCGTCGAGCCGGCCGCTGCCGTCGTTCAGCCTGGCCCGCGCCACCGCGGTGCGGCCGCCGCCGCTGGCGCGCTCGGCGTAGCAGAAAAAGATGGTCCTGTTCTGCGCGAAGGCTCTGTCGGTGACGACGTCGAGCAATCCGCCCTGGCCGGAGGCCCACACCTCGGGCACGCCCTTCAGCGGCGGCGACAGCTGTCCTTCAGCCGTGACGAGGCGCATGCGGCCGGGACGCTCGGTCACCAGCATGCGGCCGTCGGGCAGGAACGCCAGCGCCCACGGATTGGTGAGACCTCCGGCAATGGTCTGGACTTCGAGCTGCCCCGCCGACGACGCGAACGAGGTGTTTTCGCCGCGGGTCGAGGTGACGATCAGGAACGTCGCCGTCAGCGCGGTCGCAACCGTCAACGAAGCCGTCACGAGGACTACTGGTGTCTTGGTCATGGTTGCCCGTTCGCGATGACATCACCGCTGGCAGTTGTGCGATACGACAGGTCTTCAGCGTTACGCCGGAATTGGCATCGCCATGGAAACGTTGATCGAGAACACCGTGAGGGTAACGATCAGGCACAGCGACAGCGCGCCGATCGCGAGCGAGGCCGCGACGGCGTGGGTCAGCCGGGACGAAGCAACAGGCGCCGGGCGGCCGTGAAAGCCCAAGGCGCCGAACGACCGGATCATGGCCGAAATCCTTCAATGCGCGGGCGAATCACCCGCACGCCCCGCAGAATCTTGCAAGAATCGCTGGCAATATTGCGGCGATGCGGGCTCGAAGATGGCAAAATAACGGCGGCGCGGGCGGTTATGCCCGCTGTTGAGGCGCTACCGCCTCAAACCTCCGCGGCGATGCCGGGGGTATCGTCGACCTCGCTGCCGGGCTGCCAGTCCATCGGGACGAACCCTGGCGTCCTTTCGACCCGCCGCAGCCAGGCGCAGATCGCCGGGAAGGTCGCAAGGTCGTAGTCGCACTGGTCGGCGACATGGGTATAGCCGTACAGCGCGATGTCGGCGACGGTCATCTGGCCCGCGGCAAAATACTCGTGGGTCTTGAGGTGGTTTTCCATCACCTGCAACGCGCCGTAGCCGCGTTCCATCCAGTCTTCCAGCGCGTGGGTCTGCAGGTCGCGGCCACCCTTGACCAGCGCCAGCCAGAAATAGGCGGCGCCGATATTCGGCTCCAGCGCGTGCTGTTCGAAGAACATCCACTGCAGCGCCTCGGCGCGCTCGATCCGCGATTCCGGCGCCAGCGGCGTGCCGCCCGCGACGTACCAGAGGATGGCATTGGACTCGGCGAGGTAGCGGCCTTCCCCGACTTCCAGAAGCGGCACCTGGCCGCTGGGATTTTTCGCGAGAAAGTCCGGCGTGCGGCTCTCGCCGCGCAGAATGTCGATTTCGATGGCGCGGTAGGGCGCGTTCAGCAGCGCCAGCGCAAGGCGCACCTTGTAGCTGTTGCCGGAGCGCTGCATCGAATAGAGCTTGTACATCTTGAATTTCATTCTCGGTGAAAACGGTGCGTGTGGCGAACGAGTCCGCCTTGTCGCGCCGCAACGCGGCTAAACAATGATGCCGTTGCAGGTGTCTCGCAAGGCCCGCGAGATGGAAAAGGTAGAAAACCTCTACCGCACTGCAACCGCGCAGAAGATCTTGCCAGCAGGCGTTAACGATTCAGATCACGCTTGCGCGATTTCGTGGGCGCTCACAGCCGGCGCTGCACGATCCCAAGCCGCACGTCGCAGCGTGACGACGTAAAGCGCCAGCAACACCAAAAGGCCAAGCGGTATTCCGGTGACTCCGGCGACGCCGCGCGCCAGCAAGGGCACGATCCACGCCGCAGCCAGCAGGCTGATCTCGTAATCGCGGAAGCCGCCCGCGAAACCGGCGCTGGTGGCAAATGCGATCGCCAGACCGAGGATCACGAGGTCGTAATCCAGGACGTGCGGTGAAGCCAGCAATGTCGCGATGACGAGGAGCGCGGCCTTGAGGTCGCGGTCGCCGGCCGAACGCCATGTCCATGCGGTGCCGCACACCACCGCGGCCGACACCACGCCCTGCACCGCGTAGGCCAGCGGGACGCCGCCGCCCCACATGCGCACCGCCGCGAAGACGCTTTGCAGTTTCTCGAAGCCGACATCGCCCTGCTCGAGCAGCAGCTTGCGCGACGTCTCGGTGGAGGCGGCGAAGGCAAGCCAGAGATCGGCGCCAAATATCAGGCTCGTGATGCCCACCAGCGCCATCACGGTGATGCCGGTGGCAATGACGGTGCGCCATTGGCCGGCGGCGAGCAACGCGACCGGTACGACCAGCGCGAATTGCGGCTTGTAGGCGAGCAGGCCAAACAGGACTCCCGACACCACCGGCCTCGCGGACAACGCGAGCAGGGCTGCGCCAAACAATCCGGCGCCGAGAAGCCCGTTTTGGCCGTGTCCCAGATTGATGAAGACGGCGGGGAATCCGGCGGCGATCGGCAGCCATACCGGGCCGATCGCGACGCCCCGCATCCGTCGCACGATGCGGCCGATCACGAGCAGGTACAACGCGAAGGTGCCGATTTGCCAGACCGCCAGCGCCGGCAGATAGGGCATCAGCGCCAGCGGGGTCGCGACCAGCAGGAAGATCGGCGGATACAGCCAGCCGTAATAGGGCATGGCTGCCCCGAAGATCTGCTGCTCGCGGGCGTAATGCGCAGCCATATTGTAGACGTCACCGGCCCGGCCATCGAGCACGAGCGAGCCGGCCGCGTAAAAGCTGGCAAAATCGGTGCCGATCGGTTTGCCGTTGCGATCGATCAGGCCATCCGACAGCGCGATCCAGCCGACCGCGGCGAGGGCGCAGATGCCGAGCAGGATCAGGCTGTAATCGCGCGCACGCGCGGCGGTCAGCCATTCGCCGGATCGGATAGCTTGCCAGAAATGAGCCATTTTGCCGCGGAACTTTATGAATATTGCGCAACCCTAGCGGGGCCGTTTTAACGTTCCCTAAAGTTTGGCCGCATCCGGCCAAGCTTCTTGCGATGCAGCGTGGCCCGCTTTAGGGTGCCTCGATCCCATCAGGAAGAGTCGTGGATCGGTGTGCCGACACCCGCATGTCCACGACGTTTGCAAGGAGACCATGATGCCGTTCCTGTCCGCTGCGCTCGACCGTGTGAAGCCGTCCGCGACCATCGCGGTCACGGATAAAGCACGCGCGCTGAAAGCGGCTGGCCGCAACGTCATCGGCCTCGGCGCCGGCGAGCCGGATTTCGACACGCCCGCCAACATCAAGCTGGCGGCGATCCGCGCCATCGAGGCCGGCAAGACCAAATACACCGACGTCGGCGGCATTCCCGAGCTGAAGGAGGCCATCATCGCCAAGTTCCAGCGCGAGAACGGCCTGACCTACAAGCCGAACCAGGTCATCGTCGGCACCGGCGGCAAGCAGGTGCTCTACAACGCGCTGATGGCCACCATCAATCCGGGCGACGAGGTCATCATTCCCGCGCCGTACTGGGTGAGCTATCCGGAAATGGTGGCGCTGGCCGGCGGCGACCCGGTGCCGGTGGTATGCACGGCGGAGCACGGCTTCAAGCTGCAGCCCGATGCGCTGGAGAAGGCGATTACGCCGAAGACCAAGTGGATCATCCTGTGCTCGCCGTCGAACCCGACCGGCGCCGCCTATAGCCGCGCCGAGTTGAAGGCGATCACCGACGTGCTGGTGAAGCATCCGCATGTCTGGGTGATGACCGACGACATGTACGAGCACCTGGTCTACGACGATTTCGTGTTCACGACGCCGGCGCAGATCGAGCCGAAGCTGTACGACCGCACGCTGACGGTGAACGGCGTGTCGAAGGCCTATTGCATGACCGGCTGGCGCATCGGCTATGCCGGCGGCCCGGCCGAACTGATCAAGGCGATGGCGACCATCCAGTCGCAGTCGACCTCGAACCCGTGCTCGATCTCGCAATGGGCGTCGGTCGAAGCGCTCAACGGTCCGCAGGACTTCATCCCCGTCAACAACAAGGCGTTCAAGGAACGCCGCGATCTCGTGGTGGCGATGCTGAACCAGGCCAAGGGCATCGACTGTCCGCGGCCGCAGGGCGCGTTCTACGTCTATCCGTCCTGCGCCGGCACCATCGGCAAGACCTCGCCGTCCGGCAAGGTGATCGCCAATGACGAGGACTTCGTCACCGAACTGCTCGAGCAGGAAGGCGTCGCGGTGGTGCAGGGTTCGGCGTTCGGGCTCGGCCCGGCGTTCCGGATTTCCTACGCCACCAAGAATTCCGATCTCGAGGACGCCTGCAAACGCATCCAGCGCTTTTGCGGCAATTTGCGATAGAGCGTTTTCGAGCGAAGTGGGTCCCCGGTTCGCGTCAAGAAAACGCGTCAGAAGAAAGGCGTGTCAAATCACGTCTTGAGGATTTGACTGTCGAGCCCGTGACGGTTTGACGTCGGCATTCCGGAAGCGCCTTGTTTTGGACAAGGCGCTTTCTTGTTTTGGACAAGGCGTTTTCTTTCTGTCGCTTTCGCACATTCAATTCCTCATGCGGAGACAGAACCATGAAACTCTCGACATTCAGCATTGCCATCGCGGCGCTCGGCGTCTCGGTCGCCGGGGCAAACGCGATGCCACCGGTGCGCGCCGGCATCCTGCAATGCCAGGGCGGCCAGAATGTCGGCTTCGTCGTCGGCTCGGTCACGTCATTCGAATGCGTGTTCCAGAGCGAAGGCCGCCGCCCCGAACCTTATATCGCGACCGTCCGCCGCTACGGCGTCGATCTCGGCTTCACCGAGCAGACCCGGCTGGCCTGGGCGGTGAATGCGCCGACGAGCAGGCTCGGCCGCGGCGAGCTCGCCGGCAATTACGGCGGCGTCGGCGCCAATGCGTCGGTCGGCGTCGGCTTCGGCGGCAATTTCCTGGTCGGGGGTCCGCAGAATTCCTACGCGCTGCAGCCGATCAGCGTGCAGGGCCAGACCGGGTTGAACGTCGCGGCCGGCATTGCCGACATCGAGCTGCAGCCGGTCCGCTTCGGGCGCGGCGGCACCTACCGGGTTCATCGTCGCCATCACCACCATCGCCGTCACGGCTGAGGCGCCAACGAGGCAAGTGAAACAGGCCCGCGCAAGCGGGCCTGTTTTTGTTTGTAACGATTGCCGTCATTCCGGGGCAGCCCGCGGGGCTGAACCCGGAATCTCGAGATTCCGGGTCTGGTCCTTCGGACCATCCCGGAATGACAACACCCCCGCCGTTGTGTCATAGAGAATCAGGCGCCAAGGCGTGGCGCTGTCCCGATTCCCTGCTCGCATCACATCCTTTCAGCCGGAGATTTCTTCATGCGCCGCTCACTCATCCTTGCCGGTATCGCCGTTAACCTGCTGGTTGCATCCTTTGGCGCCGCCCGGGCGCAGCAGCCGATGCAGCGCGTGCAGGTCGGCGTTCTCGAATGCCGCGGCGGCGCCAGCATCGGCTTCATCGTCGGATCGGTGACCAATCTCGGCTGCGTGCTGCGCGCCGACGGCCTGCCGGAGGACCGCTATGTCGCGACCATCCGCAAGGTCGGGCTCGATCTCGGCATCACCCAGGAATCCGCGCTGGCCTGGGGCGTGTTCGCGCCGGTCGCGCGGCTCGGCCCCGGCGATCTCGCCGGCAATTACGCCGGCGCGCAGGGCAGTGCCGCGATCGGCGTCGGGGTTGGCGGCAATGTGCTGGTCGGCGGCTCCAACAACACCATCGCCCTGCAGCCGCTCAGCGTGCAGGGCCAGATCGGCCTCAGCATCGCGGCCGGGCTGGAAAGCCTGGAACTTCGGCCGGGAAGGTGAGGGGTCACCCGTCATTGCCTCGCTGCGCTCGCAATGACGGGGTTGATGGATTGGCGCCGATAGCACGTAGGATGGGTGGAGCGAAAGCGATACCCATCATGTTTTGCACGAGTGGTGATGGGTTTCGCGAAAAGCTCAACGCATCCCATGCCTCACGCCATGGAACGAGCCGTTCGAAGCGGTCTGCCCCGTCGTCCTAGTGGAAGATGCGTCCGGAATCGATGACGACGGTCTGGCCGGTCATGGTCTCGGTGCGGCACATGGCGACCACCATGTCGGCGCAGTCGTCCTTGTCGGCTGGCCTTTTCAGGAGCGAGCCCGATGCGGAGCGCTCGATCTGCTCGGCCCGGAGATTGGCTGTGGCGCGCGTGCCGTCCAGCAGACCCGGCGCCACGCAGTTGACGCGCGTCTCCGGCGCCAGCGCCACCGCCATGCAACGCGTCAGATGAATGAGCCCCGCCTTCGACACGGCATAGGCGATGGACGAGCCGGTCGGGCTGAGCCCTGCCACCGAAGCGATGTTGATGATGCGGCCGCGCCCCTGGGCCTTCATGACGGGGGCTACCGCCTTGGTCAGGCGCATCGGCCCCGTCAGGTTGATGGCCATGATCTTGTCCCATGCCTCCAGCGTCAGATTGTCGAGATCGCCGAACGGGATCGAGACGTTGTAGGCGGCGTCATTGACCAGAACATCGAGGTGGCCGAAGGCCCGGGTTACCTCGCCCACCAGCCGATCCACCGCCGCGCCGTCGGTGATGTCGCAGGCGAAAGCCCGGGCGTTGATCTGATAACGCGACGTCAGTTCGCTGGCGACGCTTTCCGCCTGGTCGCGGCTGCGAGCGTACATGACAGCCACATGGGCGCCCTCCCGCGCGAGCGCGTGGCAGATGCGCTGCCCCAGCCCGCCATTGCCGCCCGTCACCAGTGCAACCGCGCCCTTCAGGTCCATCGCTTGTCTCCTTTGATGCGAACGCGCTGTCGCGAGCCGCCGCTTCCATCCCTTAATACCTTGCCGCGCCGAGCGAAGAAAAACACTGACAATCACACGGGCGTGCAGGTGCCGGGCCGCTATGCTATTGGTTTTGTGCAGGATTCGCTCTTTCGCTGGCGCTATTATACCCACGGCGGCCCCATTTGCGCGACGATTTCACCAAACGAACCGTTACGGAGATTGCCAAGGGCGTCGGGTACCGTTGCTCGAATCCTGAATGCCGTCGACCGACCGTCGGTGCCAACGCAGCGCAGGACGGGACCATCATCATCGGCGTGGCGGCTCACATTTGCGCAGCATCCCCTGGTGGGCCTCGCTACAACGCGGCCCAAACGCTGGAGGCGCGGCGGAGCAAGGAAAACGGACTATGGCTTTGTCAGAACTGTGGGAGGCTGGTCGATGTCGACTCGAACAAGTTTACGATCGAGCAACTGACAAGATGGAAGCGCGATGCGCAAACGCGTGCGTTTCGTGAACTTGTGGCATCTGGCACTGCACTCGCGGAAGAGCCAGCCCGCGTTGAAGCGACGATTGCGGCAGATGATCGGCCCGAGGATGCCGAATTCGATGCCGTTTTCGAGAAAGTTCACGCGGCCGCCGCCGCTGATCTCGTTACCTATAGGCGTGGGCCAATGTGGTCCCGTGATGCCATCGAGCTCACCCTCAGAATAGACGGCGACAACGAAGCGCCATCCTTCAGCATCGGTAAATTGCCGCTGGCTGTCGAAGTTGCACCTGAAGTGACAATCGTGGCGCCGCCAGGAACCGGCAAGACGACTACACTTCTGCAACTGGCAGGCCACGTGCTAACTGCAAATTCGATCGTTCCTTTCTATTTCAGGCTGGGTGATTGGTCTGCAGGATCAACAAGCCTGCTCGCGAGTCTATATCAGCGCTCGGCTTTCAAGGCGATTAGCACGGACGATGTAAGCGCGCTCGCCGAGCGCGGACGGCTACTGCTCTTGCTTGACGGTTGGAACGAACTTACTCCGGACGCCCACAAGCGGTTGCGTGTCGAGATCGGGCAAGTCCGTCGTGACTGGCCCGACGTTCGCATCGTTGCCACAACGCGGCGGCAAGCGCTTGACGTGCCCATATCAGGACCGCGCGTCCATATCGAGCCACTCTCCGAAGGCCAGCAGATGGCGATTGCGGATGCGCTCTATGGCGCGGCGGGCAAGAAGATTGTTGACGATGCCTGGCGGACACCCGGCGTTCGCGCACTGATCGCCACGCCACTGTACCTTTCCGCCCTACTCGCGGGCGGTTCAAGAGGCGCAATCGCCGACACCAAGGAAGCCGTGCTCCGCTTGTTCGTCGAACAGCACGAACGGGCAGCCGACCACGTTGAAACCCTGCAATCAGCGCTTCTTGGGTGCCACGCAGAGATTTTGACCGAGTTGGCGAGCCATTTGAACGCGATTGGTTCGACCACAATGTCCGAGGCCGACGCGCGCCGGATCGTGGCAACTACGACTGCCAGACTCCGAGAGCAAGGCCAGATTGCCGGACCGCTCGAGCCAATAACAGTTTTGGAAGCGTTGACGAGCCACCATGCCTTGATGCGCTCTGGGGGCGGCGTCGCGTTCCAGCATCAGCAATTCCAAGAATGGTATGCCAGTCACAAGGTCTCCGAATTGATGCGGGTGAGCGCGAGAGGCGATACGAGCGCTCGTGTGCAGCTACGTGCCGCCATCTTCGACCAGCCTATGTGGGAAGAATCCGTCTTGTTCGCAACGGAGCGGCTTTCACGCGAAAACGGCGGAACGGAGATCGTTGCGCATGCAGTCCGGCTCGCTTTGCCAGTTGATCCCATGTTGGGCGCCGAGATGATTTATCGTGCGGCGGCTTCGGTTTGGGAATTAGTGAAAGGGGACATTGCTACTTTTGTCGAGCGTTGGCACCGGCCCGGGAAAGTGGATCGCGCTGTAAGGTTCATGATCATGACCGGCCGGCCCGAATTTGCCCCGCAGATTTGGCCCCTTGCATCTAGCAGCAACCGACAAATACTGCTTCCAACTTTGCGAATTGCGCCGCGCTTTCGTCCGCGAGTCCTTGGTCCCGATCTGCATGCGAAGGTAGCAAAGCTTCCCGAGCAGACGCGGGAGGACTTGCTCGCAATGATAGCCGGAGAGAGCGGCGTGGATGGAGTGGATCTGGCGGTAGAGTTGGCGAAGACTGATCCGAGCCCGAAGGTCCAGGCGGAAGTCGTTCAACACCTTCAGTTTCGGCGGGCCGACCGTCATGTTGCCGATCTTCTGTCGTCCGCCCACCAAGAGACTTGGGAGCTTATCGCGGCGCATGGCTACGCGGAAGATATCCAGGAGCCAGCGGTCGTGGAGAGGTTGCGCACCATTCGAGCCAAGGCTTTCGAAAAGGCAACTGGATCATATGAGCGGCTTCGCCTTCTTCTTCAGCAACCCTCCGATTACCCAGGGCGCGATGCGGCCATCGCAGCCGCAATTGCGGACCCGCAGTTTCCCATCAATGATCGGCAGGGTGGTTCGCTCTATTTTGCCCAGCAGCAGGCGCCGAACGCCGTACTGCAAGGACTACGTCAGCGCCTGGAGACAGGTCTAAAATTGCCGTACCACGCAGACGAACTCCTTTTGAATTTGGAAGTGACTGATGAAGGGCCGATTGCAAAGTCCATTCTCGATGTTAGCCGTGAGAGCCGCGATATCAATGCCGCGGCGGTTATGGCGGGTCCAAAGACAGTGGATGCGCTAATCGACAGATTTCTTGGATGCGCCCGTGCTTTGCGGGCTGCACGGAACGATCGCGCGCTCGGCGATGAATACCGTCGCATCAAGGACCGAATTCGCGGCACGCGCCCCGCCGTCTTCGCGGCTTCCATCGCGCGGAGAGAAAAGTCAGACGATCCCAGCATTATTTCATCCCTGGCGTCGCTTGTGGCAGACCACGGGACCGGCCAGGAGGATCGCAAGCGGCCGCTCGCGATTGACCCAGCGACGAAAGGCGTGTGGATCGACCTTCTGCGGCGTTGGGTCGAGACGATGATTGCAGCGCCTACCGGAAGAAGACACCAGCTTACGGAGGTGTCGAATGCCATCGGTCGCTTGGGCTTCCGGGAACTGGTACCCGAACTAAAGCAACTGCTCGATGAAGAGCTGTCACGTCTTAAGAAGGCGCGTGAAGGCCTTGTGGATGCCCGGAGGCGCGGCGATATCGACGCGACGTCAGATGCGGGCGCGCTTTACGACAACCAATACCAAGCGTCCTTTGTTCGCATCGGCGGTGATGAAGTGGCTACAGTCGCGGCGCAGTATCTCGAAGACAGGGATTTTGGTCTTGCTGCTGCGCTCATACTGAAATCTATATCGGACAAGCAATTGGATGTGCCCGAGCCGAGCTTTCATCGGCGGTGGCCATGGTTCGATGAAGTTGAGGTGGCGCGTAAGAGCCGTGCGGCGTCGCCGAGGCCCGAGCCGTTAAATGCGCTCGCAGTGCCAATTTTCGCCGCGATAGATCGGTTGGCGAAGCCACAGGCGGAAAAGGACGATCAGTTGCTCGCGATTGGGTTAGCGCGCATTGCCCTGAGTATGCCGCATGCCGATCACGATGGGCTCATCGCTCGTATCACGGACTTGCCGCAGCCATTGGGGGCAAAGCAGACTTTGCTGGCCGCCATGGTCCTTGATGGGCAGGTTATCGATGCTGATCTCGTTATGCGGGCTATCGATGATTGGCTAGCCGAGGCCAATGAGCCCAACCAGGCATGGCACAAGCGGCAGAATACCTGGGAAATCGAGCCTTGGCTGGAGTTGCTGCCGTTCACGACGCGGCCAGAGATCGTGCTTGAAGGCTTGACCAAGGTGAAGGCTTTCTACGGCCGCGGCTGGGCACAGCGATGGGAACGCGTGCTGAACGCAGTTGCCGCCGTACCCGGCGCGAAGGGGGACGCTCTATTGGTAAGTCTAGTGCGGGAACACAGAGATATTGCGGATGACCACGCGTGGATGCGGGCATTTCTGAACCGAGGCACCCTTGAATCAGTGCTGTCGTACGCGGACCTGTTCATCGAACGCGTCTTGGGGCGTGAACCTCACGGTGCCGATGCGTGGCATGTTGGTCGCCAGCTTGCAGAATATGTGCAGAAGCTTCCCGAACTGAGGCCTGAACTGAAGAAGCGGTACGAGACAGTAGGCGATGGCCCGGGTCGCAGAATGCTGGAGGACTTCTTTGGTGAAGCGGCAAGTGAGAAAGATCTCATTGCCATGGTGAAGAAATACACAGCGAATGACCAAGCCTACGATGGTCAGATGGCGTCAGCCATAGAGGCTGTTGCAGTCGACAAGGTGCCCGTTGCCGAGGACTCTAATATCTACAACCTCTATCCGGCTCCAGTGGGGAATTTGCGAAAGGCGCTCTTCGATCTGCTCAGCGGCTCACCAACGGAAGCGGCCCTCGCCAAGAAATGTCTAATCGCCATTGATAGGCTTCGGGATAAACATGGCATCGCCACAAACGATACCCGCCATCCCGATGTTATGTCTGAGCGCGCGTGGCCGCCTGAGGCCCAGGCGAGTTAGCGCTCTGTTGAGGAGACGAGTGCCTGCTACGTTCATTGCGCCTTCGCCTCCTGCGACAGATCAACCCGTCGGGCAAAATTTCGCTTTTCCCGAAACCCAAATCACCGTTACGAATCACGCCATCCTGTCCCCGAGGAAGGGGCGTTGGCCATCGTCACCGAACGTTGGGATGGGATGCGGTGGACGCGGCGGCGTCGGGCGCGCGATGGGATCGCAGGGCGGAATAAACTCCGTGAGCGGTCACAGGACGTGCAGGACGTACGATGCTGAAGCGTACGGCAAAGTCGTGTGGATCCGATGCCTCAATGGTTGGCGTCAAGTCTGCGGAAGGCAAGTCGGCCCGACCGGGCGCGGATGAGCCAGCTATCCGCAGGCGACGGAGGCAAGAAAGCCCGATACTCCGGGGTGAGCGCGATATAAGCCGTAAAGCCATTGCGCAGGGAATGTCGGATTGCTCTCCGCTGAACCTGTATGCTCGTGTGCGCTTTTTTTTGCACAATTTTGCACACGAGACCGCGGGTGCAGCGCGCATCCGGCATTCCCTGCTCCCTCATTTGAGGGGGACAACGACAGGCAAAGCTCGGGCAGATCATGCCGCGAGAAGGCGGACGTGTATCCGGTATTTGACATTGAATCGCAACTCTCACAGCGTCATTGCGAGGAGCGCTTGCGACGAAGCAATCCATCTTGCCCACCGGAACCGCTGTGAAATGGATTGCTTCGCTTCGCTCGCAATGACGGCTGACCGTTCGGTGCGCCATCGCAGGGCACGTCAAAATCCACCGCAACGACGTTTTTCTCGCTTGCCAAATTTACGGGACGGGCGGACCATCCGTTCGCCGACCCAATCAAGGGCCGAGCTCCAACCAAGGAGGCGGCAATGGGACAAGACGTCAGAAGTCCCCGCGGTCCACGGTGCATTGCGCTGGTGGGCCCTTTCCAAAGCGGTAAAACCACACTTCTCGAAGCGATACTGGCGCGCACCGGCACCATCCGGAGCGCCGGCAGCGTCGACGCCGGAACCTCGGTCGGCGACGCCAGCCCCGAGGCCCGCCGTCACAAGATGGGCACCGGCCTCACCGCCGCCACCACTGACTTCATGGGCGACAGCTACACCTTTCTCGATTGTCCCGGTTCGATCGAATTCGCGCACGACATGCGCGCCGCGATCCCGGCGGTCGATGCCGCTGTCGTGGTCTGCGAGGCGGACGAGAAGAAGCTGCCGCAGCTTCAGATCATCCTGCGCGAACTGGAAGATCTCGGCATTCCGCGCTTTCTGTTTCTCAACAAGATCGATCGCGCCAACAAGCGCATCCGCGAGACGCTCGCGACCCTGCAGCCGGCCTCAAGGATCCCGCTGGTGCTGCGGCAGATTCCGATCTGGAACGGCGACCTGATCGCCGGCTTCGTCGACCTCGCGCTGGAGCGCGCCTTCGTCTACCGCGAACACAAGGCGTCCGAAGTGGTGGCGCTGCAAGGCGGCGACCTCGACCGCGAGAAGGAAGCCCGCTTCTCGATGCTGGAAAAGCTCGCCGATCACGACGACGCGCTGATGGAGCAACTGCTCGAGGACATTACGCCGCCGCGCGATGCCATCTTCGACGATCTCGCCCGCGAATTGCGCGAAGGCCTGATCTGTCCGGTGCTGCTGGGTTCGGCGCTCCGCGAGAACGGCGTGCTGCGGCTGATGAAGGCGCTGCGCCACGAATCGCCCGGGGTCGCCGAGACCGCCAAACGGCTCGGCGCGGTTTCGGCGAAGGACGCCTTGGCCTATGTGTTCAAGACCCTGCATCTGCAGCACGGCGGCAAGCTGTCGCTGGCGCGCATTCTCGCCGGACATCTCGACGACGGCGCCACGCTGCAGTCGTCATCGGGCGAGTCCGGCCGGGTCTCCGGAATTCTTTCGGTCAACGGCGCGCACGACAGCAAGCGCGCCTCCGCCGAGGCCGGCGACACGGTGGCGCTCGGCAAGCTCGACAACATCAAGACCGGCGACACGCTGTCGAGCGGCAAGACCGCGCCGAAAGCGCTGGCCAGCGTCGAGCCGACGCCGCCGGTGCTGGCGTTGTCTTTGTCGGCCACCGACCGCAAGGACGACGTCAAGCTCGGCCAGGCATTGCTGCGGCTCAACGAGGAGGATCCCTCGCTGACCATGATTCACAATCCGCGCACCCACGACATCGTATTGTGGGGACAGGGCGAGATGCATTTGCGGGTGGCGCTGGAGCGGCTGCGCGAGCGCTTCGGCGTCAACGTCAAATCGCAACCGCCTTCGATCGGCTATCAGGAGACCATCCGCAAATCGATCACCCAGCGCGGCCGGCACAAGAAGCAGTCCGGCGGCCATGGCCAGTTCGGCGACGTGGTGCTGGAGATCAAGCCGATGCAGCGCGGCGGCGGCTTCGAGTTTCACGAAAAGGTCGTCGGCGGCGCGGTACCGCGAAATTATATCGGCGCGGTGGAAGAGGGCGTGGTCGACGGACTGCTGCGCGGGCCGCTCGGCTTTCCGGTGATCGACGTCCAGGTGACGCTGACCGACGGCTCCTACCACAGCGTCGACTCCTCCGATCTCGCCTTCCGCACCGCGGCGCGGATCGGCGTCTCCGAGGCGCTGCCGCAGTGCCAGCCGGTGCTGCTGGAGCCGATCCATGTGGTCGAGATCGTCTGTCCGACCGACGCCACCGCCAAGATCAACGCCATCCTGTCGGGACGGCGCGGGCAGATTCTCGGCTTCGACACCCGCGACGGCTGGCCGGGATGGGACCGCGTCCGCGCCATGATGCCGGAGGCTGAAATCGGCGAGCTGATCGTGGAGCTGCGGTCGGCGACCGCCGGCGCCGGCAGTTTCACGCGGGCTTTCGACCGCATGGCCGAAGTCACCGGCCGCGCCGCCGACCAGATCATCGCCGCGCACGGCGTCGCGGCGTAAAAGTTGTTTCTGGCCGCGTTCTTGACAGCAGCAAGCGGAAGATAAATTGATCGTCATGGCCGGGCAAAAGTGCGAAGCACGTCTCGCGCGAAGGCGCGCTTCGCGCTTTTGGCCGGGTATGACAAGGAGATCTGTCCGTGACCAAACCCCCCGCCGCATGCCTGATCGGATGGCCGGCGGCGCATTCGCGCTCGCCGCTGATCCATCATTACTGGCTGCGCACGCTCGGCATCGAGGGCGGCTACAGCATCGAGGCGATCCCGCCCGAGGGCTTCGCCGAATTCGTGCTGCATCTTTCGACCCACGGCTTCGTCGGCGCCAACGTCACCATTCCGCACAAGGAGCGCGCGCTGGCGCTGTCGAAGCCGGATGACCGCGCCAGTGCCGTCGGCGCGGCCAATACGCTGTGGTACGAGGGCGGCGAATTGCGCTCGACCAATACCGACATCGAGGGCTTCATCAACAATCTCGACGCCTGCGCGCCCGGATGGGACCGCGCCGAGGACGCGCTGGTGCTGGGCGCCGGCGGCGCGTCGCGCGCGGTGGTGTTCGGCCTGCTCGAGCGCGGAATCAAGAGCGTGCATCTGGCCAACCGGACCATCGAACGCGCCCGTGCGCTGGCCGGGCAATTCGGCGCTCGTGTGCATCCGGTCGCATGGGAGACCGTCAAGGAGCTGCTGCCGCGGGCCGGCCTTTTGGTGAATACGACCTCGCTCGGCATGCACGGCCAGCCGCCGCTTCAGATCGACGTCGGCCTGCTGCCTGATAACGCCGTGGTCGCCGATCTCGTCTATGTGCCGCTGGAAACGCCGTTGCTGGCGGCCGCCCGCGCGCGCGGACTGAAAGTCGCCGACGGGCTCGGCATGCTGCTGCACCAGGCGGTGCGCGGCTTTGAATTGTGGTTCGGGCAGCGGCCGAAGGTCACGCCGGAACTTCGCGAACTGGTCGAGGCCGATCTCAAAGGCGCGTGATCTGCGGACGTGAGCGGCCTTCCCTTCTCCCACAAGGGGAGAAGGGAATAAGAAAGTCGCGACGATCTTCTAAATCGCCAGCACGTGGTCGTCGATCTCGGCGATGGTGTTGACGCCGCACAGGCCCATGGTGACGCTGAGTTCGTTGCGGATGATGTCGAGCGCCTTGGCGACGCCGGGGCCGCCATAGGCGCCGAGGCCGTGGATATAGGCCCGGCCGATCATGCAGGACTTGGCGCCGAGCGCCAGCGCCCGCATCACGTCCTGGCCCGAGCGGATGCCGCCGTCGAACAGGATCTCCATCTGCGTGCCGACCGCGTCGACGACCTCAGGCAGCACCTCGATCGACGATGGCGCGCCGTCGAGCTGGCGGCCGCCATGGTTCGACACCACCAGCGCCTGCGCGCCGGTCTTGGCCGCTTCCTCGGCATCCTCGACGTCGAGAATGCCCTTCAGGATCAGCTTGCCGGGCCAGATGCTGCGGATCCACTCGACGTCCTTCCAGTTCAGCGTGGTGTCGAACTGCGTCGCGATCCAGGTCCCCAGCGCGGTGATATCGTCGGTGCCTTTCAGATGGCCGACCAGATTGCCGAAGGTGCGGCGCTTGCCGCGCAGCACGCCCGCGACCCAGGCCGGCTTGGTGGCGAAATCGACCAGCTTCGACAGCGACCATTCCGGCGGCACCGTCATGCCGTTCTTGATGTCGGCATGGCGCTGCCCGATCACCTGCAGGTCGACGGTCAGCACCAGCGCGCTGCATTTCGCCGCGATGGCGCGCTCGATCAGCGCCTTGATGAAGCCGCGGTCCTTCATGACGTAGAGCTGGAACCAGAACGGCTTGTCGACATTGGCGGCGACATCCTCGATCGAGCAGATCGACATCGTGCTCAATGTGTAGGGAATGCCGGCGGCCTGCGCGGCGCGGCAGGCGTGAATTTCGCCGTCGCCGTATTGCATGCCGGTCAGCCCGACCGGGGCGAGGATCAGCGGCAGCGCGGCGGGCTCGCCGAGGATCGTGGTCGAGAGGTCGCGCTTCGACACGTCGACCAGTATGCGCTGGCGGAACTTGATCTGCTGCAGGTCGTCGACGTTGGCGCGCAGCGTATCCTCGGAATAGGAGCCGCGATCGGCGTAATCGAAAAACGCCTTCGGCACCTTGCGCTTATGGACCTGGCGCAGATCCTCGATGCAGGTGATGTGTTTCATATGCGCTCCCGGCCCTTCTTGTATTCGTCGCTTTGACTATTCATCTAGCATGGTTGGGGCCCCTGCAAAATCACCCCACGGGAGGCTGCCAGCCAGGGAGGCCATCCATGACCGGACCACGCACCAAAGTCGCCGAGGTCGCCGACAAAATCGCCGAAGTCGCCGAGAAGCGCCAGCTGGATCGGGCGCTGGAGGAGGGGCTGGAGGAGACCTTTCCGGGTTCCGATCCGGTCAATGTCACCCAGCCACCGCCCTCGAAGGCCGACCATCACGTCAAACGCCGGGACTAGCGGCCCGCCCGCCGGGTGTGCCGGGGGCATAATACCTGCGTTAACAATGTGTTAGCCGCCGGCCGGTAGATCGGCCGCCGGTAATGATTCATCATATTTTTTGAAGCCATTTTAGCGCCGCAGGCATTATAACCCGCTACACGCTATGATAGGCGGGCGTTCCGGGCTTCTCGCAGGGTGGTTGCAGGAGCCGGGACGGAGTTGGGGGTCACATGAGCCGCAAATATTTCGGGACAGACGGGATCCGGGGCCGTGCCAACGGTCTGATCACGCCGGAGCTGGCGCTCAAGGTCGGGCAGGCGGCCGGACTGGTGTTTCAGCGCGGCGATTATCGCCATCGCGTCGTCATCGGCAAGGACACACGGCTTTCCGGCTACATGATCGAATACGCGATGGTGGCCGGCTTTACCTCGGTCGGCATGGATGTGCTGCTGCTCGGCCCGATACCGACGCCGGCGGTGGCGATGCTGACCAAGTCGATGCGCGCCGATCTCGGCGTGATGATTTCGGCTTCGCACAATCTGTTCGAGGACAACGGCATCAAGCTGTTCGGTCCGCAGGGCTTCAAACTGTCCGACGACGTCGAAAAGCAGATCGAGCAGTTGCTCGACGAATCGCTCGACAAGAAACTGGCGCAGAGCGCCAGTCTCGGCCGCGCCCGCCGCATCGACGGCGTCCATGACCGCTACATCGAATTCGCCAAGCGCACGCTGCCGCGCGATCTCAGCCTCGACGGCCTGCGGGTGGTGATCGATTGCGCCAATGGCGCGGCCTACAAGGTGGTGCCGGAAGCGCTGTGGGAACTCGGAGCCGACGTGGTTCCGATCGGGGTCGAGCCGGACGGCTTCAACATCAACAAGGAATGCGGTTCCACCTCGCCGGAAGCGCTGAGCCGCAAGGTGCGCGAGATGCGCGCCGATATCGGCGTCGCGCTCGATGGCGACGCCGACCGGGTCATCCTGGTCGACGAGCGCGGCCATCTGGTCGATGGCGACCAGCTGCTCGCGGTGATCGCGCAAAGCTGGAAGGAAGACGGCCGGCTTGCCAAGCCCGGCGTCGTCGCCACCGTGATGTCGAATCTCGGGCTGGAGCGTTTCCTCGAAGGCCAGGGCATCGAGCTGATCCGCACACCGGTCGGCGACCGCTACGTGCTCGAACAGATGCTGGGCCGCGGCTACAATGTCGGCGGCGAGCCGTCCGGTCACATCATCCTGTCGGACTACGCTACCACCGGCGACGGCTTTGTCGCAGCACTTCAGGTGCTCGCGGTGGTGCAAAAGCTCCGCCGCCCGGTATCGGAGGTCTGCCACCGCTTCGACCCGCTGCCGCAGATCCTGAAGAACGTCCGCTATCGCAGCGGCAAGCCGCTCGACGACGCCGAGGTCAAATCGGCGATCGTGGACGGCGAAAAACGGCTCAACGGCCATGGTCGGCTGCTGGTCCGCTCCTCCGGCACCGAGCCCGTGATCCGGGTAATGGGCGAGGGCGACGACCGCATCCTGGTCGAGGAAGTGGTCGATCACATCGTCACCGCACTCGGTCAGGCCGCGGCCGCCTGAGCGCGCGATCGCATCGCAGCCATTATCTATCGGCGCTGGTCGGTGCGGCACCGCCGTCGTAGGAGGAGCTATTGCGCTCCGAATCCGGATTTCA
Organism: Bradyrhizobium sediminis; assembly: GCF_018736085.1. Lineage (NCBI taxonomy): Bacteria > Pseudomonadati > Pseudomonadota > Alphaproteobacteria > Hyphomicrobiales > Nitrobacteraceae > Bradyrhizobium > Bradyrhizobium sediminis. The sequence continues at coordinate 4,575,419 of NZ_CP076134.1, read as the reverse complement.
GGTCTTGAACAAGCCCGTCGTCGTCAGGGAAGAGGCGCTGGTTGCGCCGGTGGTGGTGCCAGATGTCGCGGCGCCCGCCGCCGTGGCGGGGCCAGCCTATGTCGTGCTGGCGGGCATCAGCCTGTCGCATTTCCTCAACGACACCATGCAGTCGCTGATCGCCTCGGTCTATCCGATCCTGAAGGACAGCTACGCACTCGACTTCGCGCAGATCGGTATGATCACGCTGGCGTTCCAGTTCACCGCCTCGCTGCTGCAGCCGGTGATCGGATATGTCACCGACAGAAAGGCGCAGCCGTTCTCGCTGGCTATCGGCATGGGCTTCACGTTCGTCGGTTTGCTGCTGCTCAGCCTGGCGCAGCAGTATCCCGTTATTTTGGTCGCGGCAGCACTGGTCGGACTGGGCTCGGCGGTGTTTCATCCGGAGTCGGCGCGGATCGCCCGCCTTGCTTCCGGCGGACGCTACGGCTTCGCACAATCGGTGTTTCAGCTCGGCGGCAGCTTCGGAACCTCGATGGGCCCGCTGCTGGCGGCGTTGATCGTGGTGCCGTTCGGCCAGCCGAGCATCGCCTGGTTTTCTTCGATCGCATTTCTCGCCATCGTCATCCTGTGGCGGATCGGGCATTGGTACAAGCCGCAGATCGCGACGAAGAAGGCGCCGCCGCCGCCGGCGCACCCGGACGCGCCGAGTTCCCTCCGGGTCAAGGTCGCGCTGGTGGTGCTGGTCGCGCTGTTGTTCTCCAAGCAGCTCTACGTCTCCAGCCTGTCGAGCTATTACATCTTCTACCTGATCGACAAATTCGCGGTCTCGACCCAGACCGCGCAGTTCTATTTGTTCATCTTCCTCGCCGCCAACGCCGCCGGCGCCTTCTTCGGCGGTCCGCTCGGCGACCGCTTCGGCCGCAAATACGTGATCTGGTTCTCGATCCTCGGTGCGCTGCCGTTCACGCTGGCGCTGCCCTATGCCGGGCTGTTCGCCAGCGCCGTGCTGACCATCTTCATCGGCTTCATCATTTCGTCGGCGACCTCGTCGATCATCGTGTTCGCGCAGGAACTGATGCCGCACCGGCTCGGAATGATCTCCGGGGTGTTCTTCGGATTTGCCTTCGGCATCGGCGGGCTCGGGGCCGCGGTGCTCGGCAAGGTCGCCGACCACGCCGGCATCGCCTTCGTCTATCAGGTCTGCGCGTTGCTGCCGGCGATCGGATTGCTCGCGGTGTTCCTGCCGAAGATGCCAAAGGCCGCTCGCTGACGCGGGAACCGTTGGCGCCGCAACCGCCGAATTTCATCAACACATCATTAGCGATTGTGGCGGTTCCCGGCATTTTCGTGCTGCCGATTTCACCGCTGCAGGAATTTCCCATGGCGCGATCGGAAAGAAACGCAGCCCGCGTTTTTCGCCGGCGGTTGCGCGCCAAAATATTGAAATTCCGCACGATCTCGTTGCCGGAGCGCACGCGTCCGAGGGGCGTGCGCAACAGATTATCAACCTTAATAATTAGGGTTAAGTGCCGCTTAAACATTTGATGGCATCGTCCGACCGTGAGTTTTTGATGTGAGGCCTCCGTTGTCTGCCTCACCGGACAAAAGGACGAAGCCAATGCGTAGCGTTAAGTTTCTCGTTGCCGCCGGAGCGGCATCAATGTTGTCATCGATGGCTTCTGCCGCCGACATGGCCATCATGCCGCCGCCGGCATACGCACCGCCTCCGGTGGTCGAGGACTTCGGCGGCTGGTATCTGCGTGGCGACATCGGTTTCAGCAATCAGCGAGTCGATCGCCTGAACAACGCGCTCGACTCCACCCTCACTTCGTCGAACCAGCATCTCAGCTTCAACACCGCCGGTATCTTCGGCCTCGGCGTCGGTTACAAGGTCAACAACTGGTTCCGCGCCGACGTCACCGGTGAGTATCGCGGCAATTCGCAGTTCTTCGGAACCGACCGCATCACCTATGCCGGCGGTGTCGGCACCGACACCTATCACGCCACCAAGAACGAATGGGTGGTTCTCGCCAACGCCTATGTCGATCTCGGCACCTGGTGGTGCATCACGCCGTTCATCGGCGCCGGCGTCGGCGGTGCGCGAGTTTCGATCAACAACTTCACCGACCAGGGTATCGCCCTCCAGGGCGTAGGCCCCACATTGGGGAGCCTCGCCCATGGCGACAACGTGTCGAAATGGAATCTCGCCTGGGCGCTGCATGCCGGCGTCGGCTACAAGGTGACGCCGAACTTCACCGTCGAACTCGCCTATCGCTACCTCGATATGGGCGACGGCCTGACCGGCGATCTCAGGGCTTTCGACGGCACCAACGGCATCAACAATCCGATGACGTTCAAGAACATCACTTCGCATGACCTCAAGCTGGGCGTGCGCTGGGACCTCTCGAGCCCGCCGGTCTACGCGCCGCCGCTGATGCGCAAAGGCTGATCGAGCCTCATTCCTCTTAACGAGTATTAACGGCGCGGGATCTTCCCGCGCCGTTTTCGTTTGGCGCGGCGACATGGCTGCGCAAGGCCCGTCACGGAAATGATCTCGGGTTTTCGCAAAGGATCGTGCCGTTCGCAGCCTGCGACAACGATTGGTTAAGGTTAACAGGCGATGATCAGCGCCAGTCAGAGTTCGATGGAGCGTTGCGATGCGTAGACTTTTGCTGGCGGCGATGATGTTCGGGGTGGCCTCCGGTGCGGAAGCGGCCGACCTTCCGTTTCTTCGCGGCTCCTTCACCGACGGGCTGACCACCGCGAGAGTCAACTGGCAGGGCTACTACATCGGAGGGCAGGGCGGCCTCGGTACGTCCGACATGAACTTCACAGGCGCAACGAGGAGCATCGCGGCTCACCTGCTGGCCACGACGGACATCGAGGCGTCAGGCGGCGTCTCGTCCTGGCCGCTGGGAGGCAAGACCTCGGTTCACGGCAACGGCTTCGGCGGCTTCGCCGGTTACAATGCGCAATGGGACGACGTCATTCTCGGCGCTGAGTTCAACTATATGCATGGCAAGTTCGGCGGCACGCAGACCGACAGCATGTCGCGGTTCTTTTCCGCCTCCGGGGGTTACACCGATACCGTGACGTATGAGAGCACGGGGACGATGGCGGTTTCCGACATGGGAACGCTTCGCCTGCGGGCCGGCTATGCGGCCGGTGCATTTCTGCCTTATATGTTCGGAGGTGTGGCCCTGGGGCAGGCGAATATCATCAGGACCGCCCATATCTACGGGACCCAGGTCAACCCGAACGCTGCGCCGGGCTTCCAGAACGTTCCGTTTGATCTGAGCGCGACGGATGCGAAGAATAGCCACTTGGTCTACGGATATTCCGGCGGACTCGGTGTCGATGTGATGCTGTATGCGGGCCTGTTCCTGCGCGCGGAGTGGGAATACATCCGCTTCACTTCCTCGATCGACACGCAGATCAACACGGTCCGCGCCGGTCTGGGCTACAAGTTCTGATCGAATGCGTCGGCGGATTCCAGGCACCGTCCGATCCTGTTGACAGAAGTGCTGCCGGCTGCTGGTCTGTCGCTCTCCTGAGAACGGTGGCCGGCCATGAAAATCTACGGCGATACCAATTCGGGCAATTGCCTGAAGGTGAAGTGGATCTGCGATCACCTGGCGTTGCCCTACGATTGGATCCGCGTCGATACGCTCAAGGGCGAGACCCGCACCACGGAATTTCTCAAGCTCAACGGCGCCGGGCAGGTGCCGACGGTGGTGTTCGACGACGGCCGCGCGCTGGCGCAGTCCAATGCCATCATCCGTTATCTCGCCCGCGGCAGCGATCTCATTCCCGCGGACGACTTTGCCGCGGCGAAGATGGACGAGTGGCTGTTCTGGGAGCAATACAGCCACGAGCCCTATATCGCGGTGTGCCGCTTCCAGATGGTCTATCTCGGCAAGCCGGCCTCCGACCTCGATCCCGACAAGATCAAGCGCGGCTATGCGGCGCTGGCGCGGATGGAGCATCAGCTCGCCGCGACGCGGTTCCTGGTCGGCGAGGCTGTTTCGCTCGCCGACGTCGCGCTATTGGCCTATACGCGGCTGGCGCATGAGGGCGGCTTCCACCTCGACGGCTATGCCGCGGTGCGGCGCTGGATCGGCGACACCGAACGCTATCTCGGGCTACCACCGGCGCGCTGAGTTCCAAGGATACCACCATGGCCGCGATTTCCACCGTCACCATCCGGCGCGCCCGCCGCGACGACGTCGGCGCCATCGTGGCGATGCTGGCGGACGATCCGCTCGGCAGCGCGCGCGAGCGGATCGAAGACCCGCTGCCGCCGTTCTATTTCCGGGCGTTCGATCGGGTCGAGGCCGATCCGAACATCCATCTCGTGGTCGCCGAGGACGGCGAGGGCACCGTGATCGGCTGCCTGCAACTCTGCATCTTGCCGGGACTGAGCTCGCAGGGCGCCTTGCGCGGCCTGATCGAGGACGTCCGCGTCGCCACGCATCGCCGCAGCCGCGGCGTCGGGGAGCAACTGGTGCAATGGGCGCTCGACGAGGCACGCACCAACGGTTGCAAACTGGTCGAACTGTTCACGCATAACACCCGCGTCGACGCGCAGCGGTTTTACAGGCGGCTCGGGTTTCAGCCGAGCCATGTCGGAATGACCTGGAGATTTTGATACAGCCAAATTCGTCGGCAGGATCGCTGCGGCCTTGCGCCGATTGCGAAACGGGCTTTGCCATTCGTTCCGGTTAACGCGCGATAAACCAGCCAGCCTTTCGTAATTATTTCCGCGCAACGATGCGTGGCATTGTGCTGTATCCCGCCGGGCTCGGGCAGGTTGGGGATCCACACATGAACAATTATTCAATTATTCGGATCGGCAACGAGTACGTCGTGCAGGCCGGCGAAAACAGCGTACTGAAAACCTCGAGCAGGCGAAGGGCGGCAAGAACCGTCACGGATGCTGACGAACTGCTTCAGTCGCAACCCCCTGCGGCAATCCCGCCCGATGTGGTCGCCGGGCCACCAATCGGTTGCGATTCCAGGGGCGCACCTGATCCCGGGATCACACCTGATCCCAAGGGTCACATCTGCCGAAAGTGTATATCTGGCCCCTCGAAAGTTCCTTGACGATTCCAGGCGTTTCCCTTATGCACCGCGGCGGGACACCTCCCCCCAACGGGAGGCTAGCTATCTGGAAGGATAGATCATGACTGCAGCGAAGCCCGCTTTGCGGCCCAATGTGCCGTATTTTTCCTCCGGCCCCTGCGCCAAGCGCCCCGGCTGGAACCCCCAAAATCTCAAAGACGCCGCCCTCGGCCGCTCGCATCGAGCGAAAATCGGCAAGGCCAAGCTCAAGCTCGCGATCGAGTTGACGCGCGAAGTGCTCGAGGTGCCTGCCGGTTACAAGATCGGCATCGTGCCGGCGTCCGACACCGGTGCGGTCGAAATGGCGCTGTGGTCGCTGCTCGGCGCGCGGCCCGTGACCACGATCGCCTGGGAGTCCTTCGGCGAAGGCTGGGTCAGCGACATTGTCAAGGAATTGAAGCTCAAGGACGTCACCAAGCTGCATGCCGGCTATGGTGAAATCCCCGATCTCAGCAAGGCCGATCCTGCTTCCGACATCGTCTTCACCTGGAACGGCACCACCTCGGGCGTACGCGTGCCCAATGCCGACTGGATCAAGGCCGACCGCGAAGGCCTGACCATCTGCGACGCCACCTCGGCGGCGTTCGCGCAGCCGCTCGACTGGGCCAAGCTCGATGTCGTGACCTTCTCCTGGCAGAAGGCGCTTGGCGGCGAGGCCGCGCACGGCATGCTGGTGCTGTCGCCGCGGGCGGTGCAACGCCTCGAGACCTACAAGCCGGCCTGGCCGCTGCCGAAGATCTTCCGCATGACCAAGGGCGGCAAGCTCAACGAGGGCATTTTCGAGGGTGAGACCATCAACACGCCGTCGATGCTGTGCGTCGAGGATTATCTCGACGCGCTGAACTGGGCGAAATCGGTCGGCGGCCTGAAGGCCCTGATCGCCCGCGCCGACGCGAACACGAAAGTGCTCGCCGACTGGAAGGCGAAGACGCCGTGGATCGATTTCCTGGCCAAGGATCCGGCGATCCGTTCCAATACCTCGGTGTGCATGAAGGTGATCGATCCCGCGATCACTGCTCTCACCGCCGACGCGCAGGCCGACTTCGCCAAGAAGCTGGTGGCGCTGGTGGAGAAGGAGGGCGCCGGCTACGATTTTGCGCATTATCGCGATGCGCCGGCGGGCCTGCGCATCTGGTGCGGCGCTACCGTGGAAGCCAAGGATGTCGCGCTGCTGACGCAGTGGATCGACTGGGCGTTCGCCGAGACCAAGGCTGCGCTGCCGAAGGCGGCGTAACGTAATCCCGTTCAATTGTCGTCCCGGGCAAGCGGCCTTTCGCCGCGCGACCCGGGACCCATAACCACCAGCGGGAGTATGGGTCCCGGCTCTTCGCGCCAAGTGGCGCTACGGCCGGGACGACGTTTCATTTTTCCAAAGGAAAAGTCCCATGCACAAACCCAAGGTTCTCATTTCCGACGCGTTGTCGCCCGCCGCTGTGCAGATCTTCAAGGATCGCGGCATCGAGGTCGATTTCCAGCCCAATCTCGGCAAGGACAAGGAAAAGCTCGCCGAGATCATCGGCCATTATGATGGCCTGGCGATCCGCTCCGCCACCAAGGCAACCGCGAAGATCCTCGAAAAGGCGAAGCGGCTGAAAGTGATCGGCCGCGCCGGCATCGGCGTCGACAACGTCGAAATCCCGGCCGCTACCGCCAAGGGCATCATCGTGATGAACACGCCGTTCGGCAATTCGATCACCACCGCCGAACACGCGATCACTCTGATGCTGGCGCTGGCGCGCGAAATTCCGCAGGCCGACGCCTCCACCCAGGCCGGCAAGTGGGAGAAGAACCGCTTCATGGGGGTCGAGATCACCGGCAAGACGCTGGGCGTGATCGGCTGCGGCAATATCGGCTCGATCGTCGCCGACCGCGCGCTCGGCCTGCGCATGAAGGTGATCGCGTTCGATCCGTTCCTGTCGCCGGAGCGCGCCAAGGACATCGGCGTCGAGAAGGTCGAGCTCGACGAGCTGTTCAAGCGCGCCGACTTCATCACCCTGCATACGCCGCTGACCGAGAAGACCAAAAACATCATCGACGCCGGCGCGCTTGCGAAGATGAAAAAGGGCGTGCGCATCATCAATTGCGCGCGCGGCGGCCTGGTCGACGAGCAGGCGCTGGTCGATGCGCTGAATTCCAAGCACGTCGCAGGCGCCGCGTTCGACGTGTTCGTCGAGGAGCCGGCCACCAAGAACGTGCTGTTCGGACACCCCAACGTGATCTGCACCCCGCATCTCGGCGCCTCCACCACAGAAGCGCAGGAGAACGTCGCGCTGCAGGTCGCCGAGCAGATGTCGGATTATCTCTTGAGCGGCGCGATTTCCAATGCCGTCAATTTCCCCTCGATCACCGCGGAAGAGGCGCCGAAGCTGAAGCCGTTTATCGAGTTGGCCGAAAAGCTCGGCTCGTTCGCGGGCCAGCTCACCGAAACCGGCATCCTCAAGGTGCAGATCACCTATGAGGGCCACGTCGCCGAAATGAAGATCAAGGCGCTGACCTCGGCGGTGCTGTCGGGCCTGCTGCGGCCGATGCTGGGCGACATCAACGTCGTCTCGGCGCCGGTCATCGCCAAGGAACGCGGCATGGTGGTCGACGAGATCGTGCGCGCGGCGCAGAGCGATTATGAAAGCATGATCACGGTCACCGTCACCACCGAGCGGCAGGAGCGCTCGGTGTCGGGCACGGTCTATGCCGACGGCAAGCCGCGGCTGGTCGACATCAAGGGCATCCGGGTCGACGCCGAATTCGGCAAGTCGATGATCTACGTCACCAACGAGGACAAGCCCGGCTTCATCGGCCGCTTTGCCAGCCTGCTCGGTGACGCCAAGCTCAACATCGCGACCTTCCATCTCGGCCGCACCAAGCAGGGTGGCGACGCTATCGCGCTGGTCGAGGTCGACGGCGCGGTGCCTCCGGAAGTGCTCGCCAAGGTGCAGGGGCTGCCGCAGGTCAAGCAGGCCAAGGCTTTGGTTTTCTAAAAGGCTTTGGTATTCCAACAAGGCGTTGGTATTCCAAGGCGCTGCTGTTCTGAGGCGCCGGTGGCTTGAGTTTCCCCTTTCCCCGTGTGGGAGAGGGGAACCGGCATTGCGAAACCTCCCGCGGGCGTGCGCTCGCAGCGCGACCGGCCCGACGCTCGAGCGTATCCGGTTACGGCAGCCTTGTTTCTACAGCACGACCGAGGCGGCCTGCGCCGGCCTGTCATGCGCCACGGCCGGCCCGTCGCGCCAATTCCTGACCGACGGTCGGGTCGCCGGTCCTATCGTCGCCAGCAGCGCGGCGTTGAGTTCCGCGATCCGCCCGAGCTTGACCAGGCACCTGGCCGTGCCGACGAACCCGTCCGGAAGGTCCGGCTGCAGCCGCATGAATTCGAGATAGTGGTAGAGTGCTTCCTGATGCTGGCCGAGCCCTTCGCAGGCCTGGCCGAGGCACAGCCACGCCTTGGCGGCATCGGGGCGGACCGCCGTCAAGGTGCGGAACAGTTTCTTGGCGCCGGCCAGGTCGCCCTTCGCGGTCAGCAACTGGCCCAGCCGGTGCAGCGCGTCGGCATGCCTTGGCTGGACTTCCAGAATCCGCCGGTAGCCGCATTCCGCGTCGGCAGTCTGTCCCTTCTTGTGAAGGTCGGTCGCCTGCTCCAGGACGTCGGGAATGCTTCGCGGGTCGATCCTGTTGCCGAGATTCCTGCCATTCCTCGTCTCGACCACGGTGCAGCGAATCTTGCGCTCCGTACAATGGAACGAATATTTGTAGGGCTCGTTGCCGCGCAGGAAATCATACTCGGTAAAGCCGTTCTCGATCGCGTGGCGGATGCTGAAGGCATGCAGGATCATTCCCGGCGGCGGCCCATCGAAGGTCTCGTCGCGTCCGGTCATGTAGAAGGAGAACGTCCGCTTGCGCGGGTCGACCAGCGTGGCCAGCGCCGCGACCGGCCGGTCGCCCTGCCAGAAAGTCGGCAGGAATACCAGGCCGGACTGAAAACTGCGCGTCAGCATGTTGCCGTTGGAGCGAACCAGGCTGTCGGTCATCGTGCCTTTGCGGGGGCGCCACTTGATCTCCCAGAATCGAAGCAGGGATTTGAGGTCCTGCGCGAAAGTCTCGGGGGTCGCAACGGTGATCCGGTATTCACCCCCCGCATTGACCAGTTTGAGGAGGCGCCGGATCTTCTGCCTCGTATTGGTGCTCAGCGACTCCAGATAGGAATTCCAGTCCGCCGGCAAGGCGGTGTACGGGCAGAGACTGTTATCGATGCCGTCGATCTTGGCGATCCTGTCCACCTCCGTCATCTGGAAACTGGCCTTCGGAAAGCAAGCCATGAGCAACCGGAAGCGTCGCTCCGACATCCGGACATTTTCGAGGTTGAGGCGTGCCCAGTTCATCTGCTTGATGCATCGGGCAAAGGCGGGAATGACCTTGTGCTCCGTCTCCGGCGTGCAGACGATGCCGGTGTAGTCGGCCGAGAAATTGCCGGCCATCCTGATCTCGCTGCGCACGTCGGCGTTCTCGATCGCGGTCTGCAGCCGCAAGGGAAAGAATGCAGCGTAGGGGGCGTCGGCGGCGTCGCTGGCCTTTGCCGCCAGGATGAACCAGGGGCCTTCGATGTGAGCCAGCCATCCGCCGAGCCATTTCCATGACAGGAAGATCTGGGCTTCGGGATCCGCATCGTAGACCGCGTTCCAGTTGTCCTGGAGCTTGGCCAGCGACGGCAACGTTTCGATGATGTCGATATGCACGGCGGACGCCTTTCCAGAATACCTGCCTGGTTGCTTGCCTAGCGCTCCCTGAATGCCCGCGACATGCTGTCGTGGATGGGCCTGACGATGTATTGGAAGAACGTGCGCTCCGATGTCTTGATGTAGACCTCGGCCGGCATGCCGGGAGTGGGACTGAAGTCGGGAAGCGCCATGGCTTCCTCGTTGTTGAGTTTGACGCGGACGAGGTAGATGTCGGTCGGTCCGACCTGCTGCGACTTCTTTTCGTCGGCCAGCGTGTCGGCCGACAGATAGATCACGTCCCCAGAAACCATGGGCGAGATGCGCTGGTTGAGGGCCGTCAGCCGCACCATCGCCTTCTGCCCGCGCTTGACGCTGTCGATGTCCTGCGGCCGCAACCGGGCCTCGATGATCAGCTCGTCCTTCAGCGGCAGCAGCTCCATGATGTTCTTGCCGGCCTCCACCACTCCGCCCCGGGTGTGATAACGCAGCTTCACCACGACGCCGCTGACCGGCGCGGTGACGCGGACCCGATCGAGTACGCCCTTGGCGCTAAGCATCCGCTCGCGGACGTCGGCCAGCTCGCCCCGCACCTCATGCATTTGCTCGACCGCGGTCTTGATCGCCGTCTTGCGCACGCCGTTGATCTGCTCGACCGCGCGGGCGATCCGTTCCTTGGCGTCGCCGATGTCGCCCATGATGCGGCCGACTTCGCCTTCCAGGTTGGCTTTCGACCTCTGCAGCACCATCAGCTCCGGCTTGCGTACAAGCCCGGCCTGCACCAGACGATCCTTGGTCTCGATTTCCTCGTCGAGCAGAACGATCTGGCGCTTGACCGCGTCCAGTTGAACCCGCGATCCCTGGACCCGCTCCTCCAGCGCCCTGATGCTCTCGTTAATGCTCTTGATGTCGCTGTTCATATTGTTGCGGCGCGCCGTGAATGTCATCTTCTGGCTGTCGATGATTTCCTTCACCTCGGGCGAATTCGCCGGCGCATTGGCGACTTCCGACGGAAACGTGATTTCCGGCTCTTCCCTCATCTCGGTCTGCAGCCTTGCATCGATGGCCGACAACCTGATGCGACGCAGAAACAGGCGCTGCAACTCCGCTCGAGCTGAGGTCTCATCAAGCTCGAGCAGTATCTGACCCGGCTCGACGATGTCGCCTTCGCGCACATAGATCTCGCGGATAACGCCACCTTCGAAATGCTGGATGATCTTGTTTTGCCCGGTGGCGACGAACACGCCGGACGCGACCACTGCGCCAGCGATCGGCGCCATATTGCCCCAGACGCCGAAACCCATCAGCACGGCGGCCATGATCAGCATGCCGCCGATGGTCGGAAATTTCGTCGATCGCGGCAGCGTATCGTACCAGGTGCCGTCGGCTGCCGCGGTTCGGGCTGCAATTTTCCTGTTGGCCATGGCGCGCCTCGTTCCCTTCCATCTGCGGCCGCTACGAATTCAGCGGCGGGGGATCGCCCGGCCCGCCCGGGATGTTCGTCGGCTTGCGCCCGGTGATGATTGGAATGATCTCGTCGCGGGTCCCGAATGCTTGCACCGATCCCTGATGCAGGATCATGATCTTGTCGACGCTCTGCAGCAGTGCGGCGCGCTGGGTGATCGTGACCACCGTCATCTTCTTTTCCTTGGCGCGCAGCAACGCCTTCGCGAGCGCCCGCTCGCCGTTCGCATCCAGATTGGAGTTCGGCTCGTCGAGTACGATCAGGCGCGGGTTGCCGTAAAACGCGCGCGCCAGCCCGACCCGCTGCCTCTGGCCGCCGGACAGCGGACTGCCGTCCATACCGACGATGGTCTCATAGCCCTGTGCGAAACCCGAGATCATCTCGTGCACATCGGCGGTCTCCGCCGCGTCGAACACGTCTTCGTCGCGGGCATCCTCGCGCATCCGGCCAATGTTGGCCTTGATCGATGCGGGAAACAATTGCACATCCTGCGGCAGATAACCGACGCTCTCGCCGAACTGGCGTGGATCCCAGTTGCGCAGATCCATCATGTCGAGCCTTACGCTGCCGGCGGTCGGAATGATGGATCCGACCAGCATGCGCGCCAGCATGGTTTTGCCGGTGCCGGAATCCCCGACAATGGCGAGCGATTCACCGGGCTTCAGCTGAAAACTGATTCCGTTCAGGATCACCTTCTTGTTCGGCGGCGGCACGTAGAGAATCCGCTCGACGTTGAGATATCCGGCCGGCCGCGGCAACCGCAGTCGCTCCATATTGAGCGGCGAATTCAGCAGCAGGGTTTTGACCCGGGCATAGGCCGAACGCGCCTGGACGAAGCTGCGCCAGCCTTCGATGGTCCCTTCCAGTGGCGACAGCGCCCGGCTTGCCACGATCGAAGCCGCAATGACCATGCCGCTGGTCATCTGGCCTTCCAGCGCCAGCCATGCCCCCCATCCGAGGATGGCGATCTGGGTGCACAGCCGCAGGAACTTCGACAGCCCCGTCATCAGGATGTTGCGGTCCTGGCCGATCACCTGCGCCTTCAGGGACTCGACCGTTTCGCGGCCCCAGACCTGGACGCCTTCCGGGATCATTCCCATGGCGTTGATGACCTGGGCATTGCGGGCCATCGATTCCGCCTGCAGGTTTGCCCTGGTGCCGTAGTTGTTGGCCTGGGTGAACGGCACCGCGGTCACCCGCTGGTTCAAGAGCGCCACGGCGACGAGGGCAGCGCCGGTCGCCAGCACGATGAAACCGAGATGCGGATGAATGAGAAACACCACGGCAAAGTAGACCGGCGAAACCGGCGTATCGAACATTGTCAGCAATACCGGACCAGTGATGAATGATCGCAGGTGCTGCAGGTCCGCCAATGTCTGGAATTCCCGGCTGGATCCGCCTTGTGCGGCCCTGGCGGCGGCGCTCAACACGGGTCCGCCCAATCTCGCCTCGGTCTCGACTGCAACGCGCATCAGGATGATGCGGCGCATCATGTCCATCAGCACATGCGCCGCGATCGCAATGACCACGATTATGGTCAACATCACCAGCGTGTCCGTGCTGCGGCTGGTCAGCACGCGATCGGACATATTGAACAGGTAGATCGGAATTGCGAGCACCAGCAGGTTGACCGCAACCGAGAAGATTCCCACGGTCACCAGGCTGCGGCGTGCTTTCGAAAGGCCCTTGCCGAGCACATCCCGGAATTCATGGTCGCTGGATCGCTTGTGCAGCGGCGGCGTGCCGCCTCCGCCGCCTCCTCCTCCGCCTGAGGCGCCGCCGCCGCCCCCGTCGCCGGTCGACGGCGGAGGCGCAACGGGCTGCTCGATCAAGACGGTGGATCCCGGCGCCGGGGTCTTTGCTTCCTCCCGCAGCGACGGTTCGACCGGCGGATCCGTGATTCTGGCTTTCGCCGGAGGTGCTTCCTCGTCCGCAAATGTGACGGGGGGATCGTCAGCCGGCGGAGCGGAGGCATCAAGCACGGTCCGAAGCGGAATGATCTTGGCCGTCTTCGGCGTCCCTTCGTCGGGTTGATTTGAATGCGAACTGCCGCCACCGTTTAAACGATCGTCCCCGCCCAGCGACATTTCAAAACTCCACTACCGGTTCCAATCGAGCAGAACCCTGTCCTTGCCTCTATTGCAGTACGCTCGCGATCGGATCTGCTTGCAGCGAAGCAGGGATCGTGGCGGGAGTCGTGCAGGCATCGTCCTGGCTGTCGTCGACGAAGGCGATCAGTTCGGGAATCAGCGCATGGGTATCGGCGTTCACCGCCTGATCCTGATCCGACGGCAGAAGATTGGCCTGCACCAGAATCGTATCGGTGTAGACCTGACCGGTAACGTAGGTGTTGGTCGGGCCGACATCGATGATCGCAGCGTCATTGATCAGACTGTCGTTACCAGTCGTCACCGACTGGGTCGTGGCGCCGTCCGGGAAATATGTCAGTGCGTTGGACGACGGCTGGTTCAGCAATTGATAGATCACGTTGACGTCGGATATGACATTGGTCTGCCACACGGCGTTGATGTCGTAATAATCACCCGTGACGTACAGCACATTGAATACACCGCCGGATCCGTCGACCGCGGTCCCAAGGCTCGGGTCGAGCGACGTTGCTCCGGTTTCCAGCGCGCTGAGGATGGCCTTCGTCCCGTCGGTCATCTCGCCGAAATTGTCTCCGCCATAATTCTCGATCGTCGCTTCGTTGAGAAGGTTGTTCCCCCCGGATTCGACCGACTGCGTCGGATCGGTGCCGTCCGCGGCCATGTGGATCTGGTCGTTGTTGAGCAACAGATTATTCTGGAAGATGACGTTCATGCCGTGGTAGGCGCCTTCGATGACGATCAGGTCATAGTGAATCTCGCCGTTGAATATCTGGGCGAGGTTGCCGAGCTGATTGTAGCCGTCCACCAGGTCGTAGTGCGTGTCCGCACTGGTCTGAACCACGACGTCGTTGTCGAACAGGTAATTGGTCTGAAGCAGGACGTGGACGTTGTAATAGTTGCCGTCCACCACGTCGACGTTCCAATTCGGTCCGGCGAACGTCGCCTGGATCGAAGCGTAGACGCCGGGATGCTGCACGAAGTCGGCGATGTTGGTCGTCACGTCGTCGCCGGTGGCTGCGAGCGGCGCCGGACCGTCGGAAACGTTGATGTGATCGTGGTCAATAATCGTGTTGGTCTGAAAGATCGCATTGGTTTGGAAATAGTCGCCATTGACGATCATGGTGCGGCCGGACTCGCCAAGGTCGATAATCAGCGCCGCGTTCAGGCTGCTGTTGTTGCCGAGAACGGCCCATTGTCCGAGACCCTGACCGGTCTCCGGCAAGGGCGCCGGCTCGACTATCAGTGTCTGGTCCGGGGCGATCGGGGCCGGGTCCTGCAGCACGCCGTTGAGATAGTAGCCGGGCTGCACCGAATGCGGGTCCGGCGTTCCGCCGCTCGCCGCCCAGTCTGCGTCGTGGGCGGTCAGAAAATCGGTCGCGCCGGTTCCATTTTGCGGGATCCACCATTCCTGCGGGATCTCGCCGTTGGCAGCGTCCGCCATCCGTTCGATCGTCGCGGCGATGTCCGTCGCCAGACTCAAGGTCAGATCGCTCGGAGCAAGCCCGCCGTTGAGCTGCAGAAGGGTATCGTCGTCATAGAGAATGTTGCGTTGATGAACCTCGATCTGGCTTTGCTCGCCGCCGGGCTGGTATTCCACCCTGATATGAAAGTCGACGCCGCTCGAGCCGCCGCTGCCAGCGGATGTCGGCAGCTGGATGTTAGGTCCCCGCGAAGGCGGAAAGAAATCGAGGTCGAGATCCGGCAAATCGGTCAAAGCCCTGATCGAATGGATGCGGTTGAAATGTGCGGGGTCGTCCGGGATCAGATCCGGCGCCGGGCCGCCTTTGGTGTCGAGGTCATCGGGCGTGAAGGGATGATCGTAATCGGGTCGCGGGGTGATGTAGTCGGCCGGCAGACGGGGCGCGAGGCTCTCATCGTAGTGGATCCGGTCGCGGGCGATGTCATGAAAGATCTGGAGGTACCCTGCGAAGTGCGAGATGACTTCGACGAAGCTCGCTGACGCCATGGGAGATCCTCCTCTGAGCGTGAACTATTATGGCCATGCACCGGCCATCCAGTTTCTCATTGGCAAATTGCGGCGGCAGTAGTGAAATGTAGCGATGAAACGAGTTGACGGAGGAAGCCCGCGCGGCGGATGCCGCGCGGGCAAAGCGCGTGACTAGCTGCCCAGTGAATGGTCATCCGTAAGATCATGACCTGCAGCTTGTATCGTGATGCTGTTGAACTGGATGTTCGCACCCTGGGTGATGGTCTGGTTGAACGCTTCCTGTGTCAGGGCTGCGTCGGCAGATGACGCCACACCGCTGGCCGCGGCACCGACAACGTCTCCCATCTTGGAGTCGACCTTGGAGTCGCCACCCTCGGCCTTGGCGTCCATGTCGAAGTCCACATCCCAGCCGCCGAACGATACTTTCGGATCGTACAGGGTGTCGTTGTCAACCAGGTTGTTCACCTGATCGATATTGAACTGGTTGCCGTTCCCCATGGTCTGGGTCACCACGTCGGGCATGATCAGCGAGTCGTTGATGTATTCCAGTCCATGAAGATCGATCACGGGGCTGCTCAGGCCGTCGGCGCTCAGGTCGAGATCGACCTTCACATCCACATCGACGTTGACCTTGTTGTCGATGGTGTTTTCGATCTTGTTGTCGATCTTGTTGTCGATATCGTTGTCGACCTTGTTGTCGAGCTTGTTGTCGACGTCGTTATCGACCTTGTTGTCGACCTCATTCTCGTTCTTGTTGTCGTTGAAGTTGAGGTTGCCGTTGCCGTTCAGGTTGCCGTTGGCGTTCCAGTTGTCATTGCTGCTGCTGGAATCCAGCGACTGCACAGCGGTCTGGTACTGGCCCTGACCCTGGCCCTGGCCCTGACCCTGACCTTGGCCCTGACCCTGGCCCTGCAACTGACCCTGGCCCTGCAACTGACCCTGAAGATTGGCTTGGATCTGGTCTTGCTTCTGGTCTTGGTCCTGGTCGTGTCTCCGGTGTGACCTGCCACTCATGGCGGGCTCCTGTGGTTGGAGCATCGCAAAGCAGAACGAGATCGCTGATCTTCTGTGTCTGCGATCTTCGAAGCGCGGCGGTGCTCTTGAACGTCGGTTCTTCCGACTGCCCGCATCCGCCTTATTGCGAACGCCGGCGGCGCAAGATCGCGCAACAGATGCGTTCGCAACATGCATGCATCTGGTCAGCCGCGATATCTTGCGATATCAGCCGATCGACGTTCCGGTTGGCGCATCCGATAGGCTTGGCATTCGGTTGGGGGATCGAGATGACGGCGGCGTCGCCGCTGTACGGCTGTCTGCTTTGGGCCTACGCCGGCTGTCGCTGCGGCTGCGTGTCGCAGACGTGTGCTTCAAGCCGCGGCAGCAGATCCCAGATGTCGCGGTTGATCTTTGTCATTTCGTTCGTGGTCCTGAGCATGTCCTGCAGGCGGCTGTCGTCCAGCGCCTTTATCTCGCCGAACCTGAGGCTGGACCTCGTCTCCATCAGCCGCATCGACTGGGTGTGGGTGATGGCGCCTGAGGCATCGTAGATGAACATGCAATGATTGAGTTCGTTGCGGACCTTTGTCAGTTCTCCGAAGCGCTCGACGAGAGCCGTCAGGTTCCTGGCGAGAGCCTTGTCCGTGACTCTGATCTTGGCCATCCGCTGGATCAGGTCGAGCCTCGCGCGGGTCGTGTTCAAGGTGGCGAAAACGACGGCGGCGGAGGCCTCGTCGGTCCGCAGCAAGATCATCAGGACATAGATGAAGAGGCTTTCGTTGTTCGACCAGCTGCAGATCAGGTTTCCGATCAGGGCGAGTACGAAAGTACGGCGGTCCGCCGAAGCCGGAGCGGCGGCGGCCAGCAGGTCGAAGTCCGGTTTTGGGGGTAGCTTGCTGACAAACATCGCGTTCTTGTCCGCTGAGTAGCCTAGTATTAATTGTAACTAGTTCGCCTACGGGGAAGTATATATCGAAAGATACATTAGCAGAGGTTGTCTAGAGCGACGTTGCATCTAGAGAGTGATAATAACGCCCGCATTTTGCTCCCGGAATTTGTTGGCAACTAATTGCTTATTATACTAAGATTGTTTCTATTGGCACAGGAGCAACCCCTTTGGTTGCCGGCCGCGTAATTCAAGCGCAGCCTTGGTCGTCTCGGAAAGATCCTGTTGAGAATACTTTAATATAAAAACAGAGTCGGGGGCGCGTTATGTTAGTCCCATCCAGGAAGACAGTTATCGTTATTGATGCGATGCCCTTTCGAAGGGCGGTGATGGAGAGCTTCCTGGGTCCCTGGGCCAAGGAAGAGAATGTTGAGCTGATTTCTCTGCAGCCCGAGGAAGCGCACACGAAGCTCGTCGAGCACATCGAGTGCGACCTGCTGATTTACAATGTCGGCACTGCTGCCTCCATTCACGAAATGCTCGCCGAGTTGCAGGTGCTGCATACCCTCCGTCGAGAGGCTGCGCTGGTGATCCTCTCCGACGATGAAAGCCCGGTGAGCGTTATCTCCGCGATCAATTGCGGAGCCCAGGGTTACTTTACCAATTCCATGGTGCCGGCTCTCGCGCTGCAGGCACTTTCATTCGTTCTGCGCGGAGGTACCTACTTCCCGCCTGCCATATTGGCTGGTCATGCGGCCAACGGAGCGCCGACGGTCGAATACACTCATCAGCATTCTTCCCCGGACACGTCGCATGGGCAACCGCCTCCAGGTTCCGGGCAACTAGGTCAAATGCCGACCGGAGAAAAACAGCTAAGCTTCTTCCAACAGCAGGGTTCGCTCTTTGGTGAGAAGGCACTCGTCCAACCCTGCGAACGTCCCCCCAGTATTCGGTGTGACGATGCCATCTCGAGGCCCGAATTGACGGTGCGGCAGCAGGCGGTGCTTTCCTGTCTCTGCCGTGGTGATCCCAACAAGGTTATCGGTCGCAAGCTCGGAATGACGGAAACGACCGTGAAGGTCCATGTCCGGGAGATCATGCGCAAGTTGGGTGTAAGCAACCGTACGCAGGTCGCCATTGCTGCCAGCCTCAACTGCAGCATCCCGGATTCCGTGGCTGAACTCATTCCCCAGGATCCACCGACGCTGGTCAAGTCTTCAGAACCTCGTCATTAGGGGTGGATTCATTGCTCTTCAGTTTTGCAGTCGTTGGAAATGCCGGACTGATCGCAAAAAGACGCCCCGGTGACAGGGGGGACTGTGGCCGGGGCGCTTTCGGTGGGGGGCTGTTCGCCGAAGCTGAGTTGGAGGAGAGAAAATTTATCGCTTTTGAAGTTTAGCATCGAGCGGCGCCGTGACGAATGCGCATTGGGGTAAATAACGGATCATCGGTGCTAATGCTTTCGACGGGTTCGGTCGTAAGGGCCGTCCGGATTGGCGTTGCCCGGCGTGCCTGAGAGACCCGCCGCCGGTACAATTTTCTTTCCAGCCGGTCGACTGGCGGCAATCGCTGAGACCGATCTGATCGCCGCCTTGCCAGGGGCCTGCTGGCGATGCATGGGCGCGCTTCGGCCTGATCGGCACCGCATCCTCCGGCCCCGGCGCCGCCTCGGCGGCGCCTTACGGTTACCTCAATCGAACCGGTTCCTTCGTCGCCGCGTCTCACCACACGTGGTGATGCGACCTCGACCGTCCGGCGCCGCCGGAGATGGGCGGGGTGGTTGCGCGCGCCAGATTTGCGGGAGGAAATTCATGCCAACGATTGCCAACATGCTCGTCACGACCAGCCTGGTCGCGGCTACGGCCTTTGCTACCATGGAGGCGCGGGCGGCCGATATCGACGCCATCTCGGCCGTCGACGCCGTCACGGTCTATCCCGACGGCGCCAGCATCACGCGCGTCATGACGCTGGATATGCCGGCCGGCGACAACACCCTGGTGGCGAAGGATTTCCCGCTGACGCTGGATCCGTCTTCGCTCCGGGTCGAGGGTGAAGCCGGCGCGAAGCTCACGATCGGCGCCATCGACACTAGGCCGCCACGTGCCGCGCCGCCGGTCAATCTGCCGGAACTCGATAAGCGCATCGAGGCGCTCAAGGACGAGCGCGCCAATCTCGCGGGCGCGATCAATGCCGCCGCCGCGCGCCGCAAATTTGCCGAGCGCTTTGCGGAGACCTCCCCCGCGGGGCTGGGCGAGAAGGGCGAGGCGCGTCCGATCGCCGAGTGGCGCGCAGCCTTTGCCGCGGTAGCGGAGGAAGTCGCCAGCGCGGACGCCGCGATCCGCGACGCCGAACGCAAGCAGCGCGACATCGACCGCGAGATCGCCCGGCTCGAATCCGACCGTGCGGCCAAGCCGCCGCGCAAGCTCGAGGTCCGGATCGATGTCGCCACCGCCGCTGCGACCAGGGCGACGCTGCGGGTGACCTACGCCGTGCGCAACGCGCGCTGGGCGCCGATCTACGACGCCCGGCTCGACACCGGCGCGAAGGACCGCAAGCCCGCGCTCGAGCTGGTGCGCCGCGCCGAGATCACCCAGACCACGGGAGAGGATTGGTCGAACGTCGCGCTGGCCGTCTCGACGGTGCGGACCGCGCGCGGCGGCAGCGCACCCGAGCTGGGTTCGCTGATCGTGCAATATCCGCAAGTGCCGCGCCCGCCGGCGGCGGGCAGCGTCTCCTCGGATATGGCCAGGCCGCGCGCGATGCCGGCGCCCCAAGCAGCCGAAGCCCGTGCGAAAATCGCCGACGAGCAGCAGGCTACGGCGGAAGTCGGCGGCTTCCAAGTGACGTTCAGGATTCCCGGCCGCGTCAGCCTGGGCGCCAATGAAGGCGCCAAGAGCCTGCGGGTGTCGACCGCCACCATTGCGCCGGCTCTCGCGGTGCGTTCGGTGCCGGTCCGGGATCCGACGGCGTTTCTCGAAGCAAGCTTCAAGCAAAACGAGGACGCGCCGCTGCTGCCGGGGCGCGTGGCGATCTATCGCGACGGAGTGTTTGTCGGCCGCGGCCAAATGGCCGCCGTAAGCAAGGACGAGACGGTGCGGCTCGGCTTCGGCGCCGACGACAAGGTCAAGATCGAACGCTCCGTGGTCAGGCGCAACGAGGGCTCGGCCGGCCTGATCGTGACGACATCGAAGACCGACGAACGCAGCTTCAAGACCAGCGTGCGCAACGGACACGACTTCCCGATCCGGATCGTAGTCGAGGATCAGTTGCCGGTGAGCGAAAACGAGGAAATCCAGGTCGAGATGCTGCCATCGACGACCCCTCCGACCGCGACCAATGTGCGCGAGAAGCGCGGCGTGCTCGAATGGACATACGAAGCGAAGCCCGGCGAGGCGAGGGACATCGCGTTCGCGTGGCGCGTGCGCTGGCCCAAGGACAAGGGGGTCGTGATGATCCCGTCCGGCTGAGGCGGCACGCCAACGCCGTCATGCCCCGCTTCAAGCGGGGCATGACATGCAGGGAATCGCTTCAGCGCAATCGGAATTTGCGATGAAGCCACAGAAGCCGCGTCTCACTTCGCCTTCAGGAACTCACCGACTTCCAGCAGCACGAACTCGTTGTCGTCGGCCTTGTTGGGATCGCGGCTCGATGAGAACGGCAGGTTGTTGTCGTTGCCGACGATGATATGGGTCTCGTCGACGCGGTCGACGTTTTCGATGGTGAAGAACGGGAACGTCAGCGTGCCGTCGTTGAGCGGCTTCTTCGCCTTCTTGTCGGGATCCCTGATCTTCATCAGGTCGATATAGGCGATCTTGCGCACCGGCTTGCCGACGTTGGCGTCGGTGAGCTCGACCTTGTAGATGCGCTTGAACTTGGCGAGGTCCGGGAAGCAGTTGTCGCCGCGGCTACCTTGCGGGCAGGCCTTGTCCGCGGTGCCTTCGCCGTTGTCGCGCTCGATGATCAGGCCGCTCGATGCGTCGATCATGTTGAAGTCGCCGATCGCATGGCCGTTCTGCTCGAATACATAATGCCAGAAGCGCCCGGTGAACTTCTCCGCTGCAACGTCGAATTCGAGGATTCGCGCAGCTTCCTTGCCGTCGACCTTTTCCCAATCCTTCTTTTCGGCATCCCACAGCGGGCCCTCCAGCAGGCCGTAGAGGAACTTGCCGTCCTTCGATCCGCCAAAGCCTTCATAGCCCTTGGAGCGGCGCAGATTGACGGTGGTGTAGCTTGCGCCCGGCGCGCCCGGCGACTGCACCGACCAATGGTCCGGCGAACGCACCGGCTTGCCGTCAGCCATGGTGTCGAACACCGCCAGCACCTTGCCGCCCTTGTCGGCCTTCAGGATGTAGGGCCCGAACTCGTCGCCGATCCAGAACGTGTCGCCGACGATCTGAAAGCCTTCGGTGTCGAAGTCGGCGCCGGTGAGATAGCGCTTGGCGGTGTTCTCATGCAGGATGCGGAACGGCACCTTCTTGTCGGGATCGTGCAGGAACACGGTTTCCTGGCGGTCGATCTTGCCGGTCGCCCAGTCGATCTTGTGACGGTTCAGGTAAAGCATGGAATCCGGCGAGTTGTAGCGCGAGCCCATGCCGTTGTCGGTGAGTACCCAGAACGAACCGTCGGGCATCACCTTGATGCCGGAATGGCCCTGCAGCGGCTGCCCCTTGAACGGCAGCGACACGCCGGTCGGCCGCTCGTAGGATTTCCCCATCACGCTGCCGATGGCATCGACCCTGCGGCCGGTGGTGTATTTGCCCGCGGTCTTGAGATCGTCGGGCGCGTCGGCGGGCGCCTCGACGAAGGACTGCGCCGGCAGCACGGCATGCCCCTTCAGCGTCGCGGGGAACTCGCCTTCGCCTTGCGCGAAGGCAGCGCCTGTAGCCAGAAAAATCGATGCAACGGAGCAAAGCAGTGACATCCGCATGGTTCGTCTCCTTCAGTTGACCATGCGGTGTTTTGCGGAGCGTGCGTTACGGCGCACTGACAGTTCCATGAAGCCGGCGTGACGCCTGTGGGCGAAGCTGCGGCGTTACGCCGCCGGCGGCGGTGTCACTCCCTCATGACCGCGCAGGCCGACGGTGGGACGTCGTCGAGGACACTTGTCTAGTGACGAACACGCCGTGGCGATCTCGCTCAATCGATACTTGCGGAATTCGCCATGGCCACAGTGCCAATAGCTTCTCGATCTACGTTAAGCCCGTGCTGCAGGAGCCATTCATGCAGCCGAGAGGAATCGATTGGGCATTCCTCGGCGAGGCCTTCAGCAAAGATGCGCCATTGTTCAATGTTGCGGTAGGGAACACCGACGACAATTGGCATGCCGAGTTGCACGGCGTCGGCGAGCGCATCACGCAACCCTCGGCCCTCGGCCTCGAGCTTGCCGAATTTGTTGAGGATCACAATTTCCGGTCCGTTTTCGAGCGAAGCGGAGAGCAGGGCGGCGGCTTCCGCCAATGCGCCCCGATCCAATCGGCAACCTCGTGCTTCCTTTCCGCGATCTTCAGAAAGTTGCAGGACGGTTTCCGAGCCGAGTTCCTCAACCTCCATGTTGCACTTGGTCCGGTCGCGGATGAATTTGTTGTGCTGAACGATACCCGCCACGGCGATACCCGCGTCACGGATCCTGTAACCGAGATCGGAAATGAATCGATCGGCCGCGAGGCCGTCTGAATAGACGATTGCCAGGATCGGGGGCGGATCGGGCGCGTTATTCATTTCAATGCCTCTGGGACTGGCGGTTTGATCCATGTTATGGGGGCTAGTACCCGGAATCATAAGTCACTAAGACGGCGTCCTTTGACGCGGCGCTGGTGGACTTTGGATTTTGTCCAGATGAACGGCTCCGCATGTTTGTTGTAGGCTTTGACGAAGGCATTAATGTGCTGCTTGAGTTGCTCGACCGAGGTGAATGATGCGCCGGTCAGCGACTGGCCCTGCAAGATGGAGAACCAGCCCTCGACCTGATTGAGCCACGAGGCGCGTGTCGGCGTAAAGTGGAATGTCACAAGCGGGTGGCGTTTCAGCCATTCGTCGTTCTTCTGGTGCGTATTCAGATTGTCGAGGATGACCTTGAGCCGTGCCTTTGGATAGGCGGCGACGACGTCATCCATGAAGTCGAGGAATTCCTTGCGGCGACGGCGTTTCTTGTGTGTGGCCCGGACCTTGCCAGTGGCGACCTCAAAGGCGGCAAACAGGGTTGTCGTGCCATGCCGCTTGTAGTCGTGGCTTTGCCCGGTCAGGGCGCGCCCGTTCGGCAGTTTCAAGTAACCCTGCGCCCGTTCAAGTGCCTGGATCGACGGTTTCTCATCGACGCACAGGACGATCGCGTTCTTCGGCGGCGCCAGATAGAGGCCGACCACATCGGCGGCCTTTGCCGCAAAATCCGGGTCGTTGCTCTCGCACCAGCTTTTGCGTCCGGCCAGATCGATCTTCTGCTTGCGCAGCGATCGCCAAACATACTGCACATCGACGTCGCCCAAAGCCCGCGCGATCAGTGGCCCGTTCCAGCGTGCAAAACCCTTGGGCGGCGGCTGGTCGAGAACCTTGCGAATGCGCTGGTCGGTCGCCTCGTCGTAGATCGGCGGGGTGCCGGACCGCAGCCGATCCTCCAGCCCATCAAGGCCTTCGCGCGCGTAACGGATACGCCACAAGCTGACCGTGGTCGGCGTCGTCTCCAGCTCGCGGGCGATCTCCCGTGTCGCGTGCCCGCCGGCCGCCTCCAACACGATCCGTATCCGCAACAGCTGCCGCTGCTCGGTGCTGCCGGCGCGCAACCGCGCTTCAAGGATCGCGCGATCTCCCGGCCGCAGCCGGACTTTCATGGCATCGCTTATCATGCCATCTTGAATCACGCCGCAACGCCGCACGATAGTGCAAATATGACTCAGTCACTTCGGATAGTGGGTACTAGAGCCTTTTCCGTTCCGATTGAATCGGAACGGGGCTCTATCTTTTTGTTTTGACGCGTTTTCTTCACGCGAACCGGTATCCACTTCGCTTGAAAACGCTCTCATCTTCGAACCAATAGGCGGCCTGTTTTCAGACAGCGCCGGGCGGCCATTGCCGCCCGGCGAGGATCTTGCCCGAGAGATCAGGTCTTGTATTCAGGCGACTTGAAAGATACCCGTTTTGTCGTCTCCGACGCTGAGGCGATCTTCCGGATGTCGGCCCAAGTCTGCTTGTAGTTTGGAATGATCAACTCGTTCACTCCCGCATTGACGACGTTGCCCTGGACACCTTTCGGAAAGCCAAACAGCATAAATGTCTGGTTTCGCTTTGCCGAAGGCGTGGGCTGCGCCATGGCCTGAGTTGAGCCGGAGTCGTTGAAGATTTCGACGATATCTCCGGCGGCCACATTCAGCTCCTTCATGTCCTCGGGGTTCATTTCGATGAAGGGATAGGGCATCCGATCCATCACGAAGTCGTTGTGCTGATCCATGAATGCATTTTGCCAGACCAGGTTCGTCCGTCCGTTATTGACGAGGAATTTGTATTTGGCCTTCTGCTCGGCCTTGCCTGGCGCCTGCAGGCCGCGCCACGGCGTCGCCATGAAGAAGGCCTTGCCGTCCTTGGTCGAGAACTTGCCGTCGGTATAGAGACGCTTCGTTCCGACGATCTTTTGATCTGCGAACGCGGTTGCAGGTTCCTGGAAGCCATTGTTGCCCATTGCTTTCAGCCTGGCATAGCTGACGTGCTCGCCGCCTTTCTCGTGTTTGGCATAGCCGTCCTTGAAGGCGTCCTCCTCCGTTTTCCAGTCGAAGCCCTTGAACTGATCGGCGTAGGCGGCCTTGCCTTGCTCGCGGAGAACACGCTCCATGTTGTTGGCGAGACGTGCGGCGATCAGGCAGTCGGGCAGCGCGTTCCCCGGCGGGTCCATGTAACGCTCGGTGAGCCGCATGCGCCGCTCGCCGTTCATGGATGTCAGGTTCATTTCGCCTGAAACCGCCGCGGGCAGCCAGACATGAGAAGCCTGGCCGATCTGCGTCGGCACGATGTCGACATCGACCGAGAACAACCCGCCTTGCCTGACCGCCACCATGATGGCGTCGACCATGGCCTTGCGGTCGCCCCATGGCACG
Organism: Bradyrhizobium sediminis; assembly: GCF_018736085.1. Taxonomy (NCBI): domain Bacteria; kingdom Pseudomonadati; phylum Pseudomonadota; class Alphaproteobacteria; order Hyphomicrobiales; family Nitrobacteraceae; genus Bradyrhizobium; species Bradyrhizobium sediminis. Next base: position 4,550,129 of record NZ_CP076134.1, on the reverse strand, counting down.
GTATTCATGGCATCCTTCACCATATCCGTGCGCCGCTTGTAGATTTGCTTGAGCTTGAGGGCGTTTAATGTCGTCTTGTAGTGATCGCATGCCCAGATGTGATGGATGCCGCCGCGACCCTCGATCAGGAGCTTGTCGACATAGGCGGCGGGGCGCCCGACGTGAGCATCGGACGGACGTGAGTAGCCTTCCTGATGGCCTCCGAGCCGGACAGCGCCGCCGCCAGGGCGCCCGACATTGCCGGTCGCAAGCGCCAGGTTCACAATTGCACCGTTGGTGCGGTAATTGTCGTTGCCCCAGATGATGCCCTTCTCGTACCCGAACATCGTGCGCCGGCGTTTGTTGCCGGACTTCGGCTCAGCGATCCACTGGGCCGCCTTGACGATGTCCTCGCCGTTGAGGCCGGTAATCCGCACCGCATCGGCAATTGAGGTCCGGTTGGCCGCCAGGGCCGCCGCGAAGTCGGTGAGGGGCTGATCGGTGGGGGCGCCGCCTGGCCGCGAGATCAATGCCGCCCCTTGCTCGGCAGCCAGCGTGCTGGCTGCGATGAATGCCTTGTCGATCCATCCCTTGTCGGCGATATAAGTCAGCAGCGCATTGAACAGAACGAGGTCCGTGCCCGGTTCGAGCGCGAGGTGCAGCACCTTGTCCTTGCCCGCTTCCGCCTCGCAGGCGGCAACGGTCACCGTTCGGCGCGGATCGATGATGATGATACGGCCGGCCTCGACGGCTTCGCCCGGAAATTCCTTCTTTTTCTTGTCGAGCGACGTGCCGCGCAAATTCGGCACCCAGTGATTCAGGAAATAGTTGGTCTGGGTCTCGAGCGGATTGGTGCCGATGGCGACGATCGTGTCGGCCAGTTCAGCGTCCTCGTAGCAGTTGTTGAGTTCGCCGACGCCCATGTCACGCGTGCCATGAACCTCCGAATTATAGGCCGGACGGTTATGGATGCGGACGTTCTTGATCTTCATCGCGCCGAAGTAGAGCTTTCCGGTGCCCCAGGTGTTTTCGTAGCCGCCGGCAGAACCACCGTGGTCGAACATCGAGACGAAAAGCCCATCCTCGCCCTGCTCGTTGATGACAGCCGAAGTCACGCGGGAAACCAGATCCAGCGCGTCATCCCAGCTCGTCGGCTGCATCGAACCGTAGCGCCACACCATCGGATCGGTAAGTCGCTGTAGTTGGGTGCCGCGCTGTTGCGAAGTGTGGTTCTCGGCCATTCGCGCGCCGCGGATCGAGCCGAGGCCCGAATTGACGACGCAGTTGACGTCCGGTTTGATGACGAGCTGGACGTCCTGGCCATTCTGCTTGACCACATTGTACATCGACGGCGAATACCAAGCGGCGGTTTCCGCAGCTTGCTGCTTCGATAGGTCGATACCGAACTTGTTTGACTTCGCGTCAAATCCACCCTGCTTGTTGATCGGCCACGTGTAGGCCTTGTAGCCGCAGCCGACGATACAATAATGGCACGTGACGTTGTGCTCCTTCGCATCCGCCGGGACGATCGGCAGGCGATCAGTCTGTCGCTTGTAGGTCATGGAGTCCTCCCGTCAAAGTACGTTGGATAGCCGGCCATAAAGAAGCTCATCGACGCCTTCGGCGTAGACGTCTCCTTTGCCGTCCACGCGAAGTTCGTACTGCGCGAGGTTCTGCGTTGCGTGGCCCCAAATCTGCTGACCGCCCTTTTCGCAGTCGTAGCGACCGTAGTGTCCCGGGCAGCTCAGCGTCTTGTCCTCCTTCGAGTAGCTCAGGGGGAATCCCTTGTGGGGGCATGCAGTCGAGAAACCGACGATGTCGCCGTCGGGGCCGATGCCGCCCGGGACCCGCGTCCCAAGTTTGAGGAGGACGCCCGGCGCGTCCTTGTCCGGATAGGTCACATCGAACGGCTCATTGACCTTGAGCTGCGATACGTTCGCCAGCCGGTTCGAGGGATAATTCACCCGCGCCGTGGTGGGTGCTGCGTTGGCTTCCGTGGGAAGAAGGGTGGTTGCAGCAGCGCCGGCTGCGGCGAGCCCGGCTCCGCTGAGGAACCGGCGGCGGCCGGCATCGACAAGGTTGTTGCACCTTTTCATTTGGTTTCGCTCCCGGATATTGGCGTGTCCGAATGGACGCTCACCCCTCATTGCAGGAGCCGGGCCAAAGCAAAATGATGTGGGGAATCAAATGTCCCGCGGAAAACTTTGGCTGAAACAGGGGGGCGATGTTCGGAAATCCGAACATATTGCGATGCCGTCGGTTCGAAAGTCCGGAGGCAGGTTGGCTATGCAACTGGTATGAAATTACAAATCCGGATCGCCGTCGTTCAGACCCAGGCGGCGCATCTTTTCCCAAAGGGTAGTCCGACCGATGCCGAGCAACTTCGATGCGGCGCCGACCTCCCCATTTGTCGCCAGCAGCGCGCGGATGATGTGACGCTTTTCGGCGCTTTGTCGGACGTCTTCGAGCGATCCCATTTGCATCGCCGAGGCCATCCCCTCGCTTTGTTCCGGAAACATGTCACCGGGCATCACCCATTGTCCAAGTCCGAGCGCGACGGCGCGTTCCATGCGGTTGCGGAGTTCCCGGATATTGCCCGGCCACGCATAGGAGAGGGCAGCCTCTTCCGCGAGACTGCTGATGCCCTTCAACGACGTTTCCATTCGGCCCGCGCTCTCGGCGAAGAAGCGTTCCATGAGCCACGGGATGTCTTGTTGCCGCTCGCGCAACGGCGGGATCCTTACGGATACGACGTTGATCCGGTAGTAGAGATCTTCACGAAACCGCCCGGCCTGGACCAATTTCGGAAGATCTGCGTTCGTGGCCACGACGAGGCGTCCGTTGAAGGGGATCGGCCGCTCACCGCCAACGCGATAGAACGATTTATCTTCGATCAGGCGCAATAGCTTCGCTTGAAGCTCGGATCTGAGTTCGCCAATCTCGTCCAGGAACAGGATGCCTTCACCGGCACGCTCCGCATAGCCGAGGTGTCGCTGCGACGCACCCGTGAACGCTCCTTTTTCGTGGCCCAGCAGTTCGCTTTCCAGAAGGTCGCCCGGAATGGCGGCGCAATTGACTGCCATAAATGGGCGGCCGTCGCTGGCCGACATGGCATGGAGAAATCTGGCGGCGACCTCCTTGCCGCTCCCGGTCTCCCCAGCGATGAGCACCGTGGAGTTGAGCCTGGCCACCCGCGTCAGCAGGCGTTCCAGTTCCTTCATCTTCGGCGCAAATCCGAGAACATGTGTTCCTGACGCCGGAGGCGGACCCATCAGCTCTCCGATCCGGATCAGGAAATCGTCGAGTTCGAATGGCTTCATGAAATAATCGGCTGCGCCGGCCCGCATCAGTCGCACCGCCTGGTCGATGTCGCCGTGACCCGTGATGAAAAGGAACGGGGGCACATTTGACGAGCGCGCCGACTCTCGAAACACCTCTTCTCCGTTGAGGTCGGGCAATCTGATATCGCAGACGATCGCCTCCAGCTTGCTGACCGGGATTTCCCTTATCGCATCCCGTCCGCACTGCCACCATTTGACTGTCACACCCTCCAGGGCGAGCCTTTGGACGATGCTTTCACCCATGATCTGGTCGTCTTCGACAAGACCGATCACACGCTCGTTATGCGACATTGGACAACTCCATGCGCACGATTGGGATCTTAAGTGTGATGGCGGTGCCACCATGTGCGGGATATCCTACCTCAATCCGGCCGCCGATGTCGGTGATAAGCCGACTCGTGGTCCAGAGTCCCAAACCCCCGCCGTCAGGCGGTGGAGGTGCAGCGCGCCGGCTCGTGAGGATCTCGGCTGCGGCGTCGGGCAACCCCGGCCCCCGATCCGCAACGGTAATTTCGAGTTCGTGGAGACCTGCCACAGCCGACATATCGACTTGAGACCCGTCCGGAGTCGCTGCGACGGCGTTCAGGAGCAGATTGAGCACCGCCTGTCTTATCGGTGTGCTCGACAGCGGGACGATTTCCTCCAGCGTATTCTCTGTCTTGATCTGGACGCCCTTTCTGCGAGCTTCCGGGGCGATCAGGAGACCCAGGTCCTCTATATCCGTGGGGGCCAGCTCTCTTGTTACGCCATCGGTCCGATAGATGGTCAGCGTCGTGCGGACGACGTCGCGTATGCCGACCAGGCCGCGCTCCAGCAAACCCAGGCTGCTGTCGCGAATATTGTCGAGGTGACCGTGCGACCTGAGTGTCGCGAGGGCATTGAACATTCCTCCGAGCGGATTATTGATTTCGTGCGCGACCGTCGAGGCAAGTCGTCCCAGGCTTCCAAGACGCTTTTCCTCGGCGAGACGTTTTCCCAGATCCTCGCGCTCTCTCATCGATCGAACGAGAGCGTTATAGCCTCGAAACAGACGTCCGAATTCGCCTCTCGTTTTCGAAACGACATCTTCGGGAATGGGTACCGCAAGTGTCTCCTGCGCCACGCCGAGATGTTCCGAAAGGATACGCACCGGGCGCATCATGAAAGCCACCAGAAACCATCCCGCTATGGCCAGGGATAACGTCAGGATCCCGTTGGTCAAGGCCAGTGCGATGACCACGTCACGCCGCTCGGCTGCGAGGTGCCGTGTATCGAATGTCGCATAGATGATGCCCGCCACCCGACCCGGATAGGACAACACCCGGATGGCGCTGGCGCTGTCCGCGCCCGCACTGAAGCTGAAACTTGCAGACGTTTCGTTGCCGGTCCGGGCCGGCTTGATGATGGATCCGACGGGATGCTGCCTGGGATCGGATGCCGCGATGACTGCGCCCTCCGCGTTTGTCACGATCGTTGCCATCGGATGCAGACTCTTGTTGATCGTTTGCATCCGGGTGATCGCGTCGAATATCTCCCAATTGTCTTCACGCAGGATGGAAGGAGTGATCGCCGACGATAGCCCATCGAGATAGCTTTGCGATAATTCAATGAGATGGCTTTCCTGCGTGTTGCCCAGACGCGAAAGTACACGCTCCGACAAGACAAGCCCAACCAGCAACATCAGCGAAGCGACCGCAACGGGGACCTTCACCGTGATTGGCCAAGAGTGCACCAGAGGCATACGCATGTACGTTATCCCGCAGCTGCGACAAGAGCCGCCTTCGATGCGATTGCATCGAAAGAGGCGGGGTCCTCCGCACCGAAACCATCCAGGCGCAGCATCTTCAGGACGGCTCGACCTTCGTCGTCCTTGTTCATTTCCCACAGTGCCTTGACGAGTGCATTCAGGCGAACCTGATTGAGCGGAACCCTTGGCGCGGCGATGGGAGGAAAGCCAAGCAACTCCGATGCCGTCAGAACGCGGGTGCCGGCTGTCAAATCGGGTTCGATCTCGCCAACAACGTCATAAATGTAGCCATCCACCGACCCTGACCCGGCAAGTCCGGACGAGACCGCTCGGATCACATCGCGGTGGCCGTAAGTGAAGAAGGTTTTCGCGAAGAACGTTTCTGGCCTGAGACCGCGCTCGGCGAGGGCCGATCGCGTGACGAGAAATCCGGAATTGGAGTCAGGATCCGAAAACGCATGGATGTCGCCTCGGAGATCAAGAAGTCCGCTACCCCCACGGCCGCGATCGACAATCAGATACGATCGATAAAGTGGCTTGTGGTGCCAGAGTGGGACCGCAACAAGCTGGAGTTCGGAGCGATGCGCAACATACGGAAATCCGCAAATCCAGGCGGCATCGAGTTGGCTCGTGGTGAGGAGAGTGGTGATTTCCTGATATGTGCGCCGGGTAACCAGCTCAACCGGATGCCCCGTTGCGCGCTGAAGATATGACTGCAAGCGCCCGAGAAGCTCAAGGTCATTGGTAAGAAATACGGGCGTAAGACCAAATCGAATACGTCCGGATGCCTGCGCCGCCGCCGGCGCGCCTAAAGCCGGTGCCAATAGCGCACATGCGCTCGCGCGCAGAAGCGCCCGCCGATGCAGTCGATGGTCCAAGCTGAAATTCATGAACCTCCCAATTTTCTTCGAGTTTTGCCTGCAATACTAGCGTATATTCGAAATGTTTGGAACAGGCTGTCGAGGTCTTATGCCTGCGTCCGGCTCCCCCTCGAAGCGCTGACGATGCGGGCGCCCCGCCGACAAACATGGGAGGCGTTCGAACCTGCGGCGTGGGCCGCCATGCTCGTCCTTCGCCGCTCGACGAACAGCGACTGGAACATCACGCTGGCGGGAGGCGACCATCAACGCGCCGATAGAGGCCGCCCGACACCAGCTCGGTCGGGAACGCCGATGGCCCTTGGCAGTAGCTAGCTGTTGGGGCCGCGGTCGATGCTGACGGGTTGCCAACGCCGAAGCGAAGTATTTTGCAGCACCGACGGATTGACGCAGCTTGCCGGCCACATGCCTTGCAGGACCAATGACAATTCGTGGCCGACGCGGCGCTTGCGCGCTTCGTCGAAGCGCGCCGAAGCGGAAGCGACATGAGCCGTCAGCGTCACGTTCTCCATGCCCAGCATCGGATTGTTGTGGGAGGGCGGTTCCGTCTCCAGCACGTCGAGGGCGGCGTGCGCGATCCAGCCTTCCTGCAGCGCCTTGACCAGCGCCTCTTCGTCCACGGTCGCGCCGCGGCCGGTATTGATGAACACCGCGCCCGGCTTCATCTGCCGAAAATGCTTTTCGCCGAGCATGTGGTGGACCTCCGGCCGCGCCGGAGCATGCATCGACAGGAAATCCGATTGCGACAGCACTTCCGACAAGGTTGCCGGCATCACGCCATGGTCGGAAATCAGGGTCTCCTGAATGAAGGGATCATAGGCCATCATCCGCAGCCCGAACGGCGCCGCGCGCTTGGCCACGGCGCGCGCCACCCGGCCGAACGAAATGAAACCCAGCGTTTGCCCCATCAGCCGGGGAATCTTCAGCAGCGCCGGGCGGCCCTCGGACCATCGGCCCTCGCGGACCATTCGGTCCTGTGCGACCAGCCGGCGAAAGCCCGCCAGCAGCAGCATCATGGCGTGGTCGGCGACTTCCTCGATGAAAGTGTCGGGAACATTGGTGACGGGGATGCCGCGCGCGGTGGCGGCCTTCACGTCGACGCTGTCGACGCCGACGGTGCCGAGCGTGATGACCTTGCAGTTTTCCAGGGCGTCGATGATGGTCCTGGTGATCGGCATGCCCTTGGCGTAGATCGCATCGGCGGTCCGGGCGGCGGCGATGAATTCCGCCTCGTTGGCCGGGGCCTCGATGATCTCGGCGTCGATCGGGTCGAGCGCCTCTCTTTCGAGCGCATAACCGCCGCCGGCGACCGTAAAACTCGCGCCTTTCGGCGTCAGCACTCTGAATTTCGGCATTCTTGCTCTCCCCGATTTGACGCTTCGGTGTTGGTTATGACGGCGACACGTCGCCGCTGCCTCGCGTTTCCAGCATTCTCAGCCTCGCACAATTCCGGCGACCTGCGGAAAAAAGCGGCATTTGCGTCCGGGCTTCTACGGGCGGCCGAGTAACAAAGCGCTAAAGGCTTTCACTATACCGTGTTGGGACTCATTCCGCGAATCGCGCGCCACCCCGCGCCAAAATCCCTGGAGAAACACTGTGAAGCTGAACCATCTGAAGATTGCCCCCAAACTCGGCATTTTGGTGGGGGTGGCATTGTTCGGCCTTTGCATCGCCGGCGCTCTCGCAAGCTATCTGATGCAGCGCGAGATGCTCAACGCCCGCATCGAACAGACCAAGGCCATCGTCGAGATCGGGCGTAACCTGGCGGCCGGGCTGCAGAAGGAAGTCGAGGCCGGCAAGCTGACCAAGGAAGCCGCGATCGCCGAATTTGCGCGCCGCGGGAATTCGATGACCTTCGACAAGGGGGCCGGCTATCTGTTCGGTTATACGATGGAAGGCGTTGCGCTGATGACGCCCGACTCCAAGCAGCACGGTCAGAACCGCCTCGATGTCGAGACCAATGGCAGAAAGCTTGCGCGCGAATTGCGTGACGGCGTGGCTGCAAAGGGCGAGGTCACCCTGACCTATGAATACCGGAAGCCAGGTCAGGAGGACATCACGCGCAAGATATCGTATGCCGTTGCAGTTCCTGGCTGGAACATGTTTATCGGCACCGGGGCCTATATCGACGATATCGACGCCAAGCTGAGGCCGATCATGTGGATGCTCGGTCTCGCCATTCTCGGCATCGGCGTGATCGCGGGCGGCATTGCCTGGATGATCGGCCGCAGCATCAGCCGGCCGCTCGGTCAGCTCGGCGACCGCATGCAGGCGCTGGCCCATGGTTCGCTGGAAGGCGACATTCCCGGCATCGGTCGCGGTGACGAGGTCGGCGCGATGGCCGCGACCGTCCAGATATTCAAGGACAACGCGCTACGGATTCGCGGGCTGGAAAAGGCCGAGGCCGAAACCCAGGCCCACGCCGCGGCCGAGCGCCGGGCGGCCATGGAGAGCCTCGCGGGCGACTTCGAGCGCAGCGTCAACGGCATCGTCCGCTCGGTGTCGACGGCGGCGGCAGACATGCAGACCACGGCGCAGTCCATGACCGCCACCGCGAGCGACGCCAGCGCGCGTGCGGCTACCGTCGGGGCGGCGTCGCAGAGCTCTTCGAACAATGTCGGAACGGTCGCGGCCGCCGCGGAAGAGCTGTCCAGCTCGGTCAGCGAGATTTCCCGGCAGGTGAGCCGCTCCAGCGAAATCGCCAGCAAGGCGGTGGGGGACGCCGAGCGCACCAACGCCACCGTGCAGGCGCTGTCGACCGGCGCTGAGAAGATCGGCGAGGTGGTCAAGCTGATCCACTCGATCGCGGCGCAAACCAATCTCCTGGCGCTCAACGCCACCATCGAAGCGGCGCGGGCCGGCGAATCCGGCCGTGGCTTCGCGGTGGTGGCTTCCGAGGTGAAGGCGCTCGCCAACCAAACCGCCAAGGCCACCGAGGAAATATCGGCCCAGGTCGCCGCCATGCAGGCATCCACCGGAGAGGCGGTGACCGCGATCAGCGGCATCAGCGAGACCATTGCGCAGATGAGCGAGATCACGAACGGCATCTCGACATCGATCGAGCAGCAGGGCGACGCGACCCGCGAGATCGCCCGCAACATCCAGTCAGTCGCGGCCGGGTCGAACGAGATCAGCGCCCATATCGGCGGCGTCACGTCAGCGGCGGCAGCCACCGGCACCGCCGCCTCCGAGGTGCTCTCGAACGCCCGCGAGCTCGACAATCAGTCCGGCATGCTGCGCAGCGCGGTCGACGGATTCCTGGCCAAGGTCCGCGCGGCGTAGGCAAGATTGCACTCGCGTCATGCCCGGGCAGAAGCGCGAAGCGCGTCTTCGCGCTAGACGTCCCGGGCATCCACTCTCTTCGTGGTAGCGACGGAAAGGCGTGGATGGCCGGGTCAAGCCCGGCCATGACGGCAACTATCTAGGCGAGCCGCATCTCACTGCTTCTCGATTCCCGCGTTTGCGATCAGCTTTTCCCACACCAGCAGCTGCTCTTTCAGGAACGCATCGAACTCTTCAGGGGTGCCCGAGAACGCTTCCATGCCGCGCTCGGCGAGCTGACTCTTGACGTCCGGCCGCTCGACCACCTTGCGGATTTCCGCGTTCAGCCTGGTGACGATATCTTTCGGCATATTGGCCGGGCCGAGGTAACCCTGCCACGACGTGATGTCGAAGCCTTTCACCGTGGCATCCATGGTGGGAAGGTGGGGCAGCAGGGCCGAGGGCTGCTTGGTCGTGACCGCAAGCGCCTTCAGCGCCTTGCCTTTGACGTGGGGCAGGCCGGTAAGGACATCGATGAACATCATCGAGACGCGGCCGGCGATCAGGTCGGTGAGAGCCGGCGGCGAGCTCTTGTAGGGAACGTGAAGCAGATCGATGCCGGCAAGGCGGGCAAACGTCGCGCCTGACACGATCGCCGCCGAACTGCCGCTGGCATAGGAGAACTTGCCCGGTTCCTTCTTGGCCAGCGCGATCAGCTCGGCCACCGAGTTCGCCGGAATTTCCGGATTGATCACCAGCATGAAGGGCAGATCGCCGGTCCGCGCGATCGGCGTGAAGTCCTTGATCGGATCGTAAGTCATGTTCTTCAGCAAATATGGATTTGCCGAATGCGGTGTATTCGTCGTCACGATCAGCGTGTAGCCGTCCGGCGCGGACCGGGCGACATAGCTCGCCGCGATCGAGCCACTGGCGCCCGGCTTGTTTTCGATCACCATGCTCACGCCGAGGGCCGTGCCGAGTTCTTTCGAAATGATGCGGGTCGTGGTGTCGGTGCCGCTGCCGGCGGCGAACGGCAATACCAGGGTGATGTTACGGTTCGGATAGGGTGCCTGCGCGGAAGCAGTGGATGTCAGTCCGGCGAAGATCAGTGCAAACGCGGCGGCTGCACGCAGGCATTGTGTCGATAGCGAAATCATTCCGTTTCATCTCCCATGGGGCTTTCTGGTTATGCCGGCACGCTAGCCTGCCCGAGGCGAAAACAAAAGCCTGTGCCATGCGCCAGCCGCAGGTCAGGCTGCGGCCGACGCCTGCCGCGAGGCGATCACCACGCCCGCCAGCACCAGCAGATAGCCGATCAGATGAAACAGCCGCGGCTGCTCGCCGAGCAGCAGAATCGCCATCGCCGAGCCGAACACCGGTACCAGATGAAGAAACGGCGCGGCGCGGTTCGGCCCGATCAGTGCGATGCCGCGGTTGAAGAACAGGTATGCCAGCGTGGAGGGAAAGATCACGACGTAGCTCAGCGTCGCGGCCGTCAGCAGATCGGGTTGCAGCCTGACGCCGGTGGAAAATTCCCAGATCGAGAACGGCAGCAGCAACAGCGCGCCGCAGCCGATGGTGAAGGAAATCAGCGACAGTTGATGCGTCTTCGGTCGTCGCGTCATCAGCGCCGAATACAGCCCGAAACTCACCACCGCGCCGGCGAACATCACGTCGCCCCGGTTGAAACGGATGCTGACCAGCGCCGCGAAGTCGCCGCGCAGGAGGATGGTGAGCACGCCGGCGAGCGAGATCATGATGCCGGCGAGCTGTGCCCAGGTCAGCCGCACCCCGAACAGCGTCAGCGCCCACAGCGCCACGAACAGCGGTCCGGAGGACTGGATCAGCAGCGCATTCAGCGCCTCGGTATATTGCAGAGCCCAGTAGGAAATCGCATTGTTGAAGGCGAAACCCGTGGCCGACAGCGCCACCATCAGGGGCAGGCGGGCGCGTAGCGCCGGCCAGTCCCGCTTCAGATGCGGCCAGGCAAACGGCATCAGCATCAGGAAGGCGCCGATCCAGCGGACGCAGGACAGCGTCATCGGCGGCACGTGTCCGGCGACATAGCGCGCGAGCACGATATTGCCGGCCCAGAACAGCGAGGTCAGGCTCAAGAGCAGATAGGGCTGGTTATTGAGCCACCTGACCGGATCGGGGGCAGATGGCGCCGGCGCGGGAATTGTCATGTGCTTCAGGGACGAGTTGTGCCGGATTTGCGCCCCGCGACAAGTCCTGCATCCGCAATGCTACAATGCCGGAATCAAAGCGAACGAGGAGCGGCCATGGGCGTGGATCTGTTGAATATCAGAGGTCTGGAGGAGCTGGAGCATCAGGGGCCGGTCGTGATGGTGAACCTGATGCGGTTCCACCCGCGCTCGCTCGACGGCGACGGCTCGGGCTGGGATGCGTATCTGCGCTACAGCGCGCTTACCGTGCCGATGATCAAGGCGCGCGGCGGCACGCTGCTGTGGACCGGCGACGCCAAGGCGGTCGCACTCGGCAGGCCCGACGGCAATCAGTGGGACTATCTGGCGCTGGTGTATTACCCGTCGGTGGCCGCCTTCATCGACATGATGACCTCGGCCGATTACGAAAATCGTTGTGACCCGCACCGCCGCAACGGCTGCGCCGAGCATGTCATCATCTGCACGAAGGAGTCGTACAGTAAGTTCAAGATCGGCTAAAACCGCCGCACCAGGTCGGGCGTTATTTCGCTGATTTTGCGGATGCCGAGCAGCGCCAGATCGCGGTCGATCTCGTCCTTGAGTAGCGTCAGCGCGCGAGTTACCCCGGCTTCGCTGCCGGCGACCGCGGCGTAGAGTAGCGGCCGGCCGACGAAGACGAAGTCGGCGCCGAGCGCCAGGGCCTTGATGACGTCGGTGCCGCGCCGGATACCGCCGTCGAGCATCACGGTCATGCCGTGGGCTTCGGCTGATATCTCCGGCAGCATGCGCAGCGCCGACACGGTGCAGTCGAGCTGGCGGCCGCCATGGTTGGAGACCATCACGCCGTCGACGCCGCTCTCGCGCGCGATCCGCGCATCCTGTGGCGAGATCAGGCCCTTGACGACGAGCTTGCCCTTCCAGCGCTTGCGGATCAGCTCGACATGCTTCCAGGAGAGCTGGTCGCGGTGACCGATGTTGCGCATCAGGTTTTTGGAGAGCACCGGCGGACCCTGCTTGGCGTCCATGTTCTCGAAATGCGGCATGCCGTGATTCATCAGCGTGCGCGCCCAGGTGCCGAACAGCCAGTGCGGATGCGTGATCGTGTCCCAGAGGACGCGCGGCGTGATCGCCAGCGGGACCTGGAAGCCGTTGCGGATGTTGTTCTCGCGGTTGGGCGGCACCGGCACGTCGGCGGTGACGACGAAGGTGTCGTAGCCGGCGGCAGCGACCCGGTCGACCATCGGCTCGATGCGCGAGGGGACGCCGGCGAGGTAAGCCTGGTACCAGGCATCGGGATTGGCGCGCTTGACCTCCTCAAGCGTGATCAGGGACGACGCGCTCAGGATCATCGGCAGATTCATCGCGGCGGCCGCGCGCGTCAGCACGATGTCGCCGCGATAGGCGCACAGCGCCGACGAGCCCATCGGCGGAATGCCGAACGGTGACGCATAGGTCTTGCCGAACAGCGTCGTGGTCTGATCGCGGCCGGAAACGTCGTTGAGCACGCGCGGCACGAAGCCGTATTCGTCGAAGGCTTTTCGATTGTCGCGCACCGCAGCATCGGTCTCGGCGCCGCCGGAGATGTAGCCGTAGAGGAATTTCGGCAGCCGGCGGCGGGCGGTCGCCTCGAAATCGTCGAGCGACAGATAGCGCCGCAAGGCGCGCGGCACCGCGCTCTGCGCGCGGTTCACGGTCGGCGGCGGGGGTGTTGTAGGCGTGGTCTTGTCGTGCACGTCGGCGAACCTTCTTTCGGGGGTCTTGGCCGTGATGGTGTGACAGAGCGGAGCGAGCGTCAACCTCCGCCGCAGGCCCCCGGCACGCTAGCGTCGGGCGGGGCGGCCGCCAGACTTCTGGTCCGTCTTGCTGATGGACTGGCTGACATCGTGGAGCATGCGGCGGGTGTCCGCCATCAAGGCGCCGGAGCGCTTGTCGAAACTTTCGATCAGCTCGCGAAGCGAAATCACGGTCGGCAGCAGGTCGCCGCCATATTTGGCGCTGCCGAGGCTCGCCAGAAACTTGTCGGTCCTGGCTAGGCCGCTGTCGACGCCCGCCAGGGCGTTGTCGGCGGCAGAGACGATCTCGGTGATCCGTTCGCCGTTACCCGCGAGCGTCGCGGTGAAGGTCTCGAAATTCCGCAGCGTATCCTTCACCGCCACCTGATTGTCGGCGATGATCCTGTCGACGTTGCGCAGCGCCACCCGGATCTTTTCCTGGATGTCGAGCAGTGCGTCCGGATCGGCGGTCAGCACCGGCACCCCGTCCTTGTCCAGCGGGACCGGCGGACCGTCGATCGAGCCGCCGATCAGCGATATGGCCGCCACGCCGGTTAACCCCTGAAACTCCAGTCCAACCTCGGTGTCCTTGCGCACCGGCGCGCTGCTGTCGATCATCGCCATTGCGACCACCCGGCGCGGGTGATCCAGCTTCAGCGACACTACTTCGCCGACCCGAATGCCGTCGAAATTGACGCTGCCGCCCTTGTGGAGGCCGGAGGCGGCACCTTCGAAAATCACCCGCAGCGGCACCTGTCCCCGGATGCCGGCGAACTTCTTGACGCCGAGGAACGTGCCGAAACCCCCGGCGATCAACGCCAGGAACAGGGATCCGATCATCAGGCTGCTCGCCCGCCATCTCATGTTCGAAGAATCCAGCTGCAAACAGCGGCAAGAGATAGCGCACTTGCCGTCCCGCGTCACCGCTTTCCGAACGGGTCTGCGGCGGGTCAGCCCGCCGCGGCGGGCCTTCGCGAGGCGACGAAAACGCCGGTTAGCACCAGCGCGAAGCCGATGACGTGGAACGGTTGCGGCTGCTCGCCGAGAAACACGATGGCCATCGCCGCTCCGAACACCGGGATGACGTGAAAGAAGGGTGCCGCGCGGTTGGCGCCGATCAGCTGCACGCCGCGATTGAAGCACAGATAGGCCAGCGTCGAGGGAAACACCGCGACGTAGAACAGCGACAGGAGGTTGGCAGTATCGATCCGCATCACCGGCCGGGCGAGCAGTTCCCAGATCAGCAACGGAATCAGCACGGCCGCGCCGCAGCCGAAGGTGAAGCCGACGAACGACAGGCCGTGAATCCGCGGACGCTTGAACGACAGCGCCGAATACAGCCCAAAGATCGCCAGCGCGGCGACGAAGATGATATCGCCGGCGTTGAACTCGATATTCTTCAGCGTGGTCAGGTCGCCGTGCAGCAGGATCACCAGCACGCCGACCAGCGACAGCGCGAGCCCGCCGGCCTGCGCCAGCGTCAGCCGGACGCCGAGCAGGACCAGCGACCATGCCGCGACGAACAGCGGTCCGGCCGATTGCAGCAACAGCGTGTTCAGCGCCTGGGTATGCTCGAGCGCCCAGTATTGCATGGTGTTGAAGGCGCCGATCCCCGTGATGGACAGAATCACCATGGTGCCGAGGTGGCGGCGTATCGCGGCCCAGTCGCGCATCAGATGGTTCCAGGCGAACGGCAGGATGATGAGGAACGCCAGCGACCAGCGCAGGAACGACAGCGTCACCGGGGGGATATGCCCGGCGGCGAGCCGGCCGACGATGGCGTTGCCGGCCCAGCACAGCGAGGTGATGGACAGCAGCAGATAGGGCTGGTTGGCGATCCAGTTCCCGGAAGGGGCGGCATTGGTGGTCGGATCGGAAGCAGACATTCGCTGAGCTCGGTTCATGACGCCGCGCCCGCCCGGCGCGGACAGCCGGGCCGGAATGTTCGCCCGGCATGCCTCAAAGACACGGATTTCCATCCGCTTTCAACGGCGCTGGACGCATGCGACCATGCAGGGCAAGGTTGTTCCGGTGGGAGCCGCGCTCCGCCCCTAGGCCGTCAGTTCGTCAGCAACGGCGCCCGCGGCCAGGGCGGCGTCATTGGGATCGATCTCGATCTGTAGGCCGCGCTGCCCGCCATTGACGAACACGGTCAGATGGCTGAGCGCCGCCTGTTCGATCGCGACCGGCACGCGCCGCTTTTGCCCGAACGGGCTGATGCCGCCGACATGATAGCCGGTCAGCCGCTCGGCATCGGCCGGGCGCATCATGTTAGCCGCCTTGCCGTCGAACGCCGCGGCGAGCTTCTTCATGCTGACTTCGCGATCCGACGGCACGATCACGCAGACCGGCTTGCCGTCGACCTCGGCCATCAGGGTCTTCAGCATGCGCTTCGGTTCGACGCCGAGCGCCTCGGCGGCCTGCAGGCCGATCTTGTTGTCCACATTGGAATCGTAGACATAAGTGTGCAGCTTGAAGGCGCAGCCAAGCTTCCGCAGCGCAAGGGTCGCAGGCGTGGTCTTCGACATGGCGCCGCCGCTCCTCGTCAGATATCCTGGAAGTTCAGATAGCAGAGTTTCGGGCGCGTCGTCACGCCTGCTCGGATCTTGTCCGCTTCAGCCGGGACATAGCCGAGCCGGCGCCACAAGGTCGCGCCCGGCAGCATCACCAGGACCAGTGCGATCGCCGTCAGCACCAGCAGGCGAGGCACGGTGCCTCGCGGCCGGCGCTACCTGGCGCGGCGGGGCCGCAGCATCACCGTGACGCCGACGACGATGAGCAGCAGGGGCCACCATTGCGCCAGCAGCTTCTTGATTTCCGCCGCCGGCGCGACATCGAGATTGATCAGGAGGAAGACGACGCCGAGCAGGATCAGGATCACCGCACCGATATGCAAATGCATGTTCGCCTCCACAGGCTCTCAGTGCCGAACTGATCGCACTATTAATAACACTGTCAATATAATGCTGCTACGCCCTTGACCTGCGTCAACCCAGGGCAGGAAAAATCAACAGAACCTCCATCAGGTTGCGAAGCATCCCGTCACATTTCGATTGGACGAGGAGGGGTCGAATGGCTCAGGCGCCAGTACGCCGAATTTACGGTCCGGAGCGAATGCTTGCTTTCAGCGACGGGGTGATTGCCGTTGCGATGACGCTGCTGGTTCTCGATATCAGGCTTCCCCCAATGAGCGGCAGTGTCAGCGATTCCCAACTCGCGGACGCCCTGGTTGGAATCCTTCCCAAGCTCGGGATGTACGCGTTGAGCTTCGTCGTCGTCGGGTCGATCTGGCTCGCCCACCACCAGAAGTTCTCCTACATCGAACGTGTCGATCGTCGGCTGATGCAGCTCAATCTGCTGTTCCTGATGTCGGTCGGCCTGGTGCCGTTTGTGACAAGCCTCGTCAGTGAGTACTCCAACAAGGTCGCAACCATGGTATATGCAGCGAGCATGATGACGACGCTGTTGCTTCTGGCAGCAACCGGTTGGTACGCGGCGCGTCATGCCGATCTCATCGCCAAGACCGCGCCTCGCGATATCGGGCGCGAGCTGATTCTCGTTCCACTGCTGTCGGCGGCAGTATTCGCGGCTTCGATCGCAGTGGCCTTGCTGGATTCCACCGCGGGCCGCTTGATGTGGGTGCTGACGTTTCCCGTCACGCTGTTCGCGGTTTTGAAACTTCCGCGGATGACGGATACGTGACGGATCGAACGGTCGCGGCCGTTCATTACACACTAGGTTTACCGGCTTCCGGCGTGCGGGTTTGACTCACGTCAATGTCTGGCGACGGCGGTCCGATATCGTTGTGCAATTAAAGTCGCCCTTTACCCGCAATCTCGAAAGGATCGCGCATCATGAGCAGGAACGTTGGATCGGTCGATCGGATCATACGTGTCGTAGTGGGGCTTCTGCTGATCGCATACGCCATTCCCATCGGCTTCTCGCAGACCGGCTGGAATTGGGTCGGCTGGATCGGTGTGGTGCCCTTGCTGACAGCTGCCTTTGGCTATTGCCCGGCCTACTCGCTGTTCGGCATGTCCACCTGTCCGCTCAAACAGCAGAGCTGACGGCGCGCGTCGTTCAATCGATCTGGGCCTCGTGCCCCTGAACCGGAGAGAACACCATGGCAGCAAGATTCGGGATCGTGCTGGTTGCTTCCGCAGCCTTGGGCGTCAGCGCGCTGCTGGCGACCGCCACCGCACAGCCCGGTCCGGGGCCCGGATTCATGGGCCCGGGCATGATGTCGGGTCCCGGCATGATGGGGCCGGGAATGATGGGCCGCCGCGGTTTCGGCGCCATGTGCAATCCGGGCGCAACCGGATTTGCGGAGTGGCGGGCCGACAGGATCGCCGAGCTGGTCAAGCTGACCGACGCGCAGCGCGGCAAGTTCGACGAATTCAAGGCGGCGTCGATCAAGTCGGCCGAGGTCATGCGCAACGCCTGCCAGACCGATGTTCCCGAAACCATCGTGGGGCGAACCGAGGCCATGGAAAAGCGCATGGACACGATGCTGCAGGCGATTCGCACCATGCGGCCCGCGCTGGAGGTGTTCTACGCAACGTTGAGCGATGAGCAAAAAGCCAAGCTCAATTCCAATTACGGCCGCGGCCGGTTCGGGCGCTGGCGCGACCGCTGGTAAACGGGCGGTGCCCAGCTTACCGGCTAAGCTGGTGACATGAACGAATCACCCGATAAACCGGCCGGCAGCCTGCTCGGCCGTCTGTGGAGCCGGCTCGGTCCCGGTCTCGTGACCGGCGCGGCGGACGACGATCCCAGCGGGATCGCCACCCACAGCCAGATCGGCGCGCAGTTCGGCTTCGGATTGGCGTGGACGTTCGTCCTTAGTTTTCCGCTGATGGTGGTGATCCAGGAGGTCGCGGCCCAGATCGGCCGCGTTACCGGGCGCGGCATCGCGCTCAATCTGAAGCGGCATTACCCGCCGTGGCTGCTGCGGCTGGTCGTGACGCTGCTCCTGGTTGCCAACATCATCAACCTCGGCGCCGATCTCGGCGCGATGGGCGCGGCACTTCAGCTGCTGATCGGCGGGCCGGTGCAGCTTTACACCTTGCTGTTCGGCATCGTCTGTATCGTGCTCGAGGTCTGGCTGAGCTATCCGCGCTATGCGGCGGTCCTGAAATGGACGACGCTTTCGCTGTTCTCCTATGTCGCCGTCGTGTTCGTCGCCGACGTGCCGTGGACGGCCGCGCTGAAATCGCTGTTCATTCCGACCATCGACCTCACCGGCGCTTCCGCCATGGCGATGGTGGCGATCCTCGGCACCACCATCAGCCCCTATCTGTTCTTCTGGCAGGCCGGACAGGAAGTCGAGGAGCAGCACCGCCACCACGCCAAACCGCTTTGCGTGGCGCCGAAGACCGCGGGGCCGGAGCTTGCCCGCATCCGCATCGATACGATCACCGGGATGGCGTTCAGTTCGCTGGTGTCGCTGGCGATCGTGTTCGCCACCGCGGCGACGCTGCACGCACACGGAATTACCGATATCGCCACCTCGGCGCAGGCCGCCGAGGCGCTGCGTCCGATCGCCGGCGGGTTCGCCTTTGCGCTGTTCGCCATGGGCATTATCGGCACCGGCCTGTTGGCGGTGCCGGTGCTGGCAGGTTCGGCGGCCTATGCGGTCAGCGAGGTGTTCGGCTGGGCCGAAAGCCTCGACGCCCGGCCCAACGACGCCCGTGCCTTCTATGCGACGATCGCGGTGGCGACATTGCTCGGCGCGGCGCTCAATTTCGTCGGGCTCGATCCGGTGAAGGCGCTGTATTGGGCGGCGGTCGTCAATGGCGTGCTGGCAGCGCCCCTGATGGCGGTGATGATGCTGATCGTCCGCAACCCGCGGGTGATGGGGCGGTTGACGGTATCGCGGTCGATGGCGATCTCGGGCTGGGCCGCGACCGCGGTGATGGCCGCGGCATCGCTGGGGTTTTTCGCGCTGCGTTAGAAGGCCGCCATACCCGGCCGTCGCCGCCCTGCACGATTGCCATCGTACGGCCACAAATTTTCAGGGGATATCAATGGGTTGAGGCTCTTCTAACCCGGTCCCGAGGCCCCGTTCTTGCTTGCCTAGATCACCTGCTTCCTTTATCCGATGGTGTGCCTCGCATGCGAGCGGCCCCGGCCGTGTTTTGGCTGGGGGCGTACGCGCGAGCATGATCCGGAAAAGCGGGACCGGTTTCCTTCGGGACAAGCCGGCCGGTTGCCCCGGAGATCGTGCTCCAACGAAGCGAGTTGCAGAGGGATAACTTACGAAATGGCCAATGTCGTCGTCGTCGGCGCCCAATGGGGTGACGAAGGGAAGGGCAAGATTGTCGATTGGTTGTCGGAGCAGGCCGATATCGTCGTGCGCTTCCAGGGTGGCCACAATGCCGGCCATACCCTCGTCATCAACGGCATCACCTACAAGCTGGCGCTGTTGCCCTCCGGCGTGCTGCGGCCGTCGAAGCTCGCGGTGATCGGGAACGGCGTGGTGTTCGACCCGCAGGCCTTCCTCGATGAAGTGACAAAACTGAAGAGCCAGGGCGTCGCCATCAGCCCGGACAATCTGCGCATCGCCGAGAATGTCACGCTGATCCTGCCCCTGCATCGCGACCTCGATTCGATCCGCGAATCCGCCTCGGCCCTGACCGCGATCGGCACCACGCGGCGCGGCA
Organism: Bradyrhizobium sediminis; assembly: GCF_018736085.1. Classification (NCBI taxonomy): domain Bacteria; kingdom Pseudomonadati; phylum Pseudomonadota; class Alphaproteobacteria; order Hyphomicrobiales; family Nitrobacteraceae; genus Bradyrhizobium; species Bradyrhizobium sediminis. The sequence goes on along the minus strand of NZ_CP076134.1, from coordinate 4,530,345 downwards.
TCGGTCCGGCCTATGAAGACAAGGTCGGCCGCCGCGCCATCCGGCTGATGGACCTCGCCGATCTCGATACGCTGCCGCACAAGATCGACCGGCTCTTGGCGCATCACAATGCGCTGCGCCGCGGGCTCAAGCTGGACGAGATCGATGGCGCGGGCATCCTGAAGGAACTGACCGCGCTGGCGCCGCAGCTTCTGCCTTACGCCGAGACGGTGTGGCGGCTGCTCGACCAGAAGCGCCGCGAGGGCAAGCGCATCCTGTTCGAGGGCGCGCAGGGTGCGCTGCTGGATGTCGACCACGGCACCTACCCCTACGTCACCTCGTCCAACACCGTCGCGGCGCAGGCGGCGACCGGCACCGGCATGGGGCCGAGTGCGGTCGGCTACGTGCTCGGGATCTGCAAGGCCTATACGACCCGGGTCGGCCAGGGCCCGTTCCCGACCGAACAGGACAACGAGATCGGCCGCCGGATCGGCGAGCGCGGCCGCGAGTTCGGCACCAATACCGGCCGGCCGCGGCGCTGCGGCTGGTTCGACGCGGTGCTGGTGCGCCAGACTGTGCGGACCTGCGGCATCAATGGACTGGCGCTGACCAAGCTGGATATTCTCGATGGTTTCGACGCCATCGAGGTCTGCACCGGTTATATGCTTGATGGTAAGGAGATCGACCATCTGCCGGCGGGCGAGGGCGCCCAGGCCCGGGTGGTTCCGGTCTACGAGACCATCGAAGGCTGGAAGGAGCCGACCGCCAATGCCCGTTCCTGGGCGGATTTGCCGGCCCAGGCCATCAAATATGTCCGCCGGGTCGAGGAATTGGTAGGCTGTCCAATCGCCTTGCTTTCCACCAGCCCCGAACGCGAAGATACTATTCTGGTACAGAACCCGTTCGAGGCTTAACGAGATATTACCGGGAAGTCCGCATTGTTGAGTACAAATGGCTGATTACTACCCGCTGATCGCCCGCGCCATTGCCGGACTGGATCCCAGTGCCCCCGGCGAGAGCCGCCGCGCGCTGTATGAGCGGGCGCGCACCGCGCTGATCGCGCAGCTGCGCAGCGTGCAGCCTCCCTTGAGCGAATCCGAAATCACCCGCGAGCGGCTGTCGCTGGAAGAGGCCGTGCGCAAGGTCGAATCCGAAGCCGCCCAGCGCGCCCGCGACGCCTCGCGCAGCGCCCGCGGCGGCGACGGAGGCCGCGCCGGCGATTCTTTCCGCGCCACCACCCGCCCCGCAGGGCGGCCGGCCGAACCGGCGCCGCCGCCGGCCGCCGCCCAGCCGCAGCAGCCACCGCCGCGGCCGCGTCCGCCCGGGCCGCCGCCGGCCCGCAACGAACGGCCGCCGCTTGGCCAGGATGACCGCGCCCCGCGCGGCTCGCGCCCCGACGCCGCGCCGCCGCTGCCGCGTCCGCAGCCGCCGCAACCGCAGGTCTCGATGCAGGATCCGCAGCTGCCGCCGACCCGGGAGCGGTCAGGCGCGCCGCGCCGCGGTTCCGACAGCGCCATCCCGCAGGCGCCGGGCATGCGCGGCTTCCGCGACATCGCCGCCGACGCCGACGATCTCGGCCGCGCCGCCGCGCAGGCCAGCCGCGCCGCACGAAAGACCTATGCCAACGTGCCTTCGCCCTCGCCGGAATTCGACCGGCTCGAGCCGAGCATGGAGAATCGCGGCGCCGATCCCGACGCGCCCTATTCCTATGACGAATCCGTCGAGGAGGCCGAGCGCTATGCGCCGCCGCCGCAGGCGCCCGCCGCGCGCGCCCGGATCGGCCAGGATCGCGAACCGAAGAAGCGCGTCCGCACCGGCACGGTGTTTCCGTTCAAGAGCGCGATCGCGGTCGGCCTGGTCCTGATTCTGGTGGGCGCCGGCATCCTGTGGGGCAAGTCGCTGGTGACGGCGGTCAGCGGACTGTTCAAGTCGCAGCCCGCGGTGGTCGAAGCCCCGAAGGATCCCTCGACGTCGCTGTCGAAGCCGAAGATTCCAGATCGCGTCGGCCAGCCGTCGTCGGACCAGCTCGCCCCGGTGGCGCAGCGCGTGGTGCTGTATGACGAGGATCCCAGCGATCCCAAGGGCAAGCAATATGTCGGCTCGGTGATCTGGCGTACCGAACCGATCAAGGCGTCCGGCAACCAGAAGGCCGATATCGCGGTGCGCGCCGACATCGAAATCCCCGACCGCAAGTTCAAGATGACGATGTCGTTCCGCCGCAACACCGACACCTCGCTGCCGGCCAGCCATACCGCGGAGCTGACCTTCATCCTGCCGCAGGATTTCACCGGCGGCGGCGTCGGCAACGTGCCGGGCATCCTGATGAAATCCAACGAGCAGGCGCGCGGCACGCCGCTGTCGGCGCTGGCCGTCAAGGTCACCGACGGCTTCTTCCTGGTTGGCCTGTCCAACGTCGATTCCGAACGCTCGCGCAACCTGCAGCTCCTGAAGGAGCGCTCCTGGTTCGACGTGCCGCTGGTCTACGTCAACCAGCGCCGCGCCATCATCGCCATCGAAAAGGGCGCACCCGGCGAACGCGCCTTCAACGATGCGTTCGCGGCGTGGGGCGAGTAGACTTGCGTTAAGCCCGCCCCGGATTTCGCAAGCGCTCCATCCGGGCTACGGGACTGAAGTAGGGCGGTAGGGTGGGTTAGCCGAAGGCGTAACCCACCATCTGTGCGCAGGGTGAGACACTGGTGGGTTACGCTGCGCTAACCCACCCTACGATTCTGCGGACATTCAAATTCGAATTTCAAACAGCAGATATGCGTCCGCATTCTCGCGGCGGGAAGCGCCCGAGGTTTACGTGTCGTTGTCCCTCCAACGAAGAGGGAGCAGGGAATACCGGATGCGCGCTGCACCCGCGGTCTCGTGTGCAAAATGCACGAGTAAAAAACGCACACGAGCATACAGGGCAGCGGAGGCAATCCGACATTCCCTGCGCAATGGCTTTACGGCTTATAGCGCGCTCTTGTGTCCGCAAAATCTGCCAGAATGTGCGAACGGGCGGTTCTCACCAACCGCCCGTCGCTGGATCTGAGCCCGTTCGTGCTCGAAGGCCGTTAGAGCCTGCCGGGGAGCGTGGGACAGATCCGGTGTCTTCCTCAACCCGAACAGTTGCATGGGCTTAGAGCCCGGACCGAGCAAGGAAGGGAGCTGGATGATGGCACAAAATGATCTCGTTGTCGCGGGGATCGATGTCGCTAAAGACAAGGTGGATGGTTGCATTCGTTCGCTGTCGTTGAGGCGCACGTTCGCAAACACGGCGGAGGGCCGGCGCGAGTTGGCCTCGTGGCTCCGCCGGAAGAAGGTCGGCAAGGCGGTGATGGAGGCGAGCGGCGGCTACGAGCGCGAGTGGGCCAAGGTGCTGCGTGACGCCCGGATCGAGGTTCGGATCGTCGATCCGAAGCGGGTTCGCAGCTTCGCTCAATCGGCCGGGCGGCTCGCCAAGAATGACACGATCGATGCCGAGATGATTGCCTGGTTCGCCGAGACCTTCGACGAAGCTCGGGGCCAGGCCTACGATGCGACGCGCGAGCAGCTTCACCAGATGGTCAATGCGCGCCAGGCACTGAAGGATATGCAAACCAAGCTGGCAAGCCAGGGCGAGCATGCGTTACCGGCTGCGGTGCAGCGGATTCACGCCCGGATATCGAAGACGATCGCCGTCGAGTTGGTCAAGATCGAGGCTGAGATCTCAGCCATGATCCAGGCCACGCCGCGTTTTACCGAACTCGCCGAGATCATCGAAAGCGTTCCGGGACTCGGCCGTGTCACCTCTGCTGCGCTCATTGCCGCCATGCCGGAGCTGGGCCAGGCCAACAACAAGATCGTGGCCTCCTTGTTGGGTGTAGCTCCTTACGATGACGACAGTGGCCGACGTCGAGGCGAACGGCACATCAAGGGCGGACGGCGCCGGACCCGCAACATGTTCTATATGGCCTGCCTTGGGGCGGCGACACAGCACAATCCAGTGTTGAAGGCCTTTTACGACCGCCTGGTGGCGAAGGGAAAACTGAAGAAGGTGGCGCTCACTGCCTGCATGCGCAAGCTGATCAGCATTCTCAACATCATGATCGAGCGGCGCCAGAAGTGGGACGCCAAACGCTACGCGGTCAGCTGATCGAGCGAACCCTGCGCTCGGTCCAGGACCGAGCGCATGCAAAGCCAAAAGACCGGTGAGCGGACGGGGTCAAGGCCGTCAGCCGCCGAAGGCGGTGGCGCGCAGCGCCAGCCTTGAGGCCGGCCGATCACAGGTCTACGTAAAATACAGTTGCTCCCCGGCGATCAGGATTTGCTTGTCACCGTCATCCGCGGGAAGTTTTGCTTCCCGCGAACTTGAAGCCAACCTCGAGGCGTTCAGGACCACACGGCTTCGCCGTCCGCTTGAGCCACGCTCGTCAGTCGTAGCTCCCGCGTCCACCGCATCCCACCGCGCGTTCGTGACGATCGCGACCCGCCCCTCTCATCGGGTGAGACGCGCGGAGCTATAGAGATGATTTGCCCAGCCTCGACGGGTTGTTATGTCGCGGCCGGGTCGCAAGATTTCGCTTGCGCGCGAGGCGAAGCAGTTCGCGCTTTGATCAGCCCGCGGCACGCCGCTGTCGGCGCTGGCCATCAAGGTCACCGACGGGCGCGCGCGGGTGAGGATGGAATCTCTACCCTGTGCGGCTGGGATCGGCTTAAATGGGTTTGCACCGTAGCGAAAATCGTTATGCTGGCCAAAAGACACGAAAGTAAATCATGAAACGCTATCTGATTTTCGCAGCCCTCGGCCCCTTCCTCGGCGGATTCCTGCTGCTGCTGGCGACCACCTACACGTCGGGCTACTGGACCCAGACCAACATCGGGGAAATCAAGAAGCTGCTCGCAGTGTTCGCGAGAACGCTGCAATACGCCTATCTGTTCGGCATCGTGCCGGCGCTGATGATGGCGGCGGTGGACGATATTCTGCTCCACGTCAAACGGATCGGCCCGGTCGCGCGGATGCTGATCGTCGGCGCGCTCGCCTTCGTCGCGTCGGAATTGCTCTTCGGATCGCGCGGGCCCGACTCCGGCGCCGTGCAGTTCATCCTCTACGGCCTGCCGGGCCTGGTCCCGGCGATGATCGCGTCATGGCTGGCACATAAATACGCCGAGCCGCAAACCGTGCCGGCTGCATGAGCGCGACCGCGTGACGCAGCTTGCGCTCGTCCGGCGCGCTACCATGTGATGGCGATGTCGAACGAAGAGATCATATTCCCCAGGGCCGCGCGTGCCCGCGCCTCCGGCGCCACGTTCCGCGGCGCGCAGGCGTGTGGCCCGGTCATCGATCAGGAGGGGCGCGAGATCCGCCCCGAGGCGCTGGGCCCGCAGGGGAGCGGCTTCCATTTCGAATTCGGCAATTCAAGCGCCAATCCGTTTGCCGATCTCACCCGCGAGCAGCGGATGGCGCGGCTCGATGCGCTGGCGAAACTACTCGACGTCGCCTTCATCGTGCCCGGCACCAATATCCGCTACGGCATCGATGGGCTGATCGGACTGATCCCGGTGGTCGGCGATCTCATCACCACGGCGATCTCGCTGTGGCTGGTGCGCGAGGCGCGCGCGCTGGGCGCGCCCTGGCATCTCACGGCAAGGATGCTCGGCAATGTCGCGCTCGACGGCGTGGTCGGACTGGTGCCGGTCGCCGGCGACGCCTTCGACGTCCTGTTCCGCGCCAATGTGCGTAACGTGCGGATGCTGAAGCGCTGGATGGACAAGCAGCCGCGCTAAAGCGGGATGGGGTTAGGTTGAATCGATTTGGGATTCCCAAATCAGCGTGTTTCTGATTCACCATGCAGGCTGGGTTAGGAGGCCAGCATGTATGGGCAAGCCTTACTCTCTGGATTTGCGCAAGCGTGTCGTGACGGCAATTGAGGGAGGGATGTCCCGCAATCAGGCCGCCAAGCGGTTTGGGGTCGCGATCAGCACGGCCATCGGCTGGATGCAGCGGGTCGAGGAGACCGGCAGCGTTGAGCCTGGCCAGATGGGTGGCCACAAGCCGAAAGCAATTTCGGGAGACCACGCGGTCTGGCTGTCGCAGCGGCTCAGGGACAGTGATTTCACCATACGCGGGCTCGTTGCCGAACTCGCCGGACGCGGCCTGAAGGTCGACTACCACTCGGTGTGGGACTTCGTGCATGCCGAGAAGCTCAGCTTCAAAAAAAAGCGTGGTGGCTGGCGAGCGCGATCGTCCCGACGTGGCGCGGCGGCGGGCCCAGTGGACAAAGTATCAAGGTCGCGTCGAAGCTGAGCGGCTGGTCTTCATCGACGAGACCTGGACCCGGACCGATATGGCTCCCTTGCGGGGATGGGCACTGCGCGGGCGCAGACTGCCCGCCAAGGTTCCCCACGGGCGCTGGAAGACCATGACCTTCCTGGCGGCCCTGCGCCATGACCGGATCGATGCGCCATGGTTCATCGAGGGACCGATCGATGGCGAGAGCTTTCGGACCTATGTCGAAAAGGCTCTCCTGCCGACCCTGCGGCCCGGCGACATCGTCGTCATGGACAATCTCGGCAGCCACAAAAGCAAGAGCGTGCGTCAGCTCATCCGTTCTGCCGGTGCCAAGCTGTTCTTTCTGCCCAAATACTCACCCGACCTGAACCCGATCGAACAGGTCTTTGCCAAGCTCAAACATCTGCTCCGAAAGGCCGCCGCGCGAACCGTCGATGCGGTTTGCGCCGTAATCGGTCAGTTGCTCAACGCCTTCACACCCCAAGAATGCGCCAACTACCTCAAAAATTCAGGCTATCGAACCTAATGCCATCACGCTTTAGCCCGCGCTGCTCAACGGAACGCGGGACCCGCAAAAAGCAATGCCCCCGGAGCCGATCCGAGGGCATGGGCGCTTTGAGGCGTGAGGTTACGCGGCGTCGGCGTCGGCGTCGTTGCCGGCAGGCGCGGGCTCGGGCGCACGCGGACGGCGAGGCAGCGGGAAATCCTGGCTCTCATAGAGCGTGCGGATGCCGCTCTGGTCGAAGCGGGCCTCGTCGACCTGCAGATAGGCGCCGTTCAGCGAATCCGCCGGCAATTCCTCGATCGCGAAGCGAACCGCTTCAGCCGCGGTGCCAAATCGCCGATAGGCGAATCCGGCCCGCTTCTTCTTGCGGATCGCGGCAGGGAACAACTCGGCGGCAGTATTGTAACTGAAGGCAGCCATGGTCAGTGACCTCTAATCTTTTCGTGGGAACGCGGTTCGCAATCGCGAACGTATCGTGCGGGTGGGTTCAAGGCCGCGCCGGCACACGTCATTTCAGGACAGTCTTTAATATAAGCCCGTTTGCCAGAAATGCGACTCCTGACGGGCGGGATGATGAATCCGGGCACCCCGATACCGTGACCGAAATTAATCCTGTTATTTCAATGTCTTGTCGTGATCAGAGCTTGCGGAGCAGCACCAGGACGATCAGCACGACCAGAATGACGCCGCCGAGCCCCATTCCGGAATGGCCCATGCCAAAGCCATAGCCGCCGAACCGGCCGCTGTAGCCGCCGAGCAGGATTATAATTAGGATGATGATGAGTATCGTTCCGAGCGACATGGCACTCTCCCCGAAAGGCGGCCGGCGAACGAGATCTGCCGCCCGGCCTGCCCCAAGCAAAGCATATCCCGGGCGATGGTTCCACCGCGGGGAACCATGCCGCTCATGCGAGTTCGGTACCGGCCTTTTGGGGCGACCCAGTATTCCAGAGACGCCAGCCATGGTGCCGTGAAGCCGCGGCGTACTGGATCGCCCGGTCTATACGGTTGTGGCGGACGTCTTGCCAAGCCCCAGTTTCTGCCCGGGAGCGAAGGGGGCGTCGAATTCCCGACTTGCTACTTCTTGCCGTCCTCGATCGGCACGATCTTCAGCGGCGAGGCGTAGGGTTCGACGCGGAGCGACTCGCTCGCAATCAGTCCGACCTGGCGCAGCGGCGCCTGCTCGAGGTCGCCGGTCGGCGCCTTGCGCACCGCATATTGCCACACGCTCATCGAGCCCTTGGCCACCAGCATCTTGGCGATCCCGCCGGCGTTGTTGCCTTCGAGCTTCGCCAGTTCGTCGTCGGTCATCCCGATGACGATTTCATCCTTCGAGGTGATGACCTTGAACAGGGAGACCTTGTCGGCGGCAAAGGCGGGCTGGATCACAGTGCTCTCCATGATGAGGCCGGCGAGGCCAATTCCAAGCAACAGGCGCGTGGAGGTTTTGGACATTTCAGACTTTCCCGGGGCTTGGGCGCGGACAAGCCGAAAGACCTTGACCAAGGAAACAAATGCCCCGCGCGACCGGTATTTGGTCGCACGGGGCGGACGATACGTTCGAACATGGGAGAGATTATATTGACGGACTTTCGCCCGACCCATCTGCCGTCATTGCCGGGCTTGACCCGGCAATCCATCACCTCGAAAAAACTGTTCTTCTTTTGATGGATGCGCGGGTCAAGCCCGCGCATGACGAGTGAGTGACACCCGCCGCCGTATTATTTCGGCTGCAGCTTCAGCGCCGCCGAATTGATGCAGTAGCGCAGCCCGGTCGGGCCGGGGCCGTCGTCGAAGACGTGGCCGAGATGGCCGTTGCATTTCGAGCACAACACTTCGGTCCGGATCATGCCGTGGCTGATGTCGCGCTCCTCGTCGACATGGCTCTCCGCCGCCGGCGCGGTGAAGCTCGGCCAGCCGCAGCCGGAATCGAACTTGGCATCCGATTCGAACAGCGTCTGGCCGCAGCCGGCGCAGGTATAGGTGCCGGCGCGCTGCTCATGCTCGTACTCGCCGGAGAACGGCCGCTCGGTCGCCTTCTCGCGCAGCACCGCATACTGCATCGGCGTCAGCTCCTTGCGCCACTCGGCCTCGCTCTTCTCGATCTTGCCGGTCATCGATTTGGTGTCGGGCATGGAGTCTCCTTGAGATTTGGATCGTCATTGCGAGCCCACGGGTCGGCGCGAAGCGCCGCCCGATGATAAACTCCGCGAAGCAATCCAGTGTGAGGGAAGCACTATGGATTGCTTCGTCGCTGCGCTCCTCGCAATGACGGGAAGCATTGTTTCAGTTGGTAACCTTGGCGCTGCTCACCAGCGTCGGCTTCTCGATGTAGTTCTCGGCGAAAATCTTCTTCAGGTTTTCGACCTTGGGAATGTCATTATAGGCAATATAGGGCTGGTTCGGGTGCAGTGTCAGGTAATCCTGATGATAGGCCTCTGCCGGATAGAACGCCTCCAGCGGCCCGATCCTGGTCACGATCGGCTTCCTGTAGACCTTGGCGGCGTTGAGCTGGGCGATATAGGCCTCCGCGACCTTCTTCTGCTGGTCGGAAGTGGTGAAGATAGCCGAACGATACTGCGTGCCGGAGTCCGGTCCCTGCCGGTTCAGCTGGGTCGGATCGTGCACCACCGAGAAGAAGATCTGCAGGATCTTGCCGTAGCTGATCTTCTTCGGGTCATACTTGATCTCGACGACTTCGGCATGGCCGGTCGCGCCTGAACTGACCAGGGTGTAGTTGGCGGTCGCCTTGCTGCCGCCGGCATAGCCGGAGACGGCGTTGACGACGCCGGCCGTATGCTGGAACACGCCCTGCACGCCCCAGAAGCAGCCGCCGGCGATCACAGCGGTCTGGATGCCGTCGGCCGCCTGGACGTCGGTGGTGGGCGCGGGAATGATCACGGCATCCTCGGCGGCACGCGAGGGCGCGATCGACAACGCTGAAATCGCCAGCGCGCCGATGGCGGCGGCACAGAGCGAGAGGCGGTTGAGGCTGCGGGACATGGGGGTTCCTCTGGGTGTCAGCGGATTGGTGGACAGTCTGGGGCGGAAGCCGCGCTTTGCAATCTGTAGCTCCACTCGATGCCCCAAGATACGCGGCGGAGCGCGCGTTGTTACGGCGGAAAGCACACGAGTTCGTGAACAAGAGCGGCGCTATGCCAGGGCGTTAGCGGGCCAGCCGCACCGGTGAATTGAGCGGCTGGTGGGGAAAGCAGGAATTCCAATCAAAGCAGCGAGTCGCGATCCCTAAACGTCATTGCGAGGAGCTCTTGCGACGAAGCAATCCAGCTTACTTACTACCTTCTCGTTTCAAGAAAGCTGGATTGCTTCGCTGCGCTCGCAATGACGTGGAGAGAGCGGAGGCCAGCCCTACACCACCACGCTCAGCCGCTTCGCCGCCCGGGTGATGCCGGTGTAGAGCCACCGTGCGCGGCTGTCCTGGAACGCGAAGCTCTCGTCGAACAGCACGACGTCGTCCCATTGCGAGCCCTGCGATTTGTGCACCGTGAGCACGTAGCCGTAGTCGAACTCGTCGTAGGGCTTGCGCTGCTCCCACGGAATGGTCTCGATGGCGCCGCCGAAACAGTCGCCGCGCACCGAGACTTTCGTCACCTTGTGGCCGAAGTCCTCGTCGGGCGACAGGCGCATGGTGATGATCTTGGATTTCGACGCCGCGCGCGATTTCACCCGCCACAGCCCGCCATTGAACAGGCCCTTCTTGCGGTTGTTGCGCAGGCACACCAGCTTGTCGCCGGCGACCGGCAACGGATCCTCGATGTTCTGCTTCTGCCGCACCCGCATGTTGTAGGCGCGCCGCGTGTTGTTGCGCCCGACCAGCACCTGGTCGGCGCTCATCACCCGGTCGGGATCGAGTTCGTTGCGCGACACCACCTGGCTTTCGCCGTAGCGGCCGATGTCGAGTTCGCGGCCCTCGCGCACGTCCATCGACATCCGGATGATGGGGTCGTCCTGCGCCTGGCGATGCACCTCGGTCAGCATCACGTCGGGCTCGCAGTCGGTGAAGAAGCCGCCGCCCTGGATCGGCGGCAGTTGCGCGGGGTCGCCGAGCACCAGCAGCGGGCAATCGAACGACATCAGGTCGCGCCCCAGTTCGGCGTCCACCATCGAGCATTCGTCGATCACGATCAGCTTGGCTTTCGAGGCGGGCGCGTCGTCCCAAAGCTCGAAACTCGGCTGCTCGACGCCGGATTCGCGGGCGCGGTAGATCAGCGAGTGAATGGTGGAGGCGTTGTCGCAGCCCTTGTTGCGCATCACCAGCGCCGCCTTGCCGGTGAAGGCGGCGAACCTCACTTCGCCCTCGACGCCTTCGGCGATGTGCCGCGCCAGCGTGGTCTTGCCGGTGCCGGCAAACCCGAACAGCCGGAACACCGGCGGCGTGCCGTTCCTGCCGGGCTTTGCCTTCAGCCAGTCGGCAACAGCCTTCAGCGCGGAATCCTGATGCGGCGTGAAAGTGGGCATGGGGTCTCGAATGGGGGCGTTCGCGCGGCCGTGGACCGCGACTCAACTACCCCGCAAGCTAACCATTCATGCCGAAGGCGCAAGCCGCCGGCGGCCAGCCGGGGCCCGCGAATTCGTGGGCAAAACCGGGCCTATTGCCAGCCCGGGACGCCGCGCATGTCGGGCAGATGGTGGGCAATGCCCTTGTGGCAGTCGATGCAGGTCTTCTCGCCCGTGAACAGGAAACGCTTATGCGCCACCGAAGCGCGCGGCGACTGCTTGGTGATGTCCATCGACTCCGTGCTGTGGCAGTTGCGGCATTCCAGGGAGTCATTGGCCTTCAGCCGCGCCCATTCGTGCAGCGCCAGCTCGAGCCGGTGATCGACGAATTTCTCGCGGGTGTTGATGGTGCCGAACAAATGGCCCCAGACTTCCTTCGAAGCCTGCATCTTGCGCGCGATCTTGTCGGTCCAGTTGTGCGGGACGTGGCAATCCGGGCAGCTGGCGCGGACGCCGGAGCGGTTGGAGAAGTGAATGGTGGTCTTCAGCTCCGCGAACACGTTGTCGCGCATCTCATGACAGCCGGTGCAGAATTTCTCGGTGTTGGTCAGCTCCAGCGCGGTATTGAAGCCGCCCCAGAAGATCACGCCGGCAACGAAGCCGGCGAACACCAGCAGGCCGAGCCCGAACACCGAACTCGGCCGGCGCAGCACGCCCCACAATTCGACGATGAAATGCCAGAGACGCACCAGCCAGGACCGGCGCGGCGCGGCCGGGTCGACCGCGCTCATCGGCGTCCTCCCGGCGTCGCCCGGCTGATCATGGTGTCGACGTCGACGAAGTCATTGGTGATCGGTGCCTTCACCACGTTCTGCGGGACGTGGCACGAATTGCAGAAGAACCGGCGCGGCGACACCGAGGCGAGGAACTGGCCGTCGCGATCCATGAAGTGGGTGATCGAGACCATCGGGGCCTGCGACTCGCCGGTGCGGGCGCGGGCATGACAGGACAGGCATTTGTTGCCGTCCATGTCGATCTGGTAGCCTTCGACCGAATGCGGAATCACCGGCGGCTGCTCGGGATAGTTCCGCTTTTCCTTCTCCGAGGTATTGCGCATCGGCGTCATCGGGGCGGCCGGCCCCTCTTCATTGAGCGGGGTCGCGCCGCGCAGGCCCGAATTGAGCCCTTGCGCCAGCAGCGAGCTGGATCCAGCCGCGATCGCGATCACCAGCAGGAAAATTCCGGGTTTTCTGATCATGGCATTCACACCCGCTCGATGCGCACGGCGCATTTCTTGAAATCGGTCTGCAGCGAAATCGGATCGGTGGCGTCCAGCGTCACCTTGTTGATGAGCTGCGCCTCGTCGAACCACGGCACGAACACCAGCCCGCGCGGCGTCTTGTTGCGGCCGCGGGTTTCGACCCGGGTGCGGATATAGCCGCGGCGGGACTGCACCTTGATCTCGTCGCCGCGCCGCAGCTTCAGCTCGGCGGCGTCGTCGGGATGCATGAAGCATACCGCCTCCGGGAACGCCTTGTAGAGCTCGGGGACGCGGCGCGTCATGGTGCCGGAATGCCAGTGCTCGAGCACGCGTCCGGTAGACAGCCAGAACGGATATTCGCTGTCGGGCGACTCGGCCGCCGGCTCGAAGGGCAGGGCGAAGATACGCGCCTTGCCGTCGGGGAAGCCGTAGAACTGCACGCCGACGCCCTGCTTCACATAGGGGTCCATGCCCTCGCGGAAACGCCATTTGGTTTCCTGCCCGTTCACGACCGGCCAGCGCAGCCCGCGCTCGCGGTGATAGGTCTCGAACGGCGCGAGGTCGTGGCCATGGCCGCGGCCGAAGGCGGCATATTCCTCGAACAGGCCCTTGTGGACGTAGAAGCCGAACGCCTTCGATTCGTCATTGGCGTAGCCGGCCTCGATGTCGGACAGCGGGAACTTGTCGATCTGGCCGTTCTTGTAGAGCACGTCGAACAGCGTCTTGCCGCGGTATTCCTGCTTCCTGGCGAGCAGCTCTTCCGGCCAGACTTCCTCCATCTTGAAGCGCTTCGAGAATTCCATCAGCTGCCAGAGATCCGAGCGGGACTCGCCGGGGGCAGGGACCAACTGATGCCAGAACTGGGTGCGCCGCTCGGCATTGCCGTAGGCGCCTTCCTTTTCCACCCACATCGCGGTCGGCAGGATCAGGTCGGCGGCGAGGGCGGTGACCGAGGGATAGGCGTCGGAGACGACGATGAAATTGTCCGGATTGCGGAAGCCCGGATAGGTCTCTTCGTTGGCGTTGGGCCCGGCCTGCAAATTGTTGTTGACCTGAACCCAGTAGGCGTTGAGCAGCCCGTCCTTCAGCATTCGGCTCTGCAGCACCGCGTGGTAGCCCGGCTTGTCGGGAATGGTGCCCTCCGGCAGCAGCCAGATCTTCTCGGCGATGTCGCGGTGCGCCTTGTTGGTCACTACCATGTCGGCGGGCAGGCGGTGCGAGAAGGTGCCGACCTCGCGCGCGGTGCCGCAGGCCGAGGGCTGGCCGGTGAGCGAGAACGGGCTGTTGCCGGGTTCGGAGATTTTTCCGGTCAGGAGATGGATGTTGTAGACGAGATTGTTGCACCAGACGCCGCGGGTGTGCTGGTTGAAACCCATGGTCCAGAAACTGGTGACCTTGGTCTTCGGGTCGGCATAGAGATCGGCCAGCGCCTCGAGGCGGTTGAGCGGCACGCCGGACATCTCCGCCGCCTTCTGCAGCGTGTAGTCGGAGACGAACTTTGCATATTCGTCGAAGCTCATGTCGGTGGAGTCGTTGGCCTTGGCCGCGCCCGTCGCCTTCTTCTGCAGCGGATGCTCGGGGCGAAGCCCGTAACCGATGTCGGTCTGGCCGCGCTTGAACGTGGTGTGCGCCGCGACGAAGTCCTTGTTGACCCGGCCGGTCTTGATGATGTGGTTGGCGATGGCGTTGAGGATGTAGAGATCGGTCTGCGGCTTGAACACCATGCCGATGTCGGCGAGGTCGAACGAGCGGTGCTCGAAGGTCGACAGCACGGCGACGCGGACATGCGGCGCCGAGAGCCGGCGATCGGTCACCCGGGTCCACAGGATCGGATGCATCTCGGCCATGTTCGAGCCCCACAGCACGAACGCGTCCGCCTGTTCGATGTCGTCGTAGCAGCCCATCGGCTCGTCGATGCCGAAGGTGCGCATCATGCCGGCAACCGCCGAGGCCATGCAGTGCCGCGCATTGGGATCGATGTTGTTGGAGCGGAAGCCGGCCTTGAACAGCTTGGCGGCGGCATAGCCTTCCCAGATCGTCCACTGGCCGGAGCCGAAAATGCCGACCCCGCTGGGGCCGCGCTTCTTCAGCGCCGCCTTGTATTTCTCCGCCATGATGTCGAAGGCTTCGTCCCACGACACCGGCGTGAACTCGCCGTTCTTGTCGTATTTGCCGTTCGTCTTGCGCAGCATCGGCTTGGTGAGGCGGTCGTGGCCGTACATGATCTTGGAAAGGAAATAGCCCTTCACGCAGTTCAGCCCGCGATTGACCTCCGACTTGATGTCGCCGTGGGTTGCGACCACGCGGTTGTCCTTGGTCGCCACCATGACGCTGCATCCGGTGCCGCAGAACCGGCACGCCGCCTTGTCCCACTTCAGCTCGTTGGCGGCGCGTTCGGTGACCAGATTGGCCGCCGCCGCCGGCGTGCTCATTCCTCCCGCCAGCGCCGCCATCGCGGCGGCCTCCAGCTTCAGAACCTGGCGGCGATCGAGTTTGGGCGAGGTCATGGCGATTCTCCCGACGTCAGATTTTTCGTTTGAGCATGATCGTTTCCGAAAACCGGTTCCGGCTCTTCGGGATCATGCGCTGTGTCAGCTTGCGTCGATGGCGTGAAAGACGAGTGAGGCGGTGTAGACGTCGGGCAGCAGCGCGATGGTGTTGAGGGTCGATCCGAGCGCGCCGGCATCGGGCGCATCGACCACGACGACCAGCTTGCCCTTGGGATCGCGGCCGTAGATCTCGCATCCGGCCAGCGCCACGATGGCGGCTTCGACGCTGGTGAGGCTCTCCGGCCGGGCCTGAACGAGAATGCTCGCGATCTCGCCGCCGGGCGGCGCCACCACCTGGTCCGCTCTGAGAAGGCGGCCCGTGATGAGGGCCCGACGATCGATTGCAGTGTGAGGTCTGGCCACGATGAAATTCCCTGAAAAAGCTGGACTTAGCGCGCGGGAGGGCCGGGCGGACCGGCCAGCATCTGATAGACCCAGACCGCGAGCCCGTAGCCGCCGACGGTCGCGACCGCAGCGGCCGGCATCAGCACTGCGGTCAGGAACAGGAATGCAAAGATTTCCATGCGCCTGCGGCGCGGTCGTCCACTCGTGTCGTCGCCTGCGGCCGACATGCTGCGTCTCACTTGGAAATGATGATGATTGGCGGCATCCGGGCCGTACCTTGGATCAATGTTGAGCTTCGAATCAGATAGCGCGCCTTGATCTTGATCAAGCATAGCACGCCTTGCCCGCCTCCCGGCGCGACCTAACGTCCCTTCCCACACTTCCTTCCGCCATGCGGAATTGGCGCGACGGTGGACTCGGCTCCCGCGGCCATTACAATACCGCCAACAACAAGCCGGTCCTGGGAGCGACGCCATGAAATTCGGCATCTTTTATGAGTTGCAATTGCCGCGCCCGTGGCAAGCCGGCGACGAACTCAAGCTCTACCAGGACGCGCTGACGCAACTGGAGACCGCCGACCGCCTCGGCTACGATCATGCCTGGGTGGTCGAGCATCATTTCCTGGAAGAATATTCGCATTCGCCGTCGCCGGAATCGTTTCTCGCCGCAGCCTCCCAGCGCACCAGGAATATCCGGCTCGGCCACGGCATCTTCCAGCTCACCACCAATCATCCCGTGCGCGTCGCCGAGCGCGTCGCGGTGCTCGATCTCCTCAGCAACGGCCGCGTCGAATTCGGCATGGGCGAGAGCGCCTCGATCACCGAGCTGACGCCGTTCGGCCGCGACATGGAGACCAAGAAGGAAGTGTTCGAGGAAGCCGTCCGCGCCATCTTCCCGATGTTCAGGGACGGCGGCAGCGAGCATCACGGCAAGTATTTCGACATACCCCTGCGCAACGTGGTGCCCAAACCCGTGCAGAAGCCGCATCCGCCGCTGTGGATGGCGTGTTCGCAGTTGCCGACCATCGAACGCGCCGGCCAGAACGGGTTCGGCGCGCTCGGCTTTCAGTTCGTCAGCGCCGATGCCGCGCACGCCTGGGTGCACGCCTATTACAATGCGATCACCAAGCGGCTGAAGAAGCTCGCCGATTACGAGATCAATCCGAACATGGCGCTGGTGTCGTTCTTCATGTGCGCGAAGACCGACGACGAGGCCCGCGCGCGCGCCGACGGTGCCACCTTCTTCCAGTTCGCGCTGCGCTTTTACGGCGCGTCGCAGAACCGGCAGCGCCCCGATCCCGGCACCGTCAACATGTGGGACGAATACAACAAGTGGAAGCGCGACAATCCGGAGGCGCAGGAGGCGGCATTGCGCGGCGGCCTGATCGGATCGCCCGAAACGCTCCGGAAAAAACTGCGCCGGTTCCGCAGTTCGCATATCGACCAGGTGATCCTGCTCAACCAGGCCGGCAAGAACAGCCATGAGCACATCTGCGAATCCCTCGAACTGTTCGCTCGCGAAGTGATGCCGGAATTCCGCGCCGATCCCGAGCACGACGCCTGGAAGAAAGGCGTGATGAGCGGCGCGATAAAGCTCGAGGAGATCGACACCGAGGCGTTCACGGATCGCTACGGCAAGCTGGCGGTGAACGTCGCCAAGCCGATCACGGCGGCGGCGGGGTAGCCCAGGTCATCGGTCACAGAGATGAAGTCATTCGCCGCATCTCGCGGCGGATCAAAAATCTTGCGCACTTCATTTTATCTTTGAAACAACAATCCGGAAAAACCGGCGTAGCGTTTTGGTTTCGCGATCTCGCATCGCAAACACAAAACGGAGCAAAGCCAGGGCATGTTACAGACCAGACGGACCCTCATCGCCGGCGTTGTGCTGGCCTTGCTGGGGTCGATGGGCATCGCCTCATCGCCTGTCGCCGCGCAGGTGCAGGGCAAGCCGACCGAAATCCGCATCGGCACGCAGAAGGGCGGATTCTTTCCGGCGGTGCGGCAGCGCCATACGGTGGAAGATGCATTCAAGCCGCTGGGCATTGAGATCAAGTGGATCGACTTCCAGTTCGGTCCGCCGCTGCTCGAGGCAATCAACGTGGGTGCGGTCGATTTCGGCTTTGTCGGCGATTCGCCGCCGATCTTCGCGCAGGCGGGTAACTCCAGGATTCGCTACGTCGCTGCGGTCAAATCGGACGGCAATACGCAGGCGATCATCGTCCCCAAGGATTCGCCGATCAAGACCCTTGCCGATCTCAAGGGCAAACGCGTTGCCTTTGGCAAGGGATCGAGCGCGCACAATCTGCTCGTCGCCGCTCTGGAAAAGGGCGGACTTGCCTGGAGCGACATCTCGCCCGCTCCACTCGCGCCAGCCGACGCGACCGCGGCCTTTGTCAAAGGCTCGGTCGATGCCTGGTCGATCTGGGATCCCTATCTCTCACTCGCGGAACTCAAGCAGAATGCGCGCGTGATCGCCTTCGACAAGGATGTGCACAAGCCCAATGCCTTCTACATTGCGTGGACGGATTTCGTGGAGAAATATCCCTCGCTGGTAGCAAAGCTCAACAGCGTGTTCGCATCGGAAGGCCAGTGGGCCGATCTCCATCACGAGGAGGTCGCCAAGGCCCAGGCGGAGGCAACCGGCGTCGACATCGAAGCCATCAGGCGCTTTGTCGGCCGCTCCAACTACCGCGTCGTTCCGCTCGACAACGAGGTCATCAAGAGCCAGCAGGCGATTGCCGATCGTTTTGCCCGCCTCGGCTTGATCCCGAAGCCGGTTAACGTCTCCGACATTGTCTGGAAATGGACATCCGGCTCCTGAAGTTAGCGCAGTTGAGAGGAATAGCAAATGAGCTTCTACCGGGATTTCAACGACAAGATTGCGATCGAGGCCTGGAATGGCGAAAGGCGCCAGCCTTACGAAACCATCGGGGTCAAACAGCTCTCGCCGACCGTCGGCGCCGAGATATCCGGCGTCGACCTTTCGAAGGAGGTCTCCGACGTCCAGTTCGCGGAAATCCGCCGCGCGCTCGACGAGAACCTTGCAATCGTCTTCCGCGACCAGAACATCTCGCGTGAGCACCATAAGCGGTTCGGCCTGCGCTTCGGCAAGTCCCTGCACCGGCATGAACTCGCCGCCACGCGCTTCAGCCATGACGGCCCGTTCGACCCGGAATTTCTGTCATGGAAAACCGGCCGGGATTCGCGTTTCACCGCGGGCGACGGCTGGCATCCCGATGTGTCCTGCGACCCAAGTCCGATCGCAGTCTCGCTGCTGCGCGTGACGAAGACGCCACCTCTTGGCGGCGACACCGCCTTCGCCAACATGTATCTTGCCTACGAGTTTCTGTCAGACCCGATCAAGCGCCTGCTCGACGGGCTGACGGCGATCCACGATGGCTCGCTTGCGTGGACGGCGGGCTATGGTGCAAAGCCGGATCCCGGCAAGACCTATCCGCAGTCGGAGCATCCCGTGGTGGCGACCCATCCGCGAACGGGACGGAAGTTTCTCTATGTGAACGCCTCGTTCACCTCCCACATCGTGCAACTCACACGCAGGGAAAGCGACGCGCTGCTCCAGTTCCTGTTCCGCCATGTCGAAGGCCAGCTTGCGCTGCAGACGCGGGTGCACTGGCAACCGAATTCGCTGCTGGTGTGGGACAATTGGGCGAGCCAGCATCATGCCGTGTGGGACTATTACCCGGAAGAGCGGTGGGGCGAGCGTGTCTCGGTCGTGACCGGCGAGGCGCCGCAGGCCCGTCTCGATCTGAGCGTCGCGGCGGAATAGCCGCCGGCTCGGTGGGCGCTGCTTGTTGAACCCGGCAATTGCGCCGCTCAGCCCTGCAGCGCCGCCAGCAGTTCGTCGGGCCGCTCGACCATCATCATGTGGCCGGCGCCCGACAGCACCACGGTGCGTGAATTCGCAAGGGCTGCGGCCAGCGCCTTGCCGGCTCTTGCCGGCGTCATCATGTCGCGCTCGCCGAGAATGAGCGTGGCAGGCACCGTGATCCTGGCGGCGGCGGCGAGCGCGCCCTGATAGGCGTTGCAGGCGGAAAGGTCGTTGAACAGCACGCCGGGCCGGCACTGTTCGAGCACCCGCTGGGCGCCATAATGCATCCACAGGCCGGGCGCGAGGCTGCCGCCGAGTTCGGCCTGATGGCCGAGGCCCCAGATCGAGACCATGTCGACCGCATCATGGTCGTTGGCTTCGGCGGCCTTGAGCAGGTCGGGACCGACGGTCATGGTGGCCGCCGTGCCGATCAGGCTCAGCCCGGAGACTTTGGCCGGGTGCCGCGCCGCGGTTTCGAGCGCAATCAGCGAGCCCATGGAATGTCCGACCAGTCGCGCCTTGGGCACGCCGGCCGCATCGAGCAATGCGGCGGTCCAGTCGGCCATGCCGGAGATGGTCGGTAGCGGCGCGCCGCCCGAGCGGCCATGGCCCGGCAGGTCCGGCGCCAGCACGCCAAAGCCGTGGTGCGCGAACCACCTCGAATGCAGGGCCCAGGTGGTGTGATCGAAGCCGGCGCCGTGCAGCAGTACGATGGCAGGCAGGGACTTGTCGAATTCCCGGCCGCCGGTGGCGACGAAGGTATCAATGCCGTTCACGGACAGTTGCATGGCTCAAGCCTTCTGCGAAATACGGAGCGCCTGGCCGAGGTCGTCGATGATGTCGGCGGCGGCTTCGATGCCGACCGACAACCGCACCAGCTCTTCGCCGACCCCTGCGGCCTTCAGTTGCGCGGCGTCCATCTGCTGATGGGTGGTGCTGGCGGGATGAATGACCAGGGTCTTGGCGTCGCCGACATTGGCGAGGTGGCTGATCATCCGAAGTGACTCGATGAATTTCTTGCCGGCCACCCGGCCGCCCTTGATGCCGAAGCTGACGATCGACCCGGCGCCGCGCGGCAGCAGGCGCTTGGCCAATTCATGGTCGGGATGATTTTCCAGCGACGGATGCAGCACCCACGCCACCGCCTTGTTGGCGGCCAGCGCCTCGAGCACGGCATGGGTATTGGCCATGTGGCGGTCCATGCGGACGCCGAGCGTCTCGACGCCCTGCAGCAGCTGGAAGGCGTTGGTCGGCGACAGGCAGGCGCCGAAGTCGCGCAGGCCTTCGGTGCGCGCCCGCATGATGAAGGCGGCCTGGCCGAACTGCTCGTCGAAGACGATGCCGTGATATCCGGCATAGGGTTCGGTCAGCACCGGAAACTTGCCGGACGCCCGCCAGTCGAACCGGCCGCCATCGACGATCACGCCGCCAATGGCGATGCCGTGGCCGCCGATCCATTTGGTCGCCGAGTTCATCACGATGTCGGCGCCGAGCTCGATCGGCCGGCTGAGATAGGGCGTCGCGAAGGTGTTGTCGATCAGGAGCGGGATTTTCGCCTCATGCGCGATTTGCGCGACGGCGGGGATGTCCAGCACTTCGAGGCCGGGATTGCCGATGGTCTCGCCGATGACGAGGCGCGTATTGGGCCGGATCGCCGAACGGAACTCGTCCAGCGCGCGCGGCTTGACGAAGGTCGTGGTGATGCCGAAGCGCGGCAGCGTGTGCGCCAGCAGATTGATGGTGCCGCCATAGAGCGAAGCGGAGGCGACGATGTGGTCGCCGGCATTGAGCAGCGTCGCGATGGCCAGATGCAGCGCCGCCATGCCGCTCGCGGTGCAGATCGCGCCGACCCCGCTTTCGAGCGCGGCCAGCCGCTCTTCCAGCACCGCCGTGGTCGGGTTCGAAATCCTCGTATAGATGTGGCCGGCACGTTCGAGGTTGAACAGCGCCGCGGCGTGCTCGGAATCCTGGAACACATACGAGGTGGTCTGATAGATCGGGACCGCGCGTGCGCCGGTGACGGGATCCGGATGCTGGCCGGCATGCAGGCTCAGGGTTTCGAAGGCGGGCGGTTTGGGTGCGGCCATGGCGATCTCGAAAACGGTGCGGTTTGCCGGTTATCCCGGACGGCAGCAGGATGTGCCACAAAAAGTCAGGGATTGTTAGCCCCCGGGGTTGGCGCGGCGCCTATCGGAGATCGCCTTTTCTCCATTCGTGGCTTAAAGATCGACTGGAGAGGAGATGACGCGATGGAACGCCTTCTTCACTTCGTCTCTGCGCCCGGCGAAAAGCGCCTGACCTGATGAAACGGTTTGCGGTCTGGGTATTTTACGGCATCGGCGCGCTGGCGATCGGCTATCTCGCGCTCTATGCCTATGCGGCATTCACCGGCCGCGGCCTGCAGCCGGGCGACCCGATCCACATCTTCCGCAGACCGGATGCGCCGAGTTATTCGGCCGCGGCGGACGCTGCTTTCGGCTGATGCCGGGAGGCAAAGGCCGGGCGGCCGGGCCCATGATGATGTTCTTCCGGGCCTGCGGCTCCTCGCAATGATGCCCGTTACGCGCCCGCGGCGACGCGGTGATAGTCGGTGGCGCCGGCTCCGGCCGGCGTGATCGGCAAACCGCCGTCGGCATATTCGTTCAGCTTGTTGCGCAGGGTGCGGATCGAGATGCCGAGGATGTTGGCGGCATGGGTGCGGTTGCCGAGGCAATGCTTCAGCGTCTCCAGGATCAGATCGCGCTCGACGTCGGCGACCGTGCGCCCGACCAGCGCGCGCGTCACCTGTTCGGCGGCGAAGGTGGCGTGCGCCACCGCCGGCGGGGTCCTGGCGAGATCGAGACGGTCGCCGTCGGGCGTCAGGATCGCCTCGACGCCGATCTCGTCGCCCTGCGCCATCAGCACCGAGCGATGCATGGTGTTTTCCAGCTCGCGGACGTTGCCCTGCCAGCGGTTGGACGTCAGCACCCGCCGCGCCTCGGCCGAAATCGGGCGCAGCGGCACGCCGTTGGCGTCGGCATATTTCTTGGCGAAGTGCTGCGCCAGTTCGAGAATGTCCGCCGGGCGTTCGCGCAACGGCGGAATCTTCAGGTTGACGACGTTGAGCCGGAACAACAGGTCCTCGCGGAAGGAGCCTTCGCGCACGGCGTCGGCCAGGTTGCGGTTCGAGGTCGCGATGATGCGGATATCGACCGGCACCGGCTTGGTGCCGCCGACGCGATCGATCACGCGCTCCTGGATGGCGCGCAAGAGCTTGGATTGCAGCCGCACGTCCATTTCCGAGATTTCGTCGAGCAGCAGGGTGCCGCCGGTGGCTTCCTCGAACTTGCCGATCCGCCGCGCCACGGCGCCGGTGAATGCGCCCTTCTCGTGGCCGAACAGTTCGGATTCCAGCAGGTGCTCGGGGATCGCCGCGCAATTGATCGAGATGAACGGCCGCTTGGCGCGGTGGGAGCGGGTGTGGACGTAGCGCGCCAGCACTTCCTTGCCGGTGCCGGATTCGCCGGTGATCATCACCGAGGCGTCGGAGCCCGCGATCTGCTGCGCCAGCCGGATCACCTTGGCCATCGCCTCGTCGCGATAGACCAGGTCGCGTGAATCATTGGCGACCGCGGCGAGCACTGCGGCGATCAGTTCCGGATCGGGCGGCAGCGGGATGTATTCCTTGGCGCCGGCATGGATCGCCGCCACCGCGGCGCGGGCGTCGTTGGAGATGCCGCAGGCGACGATCGGCACGTGGATGTGTTCGGCTTCCAGCCGCATCACCAGATCGCGGATGTCGAGGGCGACGTCGACCAGCAGGAGGTCGGCGCCCTTGCCGCCGCGCAGCACGGCCATCGCCTGTTCGTTGCCCTCGGCGTGCG
Source organism: Bradyrhizobium sediminis (assembly GCF_018736085.1). Lineage (NCBI taxonomy): Bacteria > Pseudomonadati > Pseudomonadota > Alphaproteobacteria > Hyphomicrobiales > Nitrobacteraceae > Bradyrhizobium > Bradyrhizobium sediminis. The sequence continues at coordinate 4,507,295 of NZ_CP076134.1, read as the reverse complement.
TCACGGACGCCCCGTTTTCCATGGCGATCTTGGTGGCTGTCGTGAGTTGGCCCTTCAAGGTGCCAACGATGAGAAGCCGCATGATATTCTCCTGTTCGTCTGCTCGCGCCGTTTATGCGCCGTCTCGTTGAGAGCGCGCCCCGTCAGGTGCGTTCCGCCTTGATGATTTCCGTCATGGTCACGCCGAGCTTGTCTTCCACCAGAACCACTTCGCCGCGCGCCACCAGGCGGTTGTTGACATAGATGTCGATGGCTTCGCCGACGCGGCGGTCGAGTTCGAGGACGGTGCCGGGCCCGAGCTTCAGGAGTTCGCCGACGTCCATCTTGGAGCGGCCGAGCACGGCCGAGACCTGCACCGGGACGTCGAACACCGCCTCCAGGTCGGCGGCGATGCGGGATGCCTGTTCGTCCTCGCTATAGGCAATGTCACCGATCGCCGGCGCGTCTGCGGCGTTGAGATCGGGAAGCGGGACCTGTGCGTCGGTGTCACTCATGGTTCAATCCTCGTGGCCGGATTTCCGGCCTGGTCGCGGGACGCGATGTAGCGCCCGACAAGTTCGTTGACTTTGGCTTCGATCGCCGCACGCTCCAGCACCACGCCGCCGTCGGCCCATTCGATCTTGCAATCGCCGGTCTCAATTCCCGGCTCGGCCAGGATGACGAGACGGCCTTCGAAGCCGCTTTGCTTCGCCAGCCGTTCGATCCGCTCGCGTGCGGCCTCGTAGAGCGAATCGTTGATCCGGACCACCAGATGCGGCGTCGAGACCAGATGCGAGAAGCAGTCGCTGACCAGCCCCATGATCTCGCCGAGCGGCTCGCCGGCGATCAGCTCGGTGCACAACTTGCGCGCCACCGCGACCGCGACGTCGACGGCCTCGGTTTCCATCCGGGTTTCGATGCCGGAAAAGCGCGTCGCGATACCCTGAACGCCGATGCCGATCTCCTCGAGCGCCAGCGCGGTGCGGCGGTCGCTTTCCGCCTTGGCCTCGCGCTGACCCGCGTCGAATCCGTCGCGATAGGCGCGGGCCTCGGCGGCCGCAATCTTCTGGGCGATTTCGGCCGACGTGGCCGGCCGCTCGCGCGCCTTGTCCGGCGCGGAGAAGTCCATGTCGAACAGGAATTTTGCGGGCGCGGCCATCAGTACACCAGCTCGTCGTCGGCGCGGTTCTTGGTCAGCATGATTTCACCCTTGGCGGCGAGGTCCTTGGCCAGGTTGACGAGCAGCGCCTGCGCCTCGTCGACGTCGCGCAACCGTACCGGTCCCAGCGCCGTCATGTCATCCAACAGCATCTTTCCCGCGCGGGAAGACATGTTGCCGAGGAAGAAGCCGCGGACGTCCTCGTTGGCGCTCTTCAGCGCGACGCCGAGCTTGTCCTTGTCGACGTGGCGCATCAGGGTCTGCGCGGAAGCGGAGTCGAGCTTGACCAGGTCGTCGAAGGTGAACATCAGCGCCTTGATGCGTTCGGCCGACTCGCGGTTGTCCTCCTCCAGCGAGGTGATGAAGCGGGTTTCGGTCTGGCGGTCGAAATTGTTGAAGATCTCGGCCATCACCTCGTGGGCGTCGCGGCGCCTGGTCTGCGACAGGTTCGACATGAACTCGGTGCGCAGCGTCTGTTCGACGCGCTCGATCACTTCCTTCTGCACCGCCTCCATTTTCAGCATCCGGCCGATCACGTCGAGCGCCATGTCTTCGGGCAGGATCGCGAGCACGCGCGCAGCGTGTTCCGGCTTCAGCTTCGACAGCACCACGGCGATGGTCTGCGGATATTCGTTCTTCAGATAGTTGGCGAGCACCTCTTCCTGCACGTTGGAGAGCTTCTCCCACATGTTGCGGCCGGCGGGGCCGCGGATTTCATCCATGATACCGGTGACGCGCTCGGCGGGCAGGTATTGCTGCAGCAGCCGTTCGGTGGCGTCGAAGGTTCCCATCAGCGCGCCGGACGCCGACATCCGCGAGACGAATTCGAGCAGCAGATCTTCCACGATGTCGGCCTCGACGGTGCCGAGCGTCGACATGTGCATCGACAATTCGCGCACTTCATTGTCATCGAGCAGCGACCACACCTTGCCGCCATACTGTTCGCCCAGTGCCAGCATCAGGATGGCGGCGCGCTTCGGCCCGCTCAGCGGCTTGCTCTTCGGGCGATTGGCCTGACGGCTGGCCAGCGCGGCGACGACGCTGGTGATATCGTTGGCGTTGGTGGTTTGCGGTACGGACATGTCAGGTCGCGGGCTCCGTAAGCCATTGGCGGACGATGGTGGCGGTTTCGTTGGGGTTGCGTTCGGCCAGTTCGCCGACCCGGTGCACCGATTGGGCGTGGACCTGGCCCTGGACCTGGGCGACGTCGATCAGCGTCGCGGTGGCGTTGGGGCTGGGAACGAGGCTCTGGCCGGGCGCGCCTTCGGCCGGCGCGCTGCCGTCGGTCAGCGCCGGCACCGAACCGTCGCCGGTCAGGCCGGGGACCACTTCGGAAGCCAGGATGCGCTTGACCAGCGGCCGGATCACCATGAACAGCACCACCAGGCCGAGCAGCATCATGACGCCGAGCTCGATGACGTACATCACGTCGTCCTTGGTGAACTGCAGCATGCCGAGCAGTCCGGTCGGCTCGACGACGGGCGGGACGACGGGCGGTTCGGCGAATTTGAGGTTCACCACCTCGACCTGGTCGCCGCGCTTCTGGTCGAAGCCGATCGCCGAACGGACCAGTGCTGCGATGCGGTCGAGCTGCTCCTTGCTGCGGTCCTGGTAGACCATTTCGCCTTTTTCGTTCTTGACGTAGGCGCCGTCGACCAGCACGGCGACCGAAATGCGATTGACCCGTCCGACCTCGGTCACTTCGGTCTTGGTGGTGCGGGAAATCTCGTAATTGTTGGTTTCCTCGCTCTTCTTGCTCTGGTCGCGCGCGACCGCCGCATTGTCCTTGTTCTGGTTGCCCGGCAGCTCGTTGTTGACGGTGACCTGGCCGTTGTCGCCGGCGCTGGCGGAGGACTCTTCCCGGGTCTGGCTCGAGCGCAGCACCCGGCCCTCGGGATCGAACTTGTCCGAGGTCTGGGTGATCTTGTTGTAGTCGAAGTCGGCCGAGAGCTGGACCCGGGCGCGGCCGGCGCCGACCACCGAGGACACGATCGCCTCGATCTCGTTGCGCATCCGCTTCTCGAAGCCGGCCCGGCGCTCATCGCCGATGGCGTTGTCGGCGTCGTTGGTGGCGCCGTCGGCGAGCAAACGGCCGGCCTCGTCGACGATCGATACCCGCTGCGGCTTCAATCCGTTGACGGCGGAAGCGACGACGTGGCGGACGGCCCTGATCTGCTGCGGCTCCAGCGAGCCGCGCACGCGCACCACGATCGAGGCCGACGGTTCCGGCGTTTCGCGCGAAAACAGCGGCCGCTCGGGTAGCACCAGGTGCACGCGGGCCGCCTGGATGCGGTCGATGGCGCGGATGGTGCGGGCCAGTTCGCCCTCGAGCGCACGCAGATGATTGATGTTCTGGACGAAGCTGGTGGTGCCGAGCGCGTCGGATTTGTCGAAAATCTCGTAACCGATGCCGCCGCCCTTGGGCAGGCCGCCTTCGGCGAGCTTCATCCGCAGCCGGGTGACCTTGTCCTTCGGCACCATGATCACGGCGCCCTCGTTGCGGATCTCGAAGGGAATGGCCTGGCGTTCCAGGTCCTTGATGATCCCCGAGGAGTCCTCGGCGCTGAGGTCGGTGAACAGGGTGGTCATCTGCGGCGTGGTGACGCGCATGATGACAAAGCCGAAAAAGGCGATCAGCGCGGTTGTCACCGCGATCATCGCCATCAGGCGGGAGGCACCGAGACCTCTTAGGAAAGCTACCAGACCCTGCACCAACCGCCCCTGAGATTCGGCCCCCAGGAGCCGACTGGGCAATTATTGCCTATGGGATGGTTTCGATATGGTTAACGACCGTTAAGGGCCGTGGCGAAAGTTGAACATCAAAAAAATCGGCTTCGCAGGACGAAGCCGATTTTCATCAAATAAGATGGGTTTGCAGAGGGCTTACTGGCGATATTGCTGGATGCGGGTGGTGCGCAGTCCGGCAAGGCCATGTTGATCGATGGAAAACTGCCAGGAAAGGAATTCGTCGACCGTCAGCGTGTAGCGGCTGCAGGCCTCCTCGAGGGAGAGCAGGCCGCCGCGGACTGCGGCAACGACTTCGGCTTTACGGCGAATTACCCACCGTTTGGTACCGGGCGCGGGCAAATCCGCAATTGTTAACGGACTGCCGTCAGGCCCGATGACGTATTTTACCCTCGGGCGATGGGGTTCTGTCATGGCGTACTCACAAACTCTCAACCACTAACTCACCATGACAACCTACGCCCCCCGGCTTAAAATTTGCCTAAGCTCAAGGCTTCAATACGAATCTCCTTGAAAATGACGCCAAAGCGCTCGGCCCGGCGTCTGGGGGACGCCGGGCCGGAACAGGCTGGTGGATCTGGCGGGAACGGCGGCGCCCCGAATGGCGCCTAGCTGGTGGTGGTGGGGCGGATCACGCGCCGGATCTGGTCGGTGGTGTAGTTCTGCCCCCCGATCGAGAGCAGCGCCGGGCTCGCGGTGAGATCGACGGAGTCGACGACGCCCTGGATTTCCGTGGCGATAGCCACGTCCTTGCCCGAGCTGTCCTTGCCCGTCGCGGTCAGCTTGTAGGTGCCCGCCGGCCATTGCGCGCCGTCATTGCCCTTGCCGTCCCAGACGAAACTGGCATTGCCCTGGTTCAGCGCATAGTTGCCGGTATAGACCGTCTGTCCAGTCGAGTTGGTGATGGTGACCTCGGCGGTCGCGGCCTTGGCAGCCTTCAAATTCCAGGTCGCCGAATCGTTGAACTGCTGGGTGCTGCCGTCGACGGCGACGGTGTTGCCGACATAGATCAGGGCTTGCGTCGCCTGCGCGCTCTTCTCGAGCGCGATCAGCGACTTCAACTGTTCGTTCGATTTGAGCTGCTGCTCGACGCCCGCGAACTGCACCAGTTGCTGGGTGAACTGGTTGGTATCGAGCGGATCGAGCGGATTCTGGTTCTGCAGCTGCGTCGTCAGCAGCGTCAGGAAAGTCTGGAAATTATCCGCAATTCCGGTCGTCGCCGTCGAGGCGGTGGTGGTCTTGTCGGTGCTCGGCGTCGTCTTTCCCGATACGACCGGCGTTGGCATGGATACGTCGACTGCCATGGTGATCTCCTCAGATCCTGATATCGACGCCGCTGCTCGAACCGAGCATGCGGCCATAGGTTCGTCCCGCGACAACGGCGGGAATGCTGTCTTCCTCGGCCACGATCAGGCGATGTGCGTTGGGAGCAGATCCGTCCCCGTCGTTCCGGCCGGAGGAAGACTGGTCGCGCAGGCTGAACTGCAGGCCGCCGTCGCCGGTCGAGAGCCCGGCGTCGTTGAGCGCGCGCTGCAGCTGGGGGGCGTCCTGGCGCAACATCGACAGCGTTTCCGCCTTTTCGACCATCAGATGCGAAGTCACGAGGCCATTGCGGTCGACGTCGATGCGGACATCGATGCGGCCAAGGTCGGCGGGATCGAGCCGGATTTCGAAGCGGCTCTTGCCGCTTCGCGCCGACACGGCAATTTCGAGCGCTAGACCGCTGAGCGGCACCGCCGCATTGGTTGCCGCCGTGACGGTCAACGGCGCTGCGGCGGCGGCCGGGCCGGCGTGAAGCTGCGGCTGGATCGCGCCGGTCGCCTGCAGGCCGGTGCCGGATGAATCGAGCGGCGTCGGTCCGGCCTGGGCGGTCGAAGGCGCCGGGCCCGATCCGTTGGCCGCCGATGCCGGCGCAGCGCCGGCGGAGCCGTCCGTTTTCGCCGCGTCGATGGCCTCGTGTCCGGCCTTCGGCTTGCCGGTGGCGGCCGCTGGTTGCGCGACATGACTGGCCGGCGTTGCGGTCGATGTGGCTGTCGCGGTGGGATCGGCCGTGCCCGGCGCGGCGTCGGAGCCGTCGGGTGCCGCAGTCGGCGTTTGGGTCGCCGCTGCCTTGGCGGGCGTAGCGACCTTCGGCGCCACCGGCGCGGCAATGGACGCGGCCAATGCCACGCCGGCCGCCGGGATTGCATCGGCCTCGGCCGCTGGTTGCGCGGCGGCTGCAGCTGTCGCTGCGGCCTGCGCATCGGTCTTTGCCGCGGCGGCTGCATGGGACGTGCCAGCGTCGGGATCGATCGTGGCCTGCGCGGATGACGCAACCGCGGAGGCGCCGGTGTCCGATGCACTCGCCGCAAGGGCGGCGGCTGCGATCGCAAGCGGCGCCGTCGCATTGCCGGACGCAGGCGAAGCAGCAGGAACCGCCGTCGCCGCCGCAGCGGTAGCAATCGGCACCGCGACCGGGTCGGGCGTCGTCGCGGCCGCGCCGTCCTGCTCAACCGCGGCGGCCGTATCGGCCGCAGAATCGTTTGCCGCAGGCTCGTCGGAGGCCTGCTTTGCGTCTGATCTCGCGGGCTCGTCCTTCGAGGGGCCGGGCTTGGCGCTGGCGCGCGGGGCCGTGTCGGCGTCTACGTCGGTGTCGGTCCGGGCGCGCTGTCTGGAATTGGCGGCGCGATCGTCTGCATCGTTCCGGGCCGCCCGGTCGGCAGCCGCGGCGTCGCGCGACCGCCTGACATCGGCTGCCGCTGCAGCTGCATCGTCGGAGCGGCGTTGCGAGGCCGATTGTGCATCGGCGCGCGCGTTGTTGACGTCCGGGGACGCATTGCTGTCGACCAGCGCCGCGAAACTGTCGTTTCCGGGCGACTGGTCCGATCTTGCGGACCTCGGCGCCGGCGCCTGAAAAGACACTGATGCTGCTGGATCTGTGGTCACGCTGAACACGGGCGGCCTCTTGCAATGGAACTTGTTAGAGGCATCAGCAAGGACCGGGCCATTTCGAGCTCCAAAAAATGTTTATATTTTACAGTGGCTTAGCTGCCTGCTGGGTGAGCTACGGAGCCGCCGCGCGCTCTCTTTTCCTGCCCGGCGGCAAGATTTGCCGTTGGGCCCCCGCGCAAAACGGCTTGGCGTGATTGCTTCGCGGGAATACGGCCTATATTAAAGAGCAGCCTTTCAGCCGCGCCGAAAAGGCCGATCCGCCTTCCCGGTGCCGTTCCAAGGCTTTCTAACGACAAGGCTTTTTACTCTGATCGCGAAGCCCTCCGGGCCGCGGTCGCATTGATGACCGGAACCCATGCTCAACAGTCTGGATCTCCAAGGCCGTCCACAGGACACCAGGATCGTCGTCGCCATGTCGGGCGGCGTCGACTCGTCGGTGACGGCTGCGCTGTTGAAGTCCGAGGGCTATGACGTCGTCGGCATCACGCTGCAGCTTTACGATCATGGCGCGGCAACCCATCGCAAGGGCGCCTGCTGCGCCGGGCAGGACATCCACGACGCCCGCAACGTCGCCGAGCGGATCGGCATCCCGCATTACGTGCTGGACTACGAGAACCGCTTTCGTGAATCCGTCATCGACAACTTCGCCGACAGCTACGCTTCGGGCGAGACGCCGGTGCCTTGCATCGAGTGCAACCGTTCGATCAAGTTTCGCGATCTGCTGGCGACCGCGCGCGAACTCGGCGCCGCCGCGCTCGCGACCGGACATTATGTCGCTTCGCGCCGCTTGCCCGACGGATCGCGTGCGCTGGTCTGCGCCGCCGACGCCGATCGCGACCAGAGCTATTTCCTGTTTGCGACCACGCGCGAGCAACTCGATTTTCTGCGCTTTCCGCTCGGCGACATGACCAAGCCGCAGGCGCGTGAACTGGCGCGGCGCTTCGGCCTCGACGTCGCGGACAAGCAGGACAGCCAGGACATCTGCTTCGTGCCGACCGGACGCTACACCGACATCATCGGCCGGCTGCGGCCGAACGCGGTCGAGCCCGGCGACATCGTCGACCTCGGCGGCCGCGTCATCGGCAAGCATCAGGGCATCGTTCACTTCACCGTCGGCCAGCGCCGCGGCCTCGGTATCGCCTCCAGTGCGCCGCTCTATGTGGTGCGGTTGGACGCCGGCAGCCGCCGCGTCGTGGTCGGTCCGCGCGAGGCGCTGCGGATGGATCGCATCCAGCTGCGCGACATCAACTGGATCGGCGACGGCGCACTCGATGCCGCGGTCGGCGACGGCCTCGAATTGTTCGTGCGGGTGCGATCGACCCGTGCGCCGCAGCCGGCGTGGCTGCGCGCCGCCGACGGCGGCTATGAAGTAGAACTGGTTGCCGGCGAAGAGGGCGTCTCGCCGGGCCAGGCCTGCGTGTTCTACGATGCTTCTTCGGGGCAGGCGCGCGTGCTCGGCGGCGGTTTCATCAAGAGCGCAACGTCCAGGGGCGCGGTGCGCGAAGCAGCCGCGTCGCGGCCGCTGGTCGAGGCCGTGCGCGGATAAGAATCTTCAGGCAGATAATTTTCAAGGCTGGGCATGGCTGCAGATATCGACCGCGCGGGGGTCGCAAAGGCTTATGGGCGCTGGGCGCCGGTCTACGATCTCGTATTCGGCAAGGTGTTCGATCAGGGTCGCCAGTCGACCATCGCGGAGGCCGACAAGATCGGCGGACGGGTTCTCGACGTCGGCGTCGGCACCGGATTGTCGCTGTCGGATTATTCACCCACCACGAAACTGTGCGGCGTCGATATTTCCGAGCCGATGCTGCGCAAGGCGCAGAGCCGCGTGCGCGCGCTCGGTCTCAAGAATGTCGAGACGCTCGCGGTGATGGACGCCAAGAACCTGGCGTTTCCGGATTCGTTCTTCGACGCGGTGGTGGCGCAGTACGTCATCACCGCGGTGCCCGATCCCGAGGCCACGCTGGATGATTTCATCCGCGTGCTGAAGCCCGGCGGCGAACTCATCCTGGTCAATCACATCGGCGCCGAGAGCGGCCCGCGCCGCATCTTCGAACTGGCGTTCGCGCCCCTGGCGCGCCGGCTCGGCTGGCGGCCGGAATTTCCGTGGGGCCGCCTGGTGAACTGGGCCGCCCGGCACGGCGGCGTCACCCTGACCGAGCGCCGGCCGATGCCGCCGATGGGGCATTTCTCGCTTATCCGCTACCGCAAGTCCTGAAGGCTGCGGCGGTTTCGCCGGGAACAGCCGCGCCCCCGACGCCCGATACCGGCAATATGCTGGTGATTCCGCCGCCCGGGAGCCCCGGCGGCGATCCCCATGTCCGCCCGAAACAACTACGTTTGCAGGCACTTGGCGGCCAATGCGGGTTTGCTTGACAGGCACCTGACCGGCTTCTTATATGCCGCGCGTTCGCAACCGCGGTATATAGTGCCGTGCAGGTGAACCGTGGCGAGGTAGCTCAGCTGGTTAGAGCACGGGAATCATAATCCTGGGGTCGGGGGTTCGAGTCCCTCTCTCGCTACCAAATCTTTTGTGTCCAGCCCGTGTCCGGCCCGGACACATAGGTAACACCACGTACCTAAGACATGGGTGACAACCTCGTGCCGAACGGGTTGTCGAGTGGTTGCAGGGTTTTCTGCTCCAGTTCTCGAACCTCTCTTCCATTTCATATCCGGCCGATCAATTGGCATCCGACTGACTCGATGGTTCGAGCTCTCGGAGAAACTTGGCGGGCCGGACTATTTCCCGCTGCTGTCGATATAGGCCGACCAGGCCGCCGTGGCCAGGATCCGCGATGGCTTGCCCTTGCAGGCCGCCTCGACGGCGGCGATCATCGTGGCATCACTGGCTTTCGACTGGTCTTGCTGGCTCGATGCGGCCACGTAATTGAGGCCGCTCCAGAAACCGTAAATCCACACCGTACCTTCCTGCCTGTGGTCCCGGCTCGAGAGCCAGTAGGCGCATGTGCGGCCGCCGATGCCGGCCAGATCGACTGAAGCTTCCTCCGCCGATGCAGCGCCGGCGGCCATGACGAGTGACAGCAGGACGAAGAGTGAATTTCGCATCAGCATCCAGTTCTTCTTTTTTGGAGTGGCGGCCAGGATAATCGCCGCTGTTTGGCATCCTCGGCAACACCAATCTCGTGATGATGCGATGGTTGTCGAGGAGGAGTGGTCGGGTGGCGCCGCTGCCGGCTGTCATCGAATATCGACACGCCGCGCATTTGACGCAATTTGAAACGTCGCGCTGTTGATCCTGATCAATTCAGTCTTCCGGTTTCAAGATCAAATTGAATTTTTGGTTGCCTTACAGTGGATATATCCATGCGCGCAAATGCGACTTCCTTGGCGGTCCGACAAGGCAATCATTCCAGCATAGGCCACGTAGCTGTTGCAGCTGTCTTCGCGGTGCTGCTTTCCGGCGGTGATCATCGCGGTGCGGCCTTTGCGCAGTCATTGCCGCCAACCGGCATCGTCGCCAACGGCAATGCGGTGGTGACCGGCTTTTCCGGCGCACAGCCGCCGGTCAGCATCGCGCCGGGTGTTGATCCCGCCGACAAGACTTTCATCGATCTGCAGGGACCGGCCGCGCGCGTTTTCGATCTGCAGGCGCCAGCCGCGCCGCCGCAGGCGCAATTGCTCACGGCGCCGAAGCCTTTCACCGTGACCGCGGGTCAGATCGGCCAGGTGTTCGGCGTTGCGCTCGACAACGCAACGCAGCCCAATATCTTCGTCGCGGCGACTTCGGCCTACGGGCTGCCGATCGTCGTCCCCGGCGGCGCGGGCCAATTGGATCGTGTCAAGCAGGGCGCGCCCAACGCTGCCTTCATGACGGGCTTGTTCGGACCGTCGCAGCTCGGCGGCGGTCCCGGTTCGATCTGGCGGATCGATGGCACGACTGGCGAAGTCCGTCTGCTCGCCAATGTGACGTTCGATGGCGCTTCCAATCCCGGGCCGGCGCTCGGCGGCCTCGCTTTCGATTCCGTCTCGAACACGTTGTTCGTCGCCGACCGCGCGACCGGAATGATCCACGCTTTTGATTCCACCGGAAAGGAACGCGGCCGCTACGATCACGGTGTCCAGGGGCGCGGTGCCGCGGGCTTGCCGCCTGTGCCCTATGATCCCGCCGGCCGTCTCGACATCTCGAGCCCGAAATTCCGCACCGGCGATCCCGGCACCTGGGGCTATACCGCTTCGCAGCGGTTGATCTTCGGTCTCGGCGTTCGCAACGGGCGTCTCTATTATGCCGTCGCCAGGGACTTGCAGATCTGGTCGGTGGCGATCGCGCCGGATTTCGGCGCCGATCCGCGCCTCGAACTCAGCGTCGCGCCCGGACCGGGGCCGAGCGAAATCTCCAGGATCACCTTCGACGATCAGGGCCGCATGCTGCTCGCCGAGCGCGCGGCTCCCAGCGGCGCCGCCGACTTCACGGCGCTAACCATGGAAGCGACCGGCCGCGTGCTGCGCTATCTGCCGGCACCTCCCGGTACAGCCGGGCCGCAATGGCAGGAGCAGTCCGACGAATATGCGATCGGTTTCGCGCGGCAGATGCGCAACGGCAACGGCGGCGTTGCCGTCGGTTTCGGTTACGACGAACTGGGCCGCATCGACCGCGCCGCCTGCGGCCAATTTCTTTGGTCGACCGGTGAACAACTGCGCAATGCTGTCGATCCCGCGCTCGCCGCGCTGCTCGCCCAAGGCGGCCCGGCGGACGTGAACGGCCTGCAAGGCAATGAGATTACCGCGGTCGTGCCGGCCAACACGCCGCCGCTGCAAAGCTACTTTGCCGATTACGACGACCAATTCCAGGACCCCGGCGCGCGCGGTCACATCGGCGACATCGCGATCTTGCGCGTCTGCGGTCAGGCCGGCTTCATGCTGCCGGGCTGGTACCGGCCGCGGGTCGAGCTGCTGCCGGGATTCTTCTGGTATCGGATGCACGGCAAGAAGCCGCCGAAGCTCGATTGCCCGCCCGGCTCCGGCAATCAGTGCGCCTGTCCGCCCGGCACGACACAACAGCCCGGATTCCAGTGCTGCCCGATAGGATTCTTTCCTGGCCCGAACGGGCAGTGCCAGTCGCCATGCCCGGACGGATCTACCGACCCCGGCCATGTCGAGGCGTGCTGGTCAGGCTTTGACCCCAGCACATTCGATCCCAACGACCTGACCAAGTTGACCTGTCTAGATGGCACCAAGGCGGTCCACGATGCCAATGGCTATCATTGCCCGGCGTTCAAGATGCCGGTCTGTCCGGTTGGATACGAGCCGGATCCATCCAGCGCGCACGGCTGCAAGCCGACGGCTGCGGGGAAGGCTTGTTCGCAGCCTGGTCCAATTATGATCCAGCCTGGGCTCGACGGAAGTTGCCTGCAGTTGTGTCCGAGCGGATCCGCGGCATTCTACGCCAACCAGTGCTGCCCTGACGGCACGCTGCCCGGCCCCGACGGCAAGTGCGACAAGCCAAAGCTGCCAGGCTGTCCGCCCGGCCAGTTGTCGTCGAAAGGCATTTGCTGTGAGCCGGGGTCCAAGCCGCAGCCCGACGGCAGTTGCTTCCCGATGAAGAAGCCATGTCCGCCCGAGCAGCTGTCGTCGAACGGCACCTGCTGCCCGGCCGGCACGACACCGCAGCCGGATGGCAGCTGCGGCCCGCTGAAGAAGATATGCCCGCCCGAGCAGTTGTCGTCGAGCGGTCAATGCTGCCCGTCCGGCACCAAGCCGCAGTCAGACGGCAGCTGCGGTCAGCTGGCGGGTTGCCCGCCGGGCACGATCACCAATGCGCTCACCGGCGAGTGCTGTCTGCCGCCGAGCGCGGTAGCCGGCGCCGCCGCCGCGTGCAGCTGTCCGCAAGGGCAATTCCTTGTCGACGGGAAATGCGTCACCAATGCCGCGCCGGTCACGCAACCGGGCGCCTGCTTCACCGGCTATGTCAAACTGCCGAACGGCTCATGCTGCCTCGCGGCCCAGGCGACGGCAGGCGGGCAGTGCTGCCCGTCCGGACAGAAGCCTGATGCCGACAAGCGGAAATGCGTGCCCGGAGGTCCGGCATTCGTGCCGGGCGGCATTCATGTTCCCGCGCCGGTCATCCTTCCGCGCGGCAAACGAGGCGGCCGGGAGTTTGTCCCGCCACCGCCGCGGATCGTGGTGCGGCCGCCGCCGAAGCGGTTCGTCCCGCCGAAGCGCTTTGTACCGAAGCCGATAGTTCGGCCGGCTCCAATCGCGCCACGCTTCCGCCAACAATTCGATCGGTGATGTCAGTTCTGTCAGGAGGATCCATGATGCGAGAAAAATTCACGTCGGCGACCATCGCGAAGCGATCAGCTCTTGCGATGGCTGGTCTTGTTCTTGCTGCCACAATAGATGTCGCCAGCGCGAGCATCTCGACGGGGTCGGCCGGCGACTCGGCCCGGTTCGGGGCGCAACGGTTAGTCAGGCTGGCCGAAGCGGCGGTGGTGACCAACTCGAAGAATGTGAAGAAGCCGAAGGTGCGAGGATCAGGAAAGACCTGGCTCAATCCGCAGCCCGAGCCGCCAATGGGCCCCGCCAAGGTCGATAAGGGCGGAACCTGGCTGAACCCGCAGCCGGAGCCGCCGCGGCCGGTTACGGGCAGCAAGAAACTGAACTAAATTCACGCGTCGATGCGCACTCAGTTGTTTGCCCCGGGTGTCTTGTTGGGCTTCACCGTCGGCACATTCTTCTTGTGAATCTCCGCTTTGCCGCCCCACGTCGGACTGCCGGGCGGATTCTCGCACCGGCACTGCGTGGGGGTAGCCGGGGGTCGGTTCTGTGGCTGCGGCGCGCAGACCCGCACCATCGGAAACGGACAGGGTGCCGCCGATGCCGATTGAACAGACGGCAACAGGGCGACTGCGGCCAGCGTGAAGGCAAGTGTCATGCGCATCGTTGAACCCTCAAACCCTTGTGCCCCGCGTGAGCACGTTGTTCTTGATTTGCTTTTTCATTCATATGCCTGCGCCGTCGCCCAACATTGATGTGAGTCAACCGATGGCGGCGCCAAGGCAACGAAGCGATATCATGCGATACCTTGCGATTTGCACGTAAGGCCAAAGCCGATTTTGCGAAGAATCCTTCGCGGGAGACAGAACTCGCGGGAGACAGAATTCCGTACGATTGGCCGCATGTAGCGCTGCATTTGAATGATCGCCCGCTTGCAACCTCCTTGAATTATCTGGTTAGGTGCAGCGCCGGCCGTGCCGGGCGTGGGGGAAATACATGACCAATAATGGCGCAACGTCGCCCAACGACACTTCCGAATTCGATTACGTCATCGTCGGTGCGGGCTCGGCCGGATGCGTGCTTGCCAACCGCCTCAGCGCCGACGGCAAACATTCGGTGCTGCTGCTCGAAGCCGGCCCGAAGGATACCAATCTCTGGATCCACGTGCCGCTCGGCTACGGCAAGCTGTTCAAGGAAAAAACCGTCAACTGGATGTACCAGACCGAGCCCGAACCGGGGCTGAACGGGCGCCAGGTGTTTCAGCCGCGCGGCAAGGTGCTGGGCGGATCGAGTTCGATCAACGGCCTGTTGTACGTTCGCGGCCAGCACGAAGACTACGATCGCTGGCGGCAGCATGGCAACACCGGCTGGGGCTACGACGACGTGTTGCCGTATTTCAAGAAGGCCGAAGACCAGCAGCGCGGCTCAAACGATTTCCACGGCGCCGGCGGCCCGCTGCCGGTTTCCGACATGCTGCACGCCGATCCGCTGTCGGGGGCCTTCATCAATGCGGCGACCGAGGCCGGCATCCCCGCCAATCCCGATTTCAACGGCGCGACCCAGGAAGGCGCCGGCTGGTTTCAGACCACGACGCGGAACGGCCGGCGGGCGAGCACGGCGGTGGCTTATCTTCGTCCCGCGAAGGGGCGCAGCAATCTGCGCGTCGAGACATCCGCGCTGGCGCAGCGCCTGCTGTTCGAGGGACGGCGCGCCGCCGCTGTCGAATACCGGCAGAACGGCGCGTTGCGGACTGTGCGGGCGCGCAAGGAAATCCTGGTCTCGAGCGGCGCCTATAACTCGCCGCAGCTGCTGCAGCTTTCCGGCGTCGGACCGGCGGAACTGTTGAAGAGCCACGGCATCGGCGTCGTGCTCGACGCGCCCGGCGTCGGCAACGACCTGCAGGATCACATGCAGGTCCGCATCGTGATGCTTTGCGCGCAGCCGATCACGCTCAACGACGTTCTCAATCATCCCGTGCGCCGGATCATGGCCGGCGTGCGCTATGCGGCGTTCCGCAAGGGACCGCTGACGATCGCCGCGGGCACCTCGGGCGCGTTCTTCAAGACCAACCCGCGGCTGGCCTCGCCCGACGTCCAGATTCACTTTCTGCCGTTCTCGACCGACAAGATGGGCGAAAAGCTGCATCCCTTTTCCGCCTTCAGCGCGTCGGTCTGCCAAGTGCGCCCCGAGAGCCGCGGTTCGCTTCGCATCCGAAGCGCCGACCCGATGGCGCCGCCGGAAATCCGCATCAATTACCTCGCGACCGAGACCGATCGCGCCGCCAATGTCGAAGGCCTCAAGATCCTGCGCAGGATCCTGGCCGCGCCGGCGCTGAAGCCCTTCGTGATCGAGGAGAAGGAGCCGGGCGCGAAGGTGGTGAGCGACGAGGACCTGCTGGCGTTCTGCCGGCTGCGCGGCAACACGGTCTATCACCCGACCTCGACCTGCCGGATGGGCAACGATCCGCTGGCGGTGGTCGACCAGCGGCTTCGCGTCCGCGGCATCGAGGGCCTGCGCGTCGTCGATGCCTCCGTGATGCCGGACCTGGTATCGGGCAATACCAACGCCCCCGTTATCATGATCGCCGAGAAGGCGTCCGACATGATCCTGCAGGACGCGCGATAGCGCGGCCGGCGCGCCGCCAGCCCGCAGCCGGATCCCGGCAGGTCCCCCCGGGCAAAGATTTATCGTGACAATGTCCCGGCACTTATATAGTTCGTATGCGAACTAAATTTTGAGAGCCTGTCCCTGTGAGTTTCCGTCAGGACCGCCGCCTGGTCTTTTTGCTCAACGTCGCGCAGCGCCGGCTGCAGCGGTGGGTGGCGACGCGGACCGAGAAGAGCGGGGTTACGGCCGCGCAGTCCGGGTTGCTTTTCATCCTGGGCCGGCGGGACGGCATGCTGATGGGCGAGGCGGGGGCGGCGCTCGACCTGGGGCCGCCGGGCATCAGCGGGCTGGTGGACCGGATGACGACGGCGAACCTGATCCAGCGGCGCGCCGATCCGGATGACGGGCGCGCGTGGCGCCTTTGGCTGACCTCCGCCGGCCGCGCGGCGCTCGCGCGCTCGAAAGCAGGGCTTTCCGACATCAACGCACGTCTCACCGAAGGGTTCACCGACGCGGAAATCGACGTCGTCGCGCGCTGGCTCGCCAGTGTGCAAACCAAATTTCCAAAAGGAGAAGATGAATGACTGAGCATATCAAACTCGAAAACGACGGCGGGATTTTGAGTCTGACGATGGCGCGGCCGGACAAGAAGAATGCCCTGACCAACGCGATGTATGGTGCATTGGCCGATGCGATCGAAGGTGCGGAGACCGACCCCGCCGTCCGCGTCCTGCTGATCCGGGGCGAGGGGGACATGTTTACGGCCGGCAACGATGTCGGCGAGTTTGCGGCCATTGCCGCCGGCGGTTTCCAGGGCGAGCGGCACGTCGGCCGCTTCCTGCAGGCCATCGCCCGATCGAGCCGCCCGTTGGTCGCCGCGGTGCAAGGGCGCGCCGTCGGCATAGGCACCACGATGTTGCTTCATTGCGACCTAGTGGTGCTCGCCGAGAATGCGCTGCTTTCAACGCCGTTCGTCAACCTGGCCCTGGTGCCGGAAGCCGCATCCAGCCTGCTGATGCCGCTCCGCATCGGCTATGCGCGTGCCTACGAGATGTTTGCTCTCGGCGAACCGGTGGATGCCGTGTCCGCAGTCACATGGGGTCTCGCCAACCGGGTCGTGCCGTTGGACAAGCTTGACGCCGAGGCGAAGGCTCTCGCCGCACGTCTGGCCAGGCAGCCCGCGGGGGCCCTCGGCACGACCAAGCGGCTGATGCGGAATCCGGAGGTGCTGATGGCGCAGATCGTTGCGGAAAGCGAACGGTTCGCCGAGCGTCTGAAAACCGTGGAGGCGCGAGAAGCCTTCATTGCATTCGCCGAGCGCCGGCCGCCGGACTTCCTCAAGCTCGCGGATGCGCGCTAGCGCGGAGGCAAGGTCGAGCGGCAGAGAATTCTCAGAGGATCTTGCCGGGATTGAGAATGCCGGCCGGATCGAGCGCCGTCTTGAGCCGCCGCATCACCGCGAGCTCACTGTCGTTTCGGCAGACCGACAGATACGGTTTCTTCTCCAGTCCAATGCCATGCTCGGCCGAGACGGAACCGCCGAGCTTGCCGAGCGGGCCGTAGACCAGGGCCTCGATTTTCGGCCGCAACGCCAGATAGTCCTTCAGCGGCACCTGCACGATGACATGCAGGTTGCCGTCGCCGAGATGACCGAAGATCCAGAGCTTGTGGTCGCCGATCGAGGACTGCAGATCCCCGCTCAAGGCGGCGACATATTGCTCCATCGTACTGATCGGCAGCGAGATGTCGAACACCACGGGAATGCCGCCGGCCACGACCTGCGCGACATCGTCGCGCAGCGCCCAGAACGCGCGACGGTCGTTTTCGGACTGGGCGACGGCTGCATCGGAAATCAGCCTCGCTTCCAGCGCCGATTCCAGTGTGGCCACGAAGCGTTCGGAGTCGAGCCTCGCGTTGGCGCCGAGGCTTTCGACCAAAACGTAATAAGGGTGGTCCTGGCTGACCGGAGGCTTGCCCTTGGCGGGCGCCGACGTCACCAGGCGGTAGAACGATTGCCACATCACCTCGAAGGCCGACAGCGAGCCGCTCAGGTTCTGGTCCATGTGCTTGAGCAATTTCGGCAGGCAATCGAAATCCGCGACCGCGACGATTGCGACGTCCTGCGCGGCCGGCTTTTCCCGCAGCCGCAACACCAGCCGCGTGATCACCCCGAGCGTGCCCTCGGAGCCGATGAAGATCTGCTTGAGGTCGTAGCCGGTATTGTTCTTGATCAGGTGATTCATCGATGAGACGACGGTGCCGTCCGCCAGCACCGCTTCGAGGCCGAGGATCATGTCGCGGGTCATGCCGTAGCGGATCACGCGATTGCCGCCGGCATTGGTCGCGGCGTTGCCGCCGATGGTCGCGCTGCCGCGGGCGCCGAGGTCGAGCGGGAAACTCAGGCCGTGCTCCTCGACGGCTTCCTGCAGGGTTTGCAGCACCACGCCGGCCTGAACCACGGCGGTGCGCTGCACCGGGTCGATGTCCTCGATGGCGCGCATCCGCTCCATCGACAGGATCACTTCGGCGGGCGCGGCATCGGCGCCGTGAACGAGACCGGTGAGGCCGCCATGGGTCACCACGGCAACGCCATGGTCATGGCACCAGCGCAGCACCCGCGAGACCTCCTCGGTGGTTCGCGGGCGCACCAGCGCCTGCGCCTGCAGATTGTCCCAGCGCAGCGCGCCGGCGGATCGCCTGGCGACTTCGGCAGCGTCCAGCACGCCGCCTTCGCCGACGATTCCGGTGAGGGCATCGATCACGGGCATGGCGGCTTCCTCAGGTCATCGCTTCGATCAGGCGCGGCCCCTTGTGCTTCATCGCCGACTCGTACTGCGCGGCGAATTCCTCCGCCGTGGTGGCGCGGCTGGCCTCGACGCCGAGGCCGTCGGCGATCTTGGTCCAGTTCATTTCCGGATTGTGCAGGTCCATCATCGCCAGCGCATTGACGCCGGGCGTGCCGGCGCCGACGCGCTGCAGTTCGTAATTGAGGATCGCATAGGAGCGGTTGGCGTAGATCACGACCGTGATATCGAGGTTTTCGCGCGCCATGGTCCATAGCGCCTGCATGGTGTAGGCGGCGCCGCCGTCGCCATGCGGGCAGACCACCTTGCGGCCGGGCGCGGCCAGCGCCGCGCCGACCGCGAGCGGCAGGCCGAGGCCGATCGAACCGCCGGTCAGCGGCAGATGGGTGTGGGGGCGGGCCCGCGCCAGCGTCATCAACAGCGGCAGGCTTGCGGTGTTGGACTCGTCGGCGATGACCGCATGGTCCGGCGTCAGGTGGGCGATGACCTGTGCCACGGTGTAGGAGTTGAGCCGGCCTTTCGGCAGGTCGGGCAGTTGCAGTTCGGTGTAGAGCGCAGGCCTGGCGGGCGCGCCGAGCGCATCGGCGAGATTTTGCAGGGCGCCGGCGCCGTCCTCGTGCGGGTGGGCGAGATGGAAGAGTTCGCAGCCCTCGGGCACGCACCAGCTCGGCTTGCCGGGATAGGCGAAGAACGATACCGGCGGCTTGCTGCCGACCAGCACGATCTGCTCGGTGCCGGCGAGAAACGCCGTGATCTGCTCGCCGAAATAAGGAATCCGTTCCACCGTCACCCGGCCGGCACCCGGTTCGGAATGCGGCGCGAAGTTGTCGCATATCAGCCGCACGCCGGTCTTGGCATGAACTCGCCCGGCCGCCTCGAGCCCGTCGCCGATCAAGGCCTTGCCGCGCAACAGCATGGCGGTCTTCTTGCCGTTCGACAGCAGCTTTGCGGTCGCCTCGACGGTATCGGCGCTGACCTTGGCAGGCCCGATATCCGGCAAGGCTTGCGCGGCGCGATCGGCCGAATTCCAGGCGGTGTCGGCGGGCAGGATCAGCGTGGCGACGCCGCCCGGTGCGGCGCGCGCGGCCTGTACCGCCCGCGCCGTATCGGCGGCGACGGTCTTGGCGCTCTTGGACTCGTGGATCCAGCTCGAGACCGGGCGGGCAAAGCCGACGATGTCGGACGTCAGCGGCGCATCGTATTGCAGATGATAGGTCGCATGATCGCCGACGATATTGACGACCGGGGTCGCGGCGCGGCGGGCATTGTGCAGGTTGGCAAGGCCGTTGGCCAGTCCGGGCCCGAGATGCATCAGGGTCGCCGCCGGTTTGCCGGCGATGCGGCCGTAACCATCGGCGGCGCCGGTCGCGACGCCTTCGAACAGGCAAAGCACCGGACGCAATTGCGTGACGGAATCGAGCGCGGCGACGAAATGCATTTCCGACGTGCCGGGATTGGCGAAACAGATATCGACACCGCAACCGACCAGGGTCTTCACCAGCGATTGCGCGCCGTTCATTTGACCTTCCATTTCCGTCCCCGTTTTGTTTTCTTGAACGCTATGGCGCAGGCAGAAGACTGCCATTGATGTGAATCAACCGCGCCGCTGCAGCTAAGGACGCCGGCAGCAACCGATCAAGTGGTATCGCCAGGACGTTTGCCCGCGGGGGGCCGGAAACATTCCGCGCCGTTCGGTGCGGAGATGGCCGGCGCGCCATCTAATCCGGCGCGCTGTCTAATAATGCGGCGGCGGTTCGTTGGTGGCGCCCGGCGCGTTGGCTTCCGCTTCCCGCAGCCGCTCGTTCAGGGCGGCGAGTTGCCGCGTCAATGCGTCGATCTGCTGCCATTGTGCGGTGATGGTGTTGTTCAGCGTCTCGATGGTTTCGTCCTGAAACGCCAGACGGATTTCAAGCGCGTCGATGCGATCGCTGAGCGTCCTGGCGTCATTCATCGGAGCCATGTTCCATTGCGCGTTCCCGCAATCCGTGGCCGAGCGCGACGCGGTCGTCGAATACGAAACACTCGCCGCGCCAGCGGCTTTCGGTTTCCGGCACGCCTTCCAGGTATCTCAGGATGCCGCCCTTGAGGTGATAGACCTCGGCAAAGCCGCGCGCGAGCAGATGGGCGCTGGCCTTCTCGCAGCGGATACCGCCGGTGCAGAACATCGCGATCCTCCGGTGCTTCGCCGGATCGAGCTGTTGCGCGGCGAAATCCTTGAATTGCCCGAAACTCCTGATGCCGGGATCGACGGCGCCGGCGAAGGTGCCCATCGCCACCTCGAAGGCATTGCGGGTGTCGATCACGAGCGTGTCGGGCGCTGCGATCAGCGTGTTCCAGTCGGCGGGGTCGACATAGATGCCGACCTGCCGCGTCGGGTCGGCCGCGGGATCGCCGAGGGTGACGATCTCCTTTTTCAGGCGGATCTTCAGGCGCTGGAACGGCATTGCCGCGGCGGCCGAAAATTTCAGCTCGAGATTGTCGAGCCGGCCACCGAACAGGGCGCCGTCGCGCAACTCCCTGACCAGCTCGTCGATGGCGTCCTCGCTTCCCGCGATCGTGCCGTTGATGCCCTCATGCGCCAGCAGCACGCTGCCCTTCAGTTCCAGAGCGGCGCAGATCGCCCGCAGCGGCTCCCCGAGTTCGCGGAAGTCGGGCAGGGCTGCAAACTGGTAGAAAGCGGCGACCTTGTAAGCCATGGCGGAGGTTTATCAGGAGGGTGGAGCAGGGGAAAGGCTGACCCGACCTCCCCTGTCAAGATGAGGATGTACCTGTGTCATGCATCCCTAAGCATTCCCATCGCGGCCTGAATATGCCAAGTAAGCCCGCGCCCGAGACAACGATAAAACAGCGAAAAGTGAGCAATTTGGCATGAGGAACTTCCATCTCGCCGGCCGGTCCACGGTCCACGCCCAGAACGGAATGGTGGCGACGTCGCACCCGCTGGCCGCGCTGGCGGCGATCGATGTGCTGCGTGCCGGCGGCACCGCCGCCGACGCCGCGGTGGCGGCCTGCGCGCTGCTCGGGGTGATCGAGCCGCAGTCGACCGGGATCGGCGGCGACTGCTTCGCGCTGCTTCAGCCCAGGGGCGAGGGCAAGATCACGGCCTATAACGGTTCGGGCCGCGCGCCGCAGGCGGCGACGGCGGAATGGTATCTCGAGCGCAAGATCAATGCGATCCCGCTGACCTCGGCGCACGCCGTCTCTATTCCGGGCGCGGTCGACGCCTGGGCGACGATCCTGCGTGATCACGGCAAGCTCGGGCTCGACACCGTGCTGCAGCCCGCGATCAAGGCCGCCGAGGAAGGCTACGTCGTCGCGCCCCGCGTCGCCTTCGACTGGAAGAACCAGTTCGAGAAACTGAAGAAGGGCGTCAACACCGAGCGCTATCTGCTGCCGCACGGCAAGCCCGCGGCGGCCGGCGACGTGATCCGTCAGCCCGAGCTCGGCAAGACGCTGCGCGCGATCGCCAAGGACGGCCGCGACGCGTTTTACAAGGGCGCCATCGCCGAGGACATGGTCGAGACCTTGCGCGGCATCGGCGGCCTGCACACGCTCGACGACTTCGCCGCCCACACCACCGAAACGACTTCGCCGATCGGCACCGTCTACAAGGGCCACGACGTCTGGCAGTGCCCGCCGAACGGCCCGGGCATCACCATGCTGGTGATGCTGAACATCCTGTCACGCTTCGATCTGACGAAGTTCCCGGCGCTGAGCGTCGAGCGGTTCCACCTCGAAGCCGAAGCCGCGCGGATCGCCTACATGATGCGCGAGCAGCACGTCGCCGATCCCGCCTTCGTCAATGTGGATGTCGCGCGGATCTTGACGCCGGAATTCGCCGAGGAATACGGCAGCAAGATCCGGATGGATCGGATGCTCGACCTTCCCGTGGTGACGCCGCCGATGAATCCGTCGACGGTCTACATCACCGTGGTCGACAAGGACCGCAACGTCTGTTCGTTCATCAATTCGATCGCGCACGCCTTCGGTTCGGCGATCGTCTCCAACAAGACCGGCGTGCTGCTGCAGAACCGCGGCGGCGGTTTCCGCATTCAGCCCGGCCATCCCAACTGCATCGCGCCGGGCAAGCGGCCGTTGCACACCATCATTCCGAGCCTCGTCACCAAAAACGGCCGCGCCGTGATGCCGTACGGCGTGATGGGCGGCCAGTATCAACCGGTCGGGCAGGTGCGTGTACTGACAAATATGCTCGACTACGGCTGCGACGTGCAGGAAGCCATCGATATGCCGCGCGGCCTGCATTACGAAAATATCTACCAGCTCGAGGACGGCGTGCCGGCCGATATCGTCGAGGGCCTGAAGAAGCTCGGGCACAAGACCACCAGCGTGGTCGGCCCGCTCGGCGGCGGTCAGGCGATCTGGATCGACTGGGACAAGGGCACGCTCACCGCCGGCTCCGATCCGCGCAAGGACGGTTGCGCGCTCGGCTATTGAGAACGCGGTGCGAATTGCGGCCCCTGCCTCTGTCATGAAGGATACTCACAAGATGCGACACTTGCGGTTTCGAAGTCTCACGGCCGCCGTTGCCATTGCGCTGGCCGGCGTCTTTCTCCTCGCCGCGCCGTCAGGCGTATCGGCCCAGACCCCAGGAAAAACCATGACCACACCATCAGGCTTGCAGATTTCGGACAGCAAGGTCGGGTCAGGCGCTTCGCCGAAGCCGGGCCAGATCTGCGTCATGCACTACACCGGCTGGCTCTACGAGAACGGCCAGAAGGGCAAGAAGTTCGACAGCTCGGTGGACCGCAACGAGCCGTTCGAATTTCCGATCGGGCAGCGCCAGGTGATATCAGGCTGGGACGAGGGCGTTGCCACCATGAAGGTCGGCGGCAAGCGCACTCTGATCATCCCGCCCGCTTTGGGCTACGGGGCCCGCGGCGCCGGCGGGGTCATTCCTCCGAACGCGACGCTGATGTTCGAGGTCGAACTGCTCGGCGTGAAGTAGCATTCGCCAGCCGGAAATTCAGCGGGAAGCAGCACGATGACAGATCGCCACGATCACAGCCATTCCGATCATTCGCACGCCGATCATTCGCACGATCACGGCGACGCCGAGCGCTGGAAGCACGACGGCGTTCGCGTCATTCCCGGCAACGAGCTCGATCCCAACGTGCCGTCGACGCCGGGCATGGACCGCAAGGCCGCGATCAATTTCGCCCGCGCCGGCGCGCAGAAATTGTGGGCTGGCACCGTGACCATCCGGCCCGATGCCAAGACCGGCGCGCATCATCACGGCCATCTCGAGAGCATCATCTATGTCGTGAAGGGCAAGGCGCGGATGCGCTGGGGCGAGCAATTGCAGTTCACCGCGGAAGCGGGGCCCGGCGATTTCATCTTCGTTCCGCCCTATGTGCCGCATCAGGAGATCAACGCCAGCCGCGACGAGGTGCTGGAATGCGTGCTGGTGCGCAGCGACGGCCAGGCGGTCGCCATTAATCTCGACATCGAGCCGGTAGAAAAGCCGGAGACGGTGCTGTGGGTCGATCCCGTGCACCGCGATCCGGCGGAGGCGAAGTAGGTTTCGCGCGACGCCGCCTTCTCGACAAGCCGCCGTGCGAAGCACGCTTTGGGGGGCGATGTGAGGGAGCCTTTTGATGCCGCTGACGCGTGGTCGCATTGTGGGGTACGACGACGAACGCCTGGCGTTCGGATTTACGATGCTGAACGACGGCGAGACCGTCGACTGTCAGATCAGCGATGCCGCGATGGATGAGCTTGCAGGCGTCAGAGGCTCGCCAAGCACCGTGAGACAGGCGCAGTTTCTCGAGCATCGCGACGCCATTGAGCGAATTGCCTCCAGATTGTTCGACGAGAGCCGGGTCGTGAAGGGCTCTGTCGTGCGGATTTTCACCAGGCATATCCCCGCAAACAGGTAGGGCCCGGTCACTGCTCCGCGCGATGACGGGAGCGGCCAGCCCCTCAAAAAATTCGAGATTGGGTGTCGGGTCGCGGCCCGGCCGTTCGTCCTTCGGCCGCAACACGCCAAAGGAGCCTCTTATGGCCAAAATGATCTTCGTCAACCTGCCGGTCAGCGATCTCGCCCGCGCCACCGCCTTCTATCAGGCCGTCGGCGCCGAAAAGAACGAGCAATTCTGCGATGAAACCGCCTCCTGCATGGTATTTTCCGACACCATCCACGCCATGCTGCTGACCCACGACAAATTCCGCCAGTTCACGCCGAAGAAGATCGCCGATGCCAGGACCTCCAGCGAGGTGCTGATCTGCCTCTCCGCCGAGAGCCGCGAGGCGGTGGACCAGATGATTGGCAAGGTGCAGGCCGCGGGCGGCGGCGTCGATCCCTGCCCGAAGCAGGACTACGGCTTCATGTACGGCCGCAGCTTCGAGGATCCCGACGGCCATATCTGGGAAGTAATGTGGATGGATGTCGCGGCCGCGACCGCTGCGCAGTCCGCCATGGCCGATGCCTGATTCAAACCCAACGCGAGGAATATGCCCATGTCGAGGATTTCTCCTTGCCTGTGGTTCGACGGCGAGGCCGAGGAGGCCGCAAAATTCTATGTTTCGCTGCTGCCGGATTCCCGGATCGAAAAGATCCAGAAGAACACCGTCGACGGCCCCGGCGGCAAGGCCGGTACGGTGCTGGTGGTGGAGTTCACGCTGGCCGGCCAACGCTTCATGGCGCTCAACGGCGGCATCCGGTTCGAATACACCCACGCAATCTCGTTCAAGATCGACTGCGCCGATCAAGCCGAGGTCGATCGTCTGTGGGATGCATTGTCCGCCAATGGCGGCTCGGTCGAGCAATGCGGCTGGCTGAAGGATCGCTTCGGGGTGTCGTGGCAGATCGTGCCGGCCGCGCTGATGCAATATCTCGGCGGCTCCGATCCGGCCGGCGCCCGGCGGGCGATGCAGGCGATGCTCGGGATGGTCAAGCTCGACATCGAAGGCTTGCGCAGAGCCTATGAGGGCAAGTCGGCGGCCGCCTGAAGATGACTCCCTTTCTCGTCATGGCCGGGCTTGTCCCGGCCATCTACGTCTTTGTTGTTTGAGTGAAGCTAAGACGTGGATGCCCGGGACAAGCCCACGGCTGTCCGGCACGTTTTCTGCTTGATGAAGTGCACGGCATTGATTCTGCTTGGGTTCAGTTGGTTGCGAATCATCTGAACAGCAAGAGGATCAACGCCGTGCCGCACCAGAATATCGTTTTTCACTGCCTTCTGAAGCAGATTCCGTGGGCGACGTTTGATCGTCTTGTGGACCGGCACAATGCCGATTGGGACGATCGGGTGACGAAGAGCCGTCCGCATCTGATCGCAATGCTGTACGCACAGTTTTGCGGGGCGCGCGGCCTTCGGGAGATCGAAGCCGGCCTGAGAAGCCACGCCGGTAAGCTTTATCACCTTGGCGGCTGCACGATCTCGAAGTCGGCCTTGTCGACCGCGAACGCTTCGCGCCCTGTGGAAGTGTTTGCCGACCTGCTCTCGGCGCTGATCGCTCAGTTGCAGAACGGCTATCGCAGGAAGATCGGCGATTGCGTTCGCCTGATCGATTCGACCAGCGTGCGGCTGAGCAGCCTGAGCGGCCATTGGGCGACATTTTCGGCCGGCGTTTGCGGCGCCAAGGCCCACATCATCTACGATCCCGATGCCGACCAGCCGCTCTACCTGATGGTGACGCCTTGCAACGTCAATGACATCACGGCGGCCAAAGCGATGCCGATCGAGGCGGGGGCGACCTATGTTTTCGATCTCGGCTATTACGATTACGGGTGGTGGGCGACGCTCGATCAGGCCGGCTGCCGTATCGTAACGCGGCTGAAGCGCAACACGCCCTTTGAGGTCGTCGAGGATCGGCCGGTTGCGGTGGGATCGCCGGTCCTGAGCGATCGGACCGGATATCTTCCGAAGCGGCTCGCCGCCTCCCGCTGCAATCCAATGTCGGGCCTGGTCCGCGAAGTCCAGGTCACGATAGAGACCGGCAAGGTGCTGCGCATCTTCACCAACGATCTGACCGCCAGCGCAGAGGAAATCGCCGATTTGTACAAGCGTCGCTGGGCGATCGAGCTGTTCTTTCGATGGGTCAAACAGACCTTGAAGATCACTCACTTCCTCGGCACATCCGAAAATGCGGTTCGCATTCAGATCACGGTCGCCCTGATTGCCTTCCTGTTGCTGCGCCTGGCTCACGACGCCAACAAGATCGTCAAAAGCCCGCTCGCCTTCACCAGGCTGATCCGTGCCAATCTTATGCATCGGCGGCCGATTGCAGGACTTCTTCAAAAAGCCTCCCCGCCAGGCCCAACACCACACCAGGCCAAATTCGATTTCGAGCCCTCCGCTACCCGGACGGCGCGACGTCGTCGCACCGCCCGCGGTTGCGTCACATTGGAGAAGGCGGCATGAAGCATAACCCGTGCCGGACAGCCGTGGGACAAGCCCGGGCATGACGAGCTTCATTGGCTGCATACTCGAAGGATGAGGCCACCCAACTCGAAAACGCTCTAACAGTCTGCTGAAAAACCTTGAAATGGAGAGTTTTCGTATTGTCGCCGGTCGTTGTTGGGGCGGCGCGGTGGAGTTGGATGTAATTTTCTAGTCTGGTGTTGGGTGTACCCTGACGCCGGGTGGCTAAGCGGCAAGCAGTTTGGGAATGCGGATCAGGTTATAGGCGATCAGATTGAGCAGGAAGTCGGCGGCGACGCGGCCGATGCCACGATGTTTGGTCTTGCGCATGGTGCCATGCTGCTTGCCCCATCCGAAAATGCACTCGACCATCGCCCGGCGCGATT
The DNA here is from genome assembly GCF_018736085.1 of Bradyrhizobium sediminis. Classification (NCBI taxonomy): domain Bacteria; kingdom Pseudomonadati; phylum Pseudomonadota; class Alphaproteobacteria; order Hyphomicrobiales; family Nitrobacteraceae; genus Bradyrhizobium; species Bradyrhizobium sediminis. The sequence continues at coordinate 4,480,066 of NZ_CP076134.1, read as the reverse complement.
GCGACATGCCGTACCCCGAATGCCGCGTGGTTCGTTCGTCGATGGCGCTGTTGCGGTTCTTGCCGGTTTTGGTGACGGCCTGGTTCTGTGTCACATGCGGCGTCACGCCGATGGCGCGAAGATTGGCGACGTGATCGGCCGTATCGTACGCCTTGTCCTCACCGACCGTGATGCGGCGGCCTGCGGCTTTGCGTCTCGCCTTCAGCATAGTCTCCGAAGCCCGGCGTTCGGCGGTGCCATTGGCATGCGTGACCCTGCCGGCCACCGCCAGCCCATGCCGGTTCTCCATGGTGGCGTGGCCCATATAGCAAAGCTTGGCCTCCCGTCCGGCCGCCTTGCGATAAAGCCTGCTGTCCGGGTCGCTGGTACTCGCATGGGTGTCGTTCTTGCGCTTCTGGCCGTGGAAGTTGGCGCCGTCATCATCGTCACCGCTGCCGTCCTTGGGGCGAAAGCTCTTCTGTGACGCCCAGGCTTCGATCAGCGTTCCATCCACCGAGAAGTGCTCGTCCGACAGCAGCGGCTTGACCTGCGGATGGTTCAGAAGCCTGGTCATGAACTTCGTGAACACATCGCCGTTCTGCAGCCGCTCCCGGTTCTTGGTGAAAGTGGTCGGGTCCCAGACCGGATCGTCCGGCGACAGCCCCACGAACCAGCGATACAAAAGATTGTAGTCCAGTTGCTCCATCAACTGGCGTTCCGAGCGGATGCCGTAGAACACCTGCAGCAGCAAGGCGCTCAGCAATTGCTCTGGAGGGATCGAAGGACGTCCCTCGCTGGCGTACAACCTCCCAAGGCTGCGGTTCAAATCACTCAAAACATCCCGGACAAGTTCCCGGACCTTCCGCAGCGGGTGGTTCGCTGGCACACGCCTGTCCGGCGCAATGTACGAAAACAGGCCGCCCTGATCCGTAAACCTGCCGCGCATGATCGCCTCCGCCGATTCGAGATGATAAAGTGAATCATCAAGCACCCTCCGTGGCGAGGGGGTTCTTCAGCAGACTGCTAATAAGTAATCCGCAGCCCGACGCCGCCATGGATGGTGTTGCCGACCGGCTGCGGGCCGGCGGTGCCGTTGACGAAGAGATCGGTGACCCAGCCCTTGCTGATGCGGTAGCCGAGCCGGCCGCCATATTCGAACCAGCTCTGGTTTCCGATCGTCGGCACCACATTGCCTTCGCCGGTGACGGTGGCGACGATGCCGGAGCGGGTCGCAAAGGATTGCACGAAGCCGCCGTTGATGTTGGCCTCGATGCTGTCGCCGAACAGATGCGTCCACTGGCCGCCGATCTTGACCAGGTTGGTCTTGTCCGTGCCGGTGGCGATGGTTGCGTCGAACGGATTGAACGCCACGCCGGCCGGGTCGCTGTAGCCCTTGACCCGCTGCCACAACTGCCAGACCTCGACCGACGCTGCGACCTCATCGCGCGGCGACAGCCGGCTGATCCAGCCCGCCCGTCCATAGGCGCCGTAATTCTCGCTGGTGGTCTCGCTGTCGAGCGATACCGGGCCGAGGCTCGTTTGATAGCTGCGACGGTAGCGCACCTTCTGGAACGGCGACAGCACGGCGCCGATGTCGAAGAACGGCCGCGATGATCCCCAGTCGGTGAAATCATAGCGCAGCGCGAAGGCGCCGATCGGCGCGCTGGTGACGCTGTAGCCGCCTTCGTTGTACTGGGTGTAGGCGATGCCGGCCAGCAGCGCGAGGTTGGAGGTCAGGTTCTTGCGGCCATGGATGCCGGCCGAGAACGACCCCGCGGAGCCGAACGCGCTGACGCAGTCGTTGCAGTTGACCTGTTCGTTGACGCCGAGCAGCACCGTGCCGAGCACCCGGTTGGTGATCATCTGGTTGAAGCGCTGCTTGGCCAGATCGCGGACCGAGCCTGCGCTGGAATCCGAGCCGGTGGTCGGCGTGGGAGTCGGTGTCGGGCTAGGCGAGGACGATGGTGTTGGTGTCGGACTAGGCGAGGACGATGGTGTCGGTGTCGGGCTAGGCGAGGCCGACGGCGTCGAGTCCGGCATGGGTGTTGTTTGCGCCGATGCCGGAGGGGTCAGCGCCTGAACCAGCACCAGCGACAGTGCCGCGCTGAGGGCTGCCGGGAGAACAAAGCTGCGGGTGAATCTTGCCATCGTCAGCGCCCGCACAGCATGCCGTTGGGATCGTTGCCGTCATCGACGGGCGGCGTGACCGTCGGCGTCGCATCCGCATATTCGGTGGTGGTGCAAAGCCCCGCCGCAGCACCACAGGCGAAAGTCCAGGGCGGGTTGCTGGTCTTCTGAATGGTGTATTTGCCGCCGGTGAAGGTGATGACCGCGGTATCGCCGGATTTGGTCAGGTCGATGCACTGGAAGGTCAGGGTGCAGACCCGCGAGGCGCCATTGTCCCGCAGCACCACGGTGGTCTTGCCGCGCTGGGACAGGATATCGAGGACGGTGCCGCGCACGCCGATGGTCGCGACCTGGGTCTGGATCTTGTAGGCGGCCTTGTCCGAATGGCCGGTGACGAAGCGGAACGCGCCGGTGGTCAGCCTGATCGAGATGTCGCGATAGCTGTGTTCGTCGTCGAACACGGTGCGGTCGAGCTTGAGCGTCGAATTGGGGCCGAGCGACAGGTTGGTGCTGTCGGCCATCACCAGCCGTGCCGCGCTGTCGAGGCCGGTGCGCACGATCTCGTCGCGCAGCACGCTGTCGCCGACGTTGATCTGGCTGGTCGCCGATCCCGTGACGCGGACGACTTCGTTCTTGATGATGGTGGCTTCGCCGACGCGTGTTTGCGCGTGAGCGGGACTTGCCGCAAGCCCCGCCGCCAGGCAAAGCGCGGAGATGGAGAGAGAGCCGTAACGCCAGTTCATTTCACTACCGATCGATCTGTCCCGTATCGTACCGGATCGCGCACGCCTGCAATGTTGTAAATTTATCACAAGCGGCACCTTATGACCCCGATGGTTAGTGACGGCGAATTTGAAATGCGTTCAATGCAATGGACTTAAAAATTCGGCCCGCCCACACTCGATGTTCCTGCAACGCCCTCAATCCGTGATCCCCGTGCGCGAATCACCTTCTGTTCCCGAAAATTCGGTTGCGCGGAATACGGCCATTGCCGCCATCATTTTCGTCATTGCGCATCTCGCGATGCTGGTTGGCGTGACCACGCCCGAAAAATTCTATTTCGACGAAATCCATTACGTGCCGGCCGCGCGGCAGATGCTCGAGCCTGTGATGCCCAATCCGGTGCTCAACCCGATGCATCCGCCGCTGGCAAAGCAGCTGATCGCCTTGTCGATCCGGAGCTTCGGGGATGGGCCGCTGGGCTGGCGCTATCCCGGCGTGCTGTTCGGAGCACTTTCGATCGTCGCGGTGTATCTCTGCGGTCTGGCACTGTTCGCGAACCCGGGCCCCGCGGTCGCCGCCAGTCTCATCGCCTTCTTCAACCAGATGCTGTTCGTGCAGTCGCGGATCGCGATGCTGGATATTTTTGCGCTGGCGTTCGGGCTGTTCGGGATCGCGGCGTTCATGCAAGGCTTCCGGCAAGCGCGGCCGCATCTGGCCTTCGCGCTCGCCGGTCTCGCCTTCGGTCTTGCCGCCGCCTGCAAATGGAGCGGATTGTTCGCGCTCGCGGTCTGCATCGTCATCGTGGCCGCGATCCGCCTGATGCAGGGCTGGCGCACGCAGTTCGCCGATGGCCGTGACGGCGACTGGTACCGGCCCGGGCTGTGGCCCGATTTCCGCTATTATCACTTCGCCGCCTGCTTCGTGCTGCTGCCGGCGGTGGTCTATCTCGCGACCTTCGTCCCGCTCTATGGATTGTCGGTGAGCGGCCTCATTGAAGCCCAGCGCCGGATTTTCAGCGACAACACCACGACCGCGATTGCAGGGCACACCTATATGAGCGCGTGGCCGTCCTGGCCGTTGCTGGTGCGGCCGGTCTGGTATCTGTTCGACAAGATCGGCGACGACCGGATCGCAGCGGTGGTGTTGCTCGGCAACCCCGTAGTGCTGTGGGCGGCGCTGCCGGCGCTGGCGATCTGCCTGCGCGACTGGATCGTGACGCGCCGGGCCGATGCGTTCCTGGTCCTGGCGTTTTATTTCGGGCCCTATCTGGCCTGGGCGCTGCTGCCGCGGACGCTCGGCTTCCTGTATTATTATCTGCCGGCCGCCACCTTCGCGAGCCTGGCGCTGGTCTATGTGCTGCGGCGGGGCAACAGCCCGCGCTGGCTGCTATGGGCTTTCGTCGCGATCGCGTGCGCGGGCTTTGCCGCGATGCTGCCGATCTCGGCGGCGTTCGTCGGGACGTCGATGGAGACGTTTGTCCGGCTGATGCTTTTCCAGAGCTGGATTTAGTAGCGCAAAACTGATCAGCCCGCGCAACACATGCGCGGGCTGAAAAATCATTTTGCAGCGATCGACCGTTACTTCGAGGCGGTCTTGGTGTCCATGTTGACGACCTGAACGCGGCGGTTGGTCGGGTCCATCGGCGCGTTCGGATCCTTTGGCTTGCTCTCGCCGTAGCCGACGGTGACGAGATCGGAGCCGTTGATGCCGTATTTCTCGGTGAGATACCGCTTGATGGTGTCGGCGCGGCGCTCGGACAGGTCCTGATTGTAGGGCTCGCTGCCGATCGCATCGGTGTGGCCGGCGACGACGAATGTCGAACCCTTCAGACTGGCGTCCGAGAGCGCCTTGCCGAGTTCCTGCACCGACGACATCGAGGTCTTGCTGATCTCCGCCGAATTGTAGTCGAACTGAATCTCGAGATCGATCTTCGGCTTGGTCGCTGCGATCTCGGCGATTTCCTGGCGTTCGCCGAGCGAGAGCGAGCGCGTCTTGCGGTTGCGCAGGCTGTCGACGAAACTGATTTCCTTGGCCTTGACGGCCGGATCGGCCTGCGGCCCGGCCGACAGGCCGCGGGTCAGCGGCTTCTTCGGCTGCAGCGCATTCAGGATCTGGTCTGCCGAGACGCTCTTGTCGCCGGCAAGCGCAATGCCGGCCGTCATCGACAGCGCGGCACCGAGCGCAATCGCTGCAGTGGCAGTAAGTCTGTGAAAGCTGGTCATCGTCGTATCCTCGTTGTTGCGCCTGATGGCGCTTTGGTGGTCGAACGTTAGACCGGGCGAGGGGCCGTGGATGTGACTTGGCTCACATTGCTGGACGGACCAAGACCCGGGCTTTCCCTGTCGTCGCATCCTCACTCCGCGACGTTCGATCGTTGCCTTACTCTATGTGATGTAGATCACAATTCGACCTCGGCTGTGCTCAAAGTACTTCTTCGCACGCCGGCCGCAAGCGCGGGAGAGAAGCGGCTGTTCGATCCTTCCCGGACGTTGCACGCGCCGCATTTGCTCGACGTCGAAGTTGCGCAAGTGGTTCGCCGTTATGCCGCAAACGGCGAGATTGATGCCGAGCGCGGCCGCATGGCTCTCGCTGACCTCACAGACTTTCCGTTGCACCGGCCTCAAACCCGGTCTTAATACCGTCGCCTCAGCGCCGATCTGCGAACAAGAAATTGGCCAGATGGGCATCTAGAAAATCCGCTCGCGAAGAAAAATAACAAACAAACAAAGCGATGCAGGGGACGCGTGTATCAGTCAGTAAAGCGGCAGTATGAGTATGGGTATCGGTCCGGGCGGCCGGATCAGACGAGCTCCACGAATTCGATGCCGGTATTGATCGGCGCGGGCATGATCGCGGCGGCGATCCTGCTGTCGACGCTGATCACGGCGCTGGGCTCCCGCTATGCGGCCGTCGAGAGCCCCAGCGAGGAAAGCGCCTGGCTGGTCGACCGCCTCACCGGCAATGTCTATCGGTGCCAGGCCGCGGAGCGCGGCAAGGCGTCGTGCGACCCCGACATCGCCACCGGGACGATCGCCCAGCGGCCGAAGCGTTGAATGGTCGCTGCAGCGTCTGAATCCACCACGGATCGGCTCCGGTGGGGAGCGCGACGGTACTCCCGCTTCCCGCACTGCAGCACGTAAAAAGTTCTCCCCTTTGGAAACGCCCCGGCGGCGTCCGCGTATTACGAAAGCCGGCAATTTGCTGGCTTCATTCTTTGGCGAGGTTTCCCATGAAGATCTTGATCACTGCCGCCATGTTCTCGGCCCTGGCCCTGACGCCGGCGTCCGCGAAGATGATGGCCTGCACCGGCGAGAACATGGCCAAGAGCAACGGCATGATGTCGGGCATGCCCGACGGCCCCGGCAAGATGGCCATGGCCAAGGAGATGGGCATGGCCAATATGGACATCAGCAAGGGCAATATGCGCGGCGCCTGCATGCACTACATGAAGGCGCAGAAGATGGGCGCCACCAAGTAAGGCCGCTCGAGGCGATCGCCCTGCCGCGCCGCCTGCAGGCGGCGTGGCTTTTCCCGCGAGCCTGCTCCCGTCAAAGCTGGTGTTCTGAAACCTGCGTCTCACTGTCACGCGATCCAGCCCCAAGCTTGTTCGAAACCCAATCAGCCAGGCACTCCAGCGCGTGCGGGTTGAGATAGGTGCGGCTATGGCTCAGGCCGGATGCATCGAGGCCCTGATCCTTCCAGTCGATATGGACGAAGTTCACATACCCGTAGGGAACGGGTTCGACCGAGAAATCAGTGAAGATCGCTTCGCGATAACTCATCCATCCGAACAGCCGCAACGTCAGCATGCCGGTCGCAAGGCCGAGCAGCAAAACCAACGAATAAATCACGGCCCCGACGAAAAGAAACGCGAAGATCGGCCACAGCGCGATTACGATCCAGTCGACCACCGCGCCGGCGGCACCGAGCCCTGTTCCGCTGAAATCCCAGCTTTTCCAGAATACATCTCGAACGAATTGTTCCGCCGACCTCGAAACCGCGAAGTAGAGCAGGAATAGAATATTGAGCCATGCGGCGAACAGGATCGAGGCGAGGACCAGCGCGACCCGCCCAGCGCGTGATTGGTAGACGTTCAGCAGCCATCGCCGCGTTTGCAGCACGACGGCACTGGAAAATCCGACCAGCCTTGCAACCGACCACGCGATGAACTGGTTGGTGCCAAGGACGGCGGCGGCCTCGTCGCCTGATGCGCGAAGGAACAGATGCTGTTCGGACGGAATATCTGCCGTTTCGCTTTCCGCGATGCGGCGAGCGAGCGATTCGTGCAGTGATTTCCTTATTCCCGGCGCGACCTTGATCCAGACCCAGATGGCGGCGATCGCACCCGCGACGCAACATGTTGCGAACGCCAGTGCAGCCTGAAGCGCTGTCCCTTCGCGGTCCAGCCAGCCGAATTTCGCTACCGTCCAGGCGGTGATTACGGTGGCGAGAAAAAAGACGAGCATGCCTGCCACACTGATCAAGGCCGTCAGCAGTTCGGCCCACAAAGGCCGAAGTCTCTGCGCGATAAACGGCGTCGACAGGAAAGCGCATCCGGCCACCGCGTCACGCCAATCGGGGAAGTTCTTGAGGAAATACGCGATCGCGCTTCCGCCATGGCTATGGCCGATCAGGAATATCGGCTCGTGCGGATTTTCCGCCCGGCTGACCTTGATCTTGTCGACAATGGACCTTGCGGCCTCCCGACGATCCTGGCCCAGATTCTTGCCGCTCCATTCGACTGCAATGAAGCGCGCCGGCTGTCCGTGCTCACGGGCCGCGTCACGGATGCGGTCGCACAGCGGCGAATTACTGCTGGTCCAGGCCGCGTTGCGCGCAAACGTGCCGTGAACGAGGATGAAGGTCGCCATATTCCGCCCCGCCTTCGATATCAGTTCCGGATCGCGCGTGTGGCAGGTGGACAGCGCGGCATGGCGCCATTTCTGCATCTCGTCTCGTGCGAATCCGGCTACATTCCCGTGCGATGTCCCGAATCGCAAGCCCATCCCGTCCCCTGACCAAGACTGAGGCGCGCCGGATCTGGCTGCGCGCCCAGCGGCTCGACAGCTCGGCGCCGTTCGGCGAGGGGCCGCAGGCGACGGCGGCCGCGGTGTCGCATCTCGGCTATGTGCAGATCGACACCATCAACGTCATCGAGCGCTGCCACCACCACATTCTCTGGAGCCGGATTCCCGAATACCGGCGCGCCGATCTGCGCCAGGCCCAGAGCGTCGACAAGAGCGTGTTCGAATACTGGACCCATGCCCTGTCCTACGTGCCGGCGCAGGACTTCCGCTTCTTCGCCCCGGCGATGAAGCAGCACCAGCGCGAGGGGCACAAATGGCTGACCTCGGTCAAGCCCGCGGATTTGCGCAAGGTGCTGCGGCTGATCCGGCGCGACGGCGCGCTGACCATCCGCGACATCGACGACGACGTGCTGGTCGACAAGGAGCATCTGTGGGCGAGCCGCAAGCCGTCGAAGCGGGCGCTGCAGTTATTGTTCTATACCGGCGTGCTGACGATCTCCGAGCGCGCCGGCATGCTCAAGACCTATGAGCTGGCGACGCGGCATTTCGGCTGGGACAAGCCGCCGAAGCCGGCTTCCGCGCGCGAGACCACCGGCTACCTGCTCGATCGCGCCTTGCGCGCGCAAGGGATCGTCAGCGTGGATTCGATCTGCCATCTCGACGCGCCGAGCAAACCGGCGGTTCGCCGTTTGATCGACACGAGAATCCGCCGCCATGAACTGGTGCCGGTCGCGCTCGAAGGCGCCGGCAAGCAGCAGCATTGGGCGAGCCCGGAGACGCTGGAGATGGCAGGCGAGGGCGCTTCCGAACGGGTGCATATCCTTTCCCCGTTCGATCCCCTGATCATCCAGCGCAGGCGCACCGAGCTGTTCTTCGATTACGGCCATCGTTTCGAGGCCTACGTGCCGAAGGAAAAGCGGGTGTTCGGCTATTTCGCGCTGCCGGTGCTGGCAGGCGATGCCATCGTCGCAGCCCTCGATCTCAAGACCGACCGCAAGGGCCGGAAACTATTGGTGCAGAAATGGAGCTGGGTCGGCGCGGCGCGAAAGGGCCCGCGCAAGGACTTGAAGCGCCGCATCGAGGAGGAGCTGCACCGCTTCGAGCGGTTTCAACTGGCGGAGTGAGGGCCTTCAGCCGCGCAATTCATCCAGCAGCACGGCGACCTTGCTGAGGTCGCTGCGATGGCGCGGGCAGGCGACGAAGACGTCGATGCTCGGCAGCACCAGTCCGGGCAACACGTCGACGAGGCGGCCGGCGGCAAAATCGGCTGATGCGACATAGGAAGGCAGCACGGCGACGCCGGCGCCGGCGAGCGTCAGCTCGCGCAGCGCGGTCATGTCGCTCACCGTCATCCGCGGGGTGATTTCGATATTCACGATGCGGTCCTGCCAGGTCATGCGCCAGTCGACGCGCGGGGCATAGGTTCGCAGCGCCAGGCAGTCATGCGCGGCAAGATTTTGGGGATCACTCACCGGCCCGCGTCTGGCGAGATAACCCGGCGATGCGCACAGATGCAGTCCGAACGAGCCGATCTTCTCGGTGTCGATCCCGGATTGCGGCGGCGCCGCCAGCCGAACCGCCGCGTCGAAGCCGCCGTCGAGCAGATCGACATAGCGGTCCGACAAATCGAGTTCGAAGCGCAGCCGCGGATAGCGCTCGGCCAGTGCAGCGAGACGGGGCAGCACGCAGACCCGCCCGTAAGCCGTCGGCATCGTGATGCGCAGCAATCCTTCCGGCTCCGCCGGCCGGGCCTGAACGCGCGCCTCGGCATTTTCCAGCCGCATCAGGACATCGCGAAGCTCGTCGGCGTAGGCAAGCCCGGTTTCCGTCAGCACCACGCGCCGCGTCGTGCGTTCGACCAGGCGGCGTCCGATCCGCTGTTCCAGAGCGGCGATGCGCCGGCTGACCGTGGATTGCGTGACGCCGAGCTCGCGCGCCGCCGCGCCAAAGCCGCGGCGGTCCACGACCGCCAGAAAGGCCTCAACTTCGGATAGGTTGGCTCTTTTCATGCAAGAATCGCATTTATTATATCCATAAAGAGCTAGATCAATTCGTCTGTATAATCAATTAGGTTGCCGGCCATCCTCTCCGATGAAGGCCCGCAACCCATGATCTCCGTGACCGAAGCCCTGCTGGGGCGCCATTCAACCCGCGCTTTTCTCGACCGGCCGGTCGAGGCCGATCTCGTTCGCGACATCATCGACATCGCCCGCCGCGCGCCGTCGAGCAGCAACATGCAGCCCTGGCGCCTCGCCGCGATGGCCGGCGACGATCTCGCCCGGCTGAAGGCGGCCGTTCGGCAAAGCCTGACCGCGCAGCCGATGGGCGAGGGATCGGAATACAAGATCTACGCCGAGCATCTGAAGGAGCCGTACAACGGTCACCGCCGCAAATGCGCCGAGGACATGTACGGCACCATCGGCATTCCGCGTGAGAACAAGTTCGGGCGGCTGATGCAGTTCGCGCGCAACTTCGACTTCTTCGGCGCACCGGTCGGCATCATCCTGTCGATCGACCGCTCGATGGAGCCGGGGCAATGGGCCGACCTCGGCATCTTTCTGCAGTCGCTGCTGTTGCTGGCGCAGGAGCGCGGGCTCGCTACCTGTCCGCAGGCCGCATGGGCGGCGATGCACAAGACGGTGCGCGCGCATCTCGGCCTGCCCGATGAGTTGATGGTCTATTGCGGAATTTCGCTCGGCTATGCCGACCCCGCCCATCCGATCAACGGCCTGGTTACCGATCGTGCGCCGTTCGCGCAGGTTGCCGAACTCCGCGGTTTTGCCGTCGCGGCAGTAGAGCCCGCATGAGCCCAGCGAGCGGCGGGCCAGCACGGTCGAGCAGCACTGCCAAAACGATGCCGGCGCCATAGGCCAGCACGTTCCAGCCCGAGAAGATGCGGCCGAGCAACAGCGCGCCCGGCAACGTCAGCCGGAAGGCGTCGAGCCACGGGAAATGCACCAGCCGGAACAGTTCGACGCCGATGGCGATCGCGGCGGCAACCAGCGTGATGCGAGGCCGCGATAGATTTGGTGCCGCCGTCGCCACCAGGAAGAACACCATCGTCCCCCATAGCGTGGAGCCGCCATACTTCGCGACAAAGGCGGGCAGTCCGATCTGCAAACCATATCCGCGCAAGGCAAGGCCGCAGACGATGACCGAGAGGCACAGACCGGCGCGGGCCACGACGAGGGATCGTCGCGCCGCCTGATCGGGATCGATCGCGGCGCCATTCATGACAACGGCGCAGCGTCAGCCACCGGGAAGGTGAGTTCGAACGCAGTGCCCTTTTCGGAGTCGATGAGCCGGATGGCGCCGCCATGGGCGTCGAGCATGGCGCGAACGATGGCGAGGCCCATCCCGGTGCCGCCGCTGTCGCGCCTTGTGGTGAAGAAGCTATCGAAGATCTGTGCCCGGTTGTTGGGCGAGACACCTTCGCCGTCATCGGCGACAGTGACCAATAGCCGGTTGCCTTGGCGTACGGCGGATACTTCCAGCTTTGAGCTGCCGTGGCGCACGGCGTTGTCGGCAAGGTTGGAAAAAATGATCAGGGCGTTGTCCTCGGAGATCCGCATCGGCGTCTCGAGATCGCCGTTCGTGCCGATGTCGAGCGAGGCAAAGGCCGCACGCAGGCCGGCGACCGCGACCGACAATTTCGCGGCGCCGAGCACGAGCGGGTTTTCGGCACGGGCGAAGTCGCGCAGGCGGCCGGCGATCGTTCCCAGCCGGTCGGCGTCGGCAATGATGTTGTCGAGAAACTTGCGCCGGTCCTCATCGTCCATGTCGGGCGCGTCGACGTCTTCGCGCAGCAGTTCCGCCGCGCCCTTGATGGATGTGAGCGGCGATTTCAGCTCGTGCGAGACATGGGTGGCGAAGGTCGAAATGAAGCTGGAGCGCGTGTTCAGCCGCCGCGCCATGTCCAGGAAACTCTGCGACAGCCGGGCGATTTCGCTGGTGCCGTGATGCCGGAGCGGACGCAGCGCGGTGCGGTCGCCCTTGCCGATCAGGTTGGTGCGCTCCACCAGTTCGCGCATCGGTCCGGTGATGGTGCGGTGAAACAGGATCCCGATCAGCAGCGTCGGCACGATCATCGAGAGCATCGCGGGAATGACCTTGCCGCGCTGTTCGTACATGTACTTGAAGACGTTGCTCGGCGTCCGCGAGGCATAGATGACGCCGGCGACCTGGTCGCGTGCGATCACCGGCATCGCGGTGAACACCCGCATCCCGGTACCCCGGCTCATCGAATAGAGCGAGGGCTGGTCGTGCTTGGAGATACGCACGCGCAGCACGCCGCTGAAGCGACCCTGCAGCGCCTCGCTGACCTCCTCGAGATGCGCCAGCGACAGCCCGATTTCCTCGCGGCCGGCGATGACGGTGCCATGAGGATCGAGCAGCCGGAATCCGGCAAGCGTGACGTGCTGGGTCGCGACCAGGTCCGGCATCATCCGCGCGCCGAGCGTGACGAAGGCCGGATCGGCCGGCGCTGCCGGCGGGCGCGCCTCCGGCCTCGGCGGCAGCACGCTCTCGTTGACGAGTTCGAGCTTGGGCCAGATCGGCTGATACGGTTCGTCGGATTGCTTTCGCGCGGCCGGCGGGATCGGCTTGCCCAATGCAATGCCTGGAGGAATTCCGGTCTCCACCTCGCGGCGGAACACCGCCGCGAGCACGGCGCTTTGCGCGATCAGTTCGGCCTCGGCCTGCTGGATCAGCTGGTTCTGGTAGACCTTGAGGAAATACAGGCTGAACAGCGGCAGCGCGAGCACGCTGGAGAGAACGATGAAGACGACGAGGCTGAGGCTGGGCCGCCATTTGCGGCTGGTGTTGGCCAGGGCGTCGGTCAACGCGCCGCCTCGCAGCGCCCCAGCTTGAAGCCGACGCCATGGACGGTCTCGATCGCGGACTCGCAGCCGGCGCTGGCGAACTTGGCGCGGATGTTGCGGATGTGGCTGTCGATGGTGCGGTCGGCGACGTGAATATTGCCGGCGTAGGCGGCGTCGAGGATCAGTTCGCGCGTGAACACGAATCCGGGCCGCGTCAAGAGCGTGCGCAGGATCGAGAATTCGAGCGCCGTCAGCGCAACCGGCGTATCCCGGAAATTCGCGGTGCGCGCATCCGGATCGAGCGTGAGCCCGCCATGGCTCAGCGCCTTGGATTCCGGCGTCGCGGGCATGTTCCGGGTTCGCCGCAGGATCGCATTCACCCGCGCCACCAGTTCGCGCGGACTGAACGGTTTTGTCACGTAGTCGTCGCCGCCGATTTCGAGGCCGAGGATGCGGTCGATCTCCTCGTCGCGGGCGGACAGGAACAGGATCGGCGTGTCCGAGGTCTTCCTGATCTGGCGGCAGACTTCGAGCCCGTCCATCTCAGGCATGCCGATGTCGAGAACGATGAGGTCGTGGACATTGCGGTCGAACCGGGCCAGCGCCTCCTTGCCGTCCTGCGCAATGGAAATCGCCATGCCCGTCTTCTCGAACGCGAAGCGCACGACGTCGCGGATATGGGGGTCGTCGTCAACGACGAGAATGGAATGAGCCACGGTCGCGCTAGCCTTTATCGTCCGAGAAGTTCGGCGCCATGGCGGGATTGTTAGCCAAATATCGGTCCAGACGCCACGTCCGTAAGCCCCAACCCCGCCAATTTACCGGACGCATCCGGGTCTCGTAACTGTGCCGGTAGTTCTGGGCGATCGACGACAGCACCAGAATCCTGTTCACATGGGATTCAACGCAGGGCAGCGCTTGCGGGCCAAGCGAGGCGAGATAGCGCAAATCGAGATTGAGCCCCGTTCCGCCGTTGTCCCGCGAATGTTCTATATTGTAGCAGGCCACGAGCCGCGGCGCGTTGACGAAGCAGCATCCGTACAGCACCAGCGCCAGCGTTGCCGCGTTGACGGCGAGCAGCCAGGAATTGGGCTTCTTCAGCACGATCTGGATCAGGATCCACGCCAGTCCTGCGGCAACCAATATCATCCAGATGAAGGCGGCGAGCCGCAGATAAGTCAGCGTGTAAGCGGCGACGTAGAGATCGAGCCGGAAGATCGACGAGATGACCAGAAGGATGTTTTGTCCGATCCAGGCCAGCACCAGCGGACGGATCAGCCTGGAATGTTCGGCCGGTCCGCCGGGACGCATCGCGATGAGAACAAAACCTGCGGCGAGCAGCGCGGTCACGATCAGCGGATAGGCGCCGCGGTGGGCGTACTCGGCGTGGCTCATGCCGTCGGGCAGGCTGGCGCCGCCCCAGAGATAGGTGAGATCGAGGCCGCTCTGCAGCGCGAACAGCGCGTTGAACAGGATCAGCGAGCGCGTCACCGCCTGCACGCCGAACAGATGATTCAGATCGGAAGCTTCGGTGGCGACGGTGGTGCGCGGTTCGGGATCCCGGACGTTCCACCGGAAGCGCCGCAGGATCAGCGGCCAGATGGCACAGACCGTCAGAATCCAGAACACCACCCGCCGGGGATCGAGAAGGCTGAAGATCGCGCGCAAGTCGACCTGGTGCAGCCGGTATTCGATCAGCGGATTCGCCGACGCGAACAGGCTGAGGAAGACGAAGCATGCGGCCAGCGGAATGATCCATCCAACTAGCGAGGCCGCGCTCAGCCATTGCGGAAAATGTCCATTCATCGACTGCAGTGATCTGAACAGGTCGACGGCCAATTGAAACGGGCCGCGGAAGGGGATCGTCGCGGCCTCGAACAGGTTTCGTTGCCAGGACGATGGCTCGCGGGCCGTGATCAGGATGACGAACAGCGCGGTCGCCAGCGCGGCCAGGGTCGCGGACAGCGCGTTGACCCCCTCGATCAGCGGCAGCAGGCCGGCGACGAACACGGCGGTCATCACGATTTGAATTCCGCGCGCCGCCTGCACCCCGTTGCCGGCCACCGCGACACCGCCGAGTACGACGAGGAACAGCGCCAGCGAGATGCCGATGGGCCAGCCGTAGAACAGCCAGTCGGCGAGCGCGATGCACGAGGCGGCGGCGACGAACGGCAGCCGCAGCGGGCGCGCGGGAGCAATTTCGAGAACGGGCGCGGTCGCAATCGACATGATTTCACTTTCCGGGATTGGTGACGAGGGTGAGGTGGCGAACCTTGTGGGTGGCCTCGGAAGCCTTGCGCTTCGGAAGCGCGATGACGGCAGCGCGCGCGGGCGGCGTTTCCAGCCACCAGCCGTCGTTGAGCAGCCGCCGTGGCAGTCGCGATCGCCGAAATCTGACCAGGATGATTTTCCCCATGACCCGACCATGGACGGCCGGTTCGCAGGGCTGATGTGCGGGACGTTCAGGATTTGCGGATTGTTGTGCAGATCCTGCGCAGCGGCGCGCTGGCGCGGGCCGGGTAACGGATCGCCGGCGGCGGCGGCGCGGCCGGCCCGCGGTGGGGCAATTCGCCACCCCTTAACCAGCCGGCCACTTCACAAAATCATGATCAGTGACGAATATTGACAATCGTCAGTGAACAATCGATAGTCTTCAACAGGCCCAGCCGATGGAGATTCTGATGGTCGTCCGTTCCATTTTATCAAGCTATTCCAGGTTCTTAGCTGGAATGTCGCTGGCGGTTCTGGCGATCGCTCTGACCGGCTGCAACGAGAAGGTTGCCGAAAAAGCCACTCCCGGCCGACCGGTGCTGGTGGCGGCGGTGCGTTATGAGGCCGAATCGCCTGAGCGCAGCTTCGTCGGCACCATCAAGCCCCGGATCGAGACCGACATGGGCTTCCGGGTCCCCGGCAAGGTCGCCAAGCGTCTGGTCGAGGTCGGCCAGACCGTCGATGTCGGCCAGCCGCTGGCCACCCTCGATGAAGTCGATCTGAAGCTGCAGGCCGAGCAGGCTGAAGCCGAATTCCGTGCCGCCACCGGCGTGCTGGCGCAGGCCACGGCCTCGGAGCAGCGCGCCAAGGATCTGCGCGCCAAGGGCTGGACCACCGATGCGCAAATGGATCAGTCGCGGGCCGCCGCCGACGAGGCGCGCGCGCGCTTCAATCGTGCCGAGCGCTCGGTCGAACTCACCAGGAACAGCCTGTCCTACGCGACGCTGGTCGCCGACAGCCGCGGCGTCGTCACCGCGACCCTGATCGATGCCGGACAGGTCGTCGCGGCAGGGCAGACCGCGGTTCGCGTCGCGCGCTTTGCCGAAAAGGAAGCCGTGGTCGCGATTCCGGAAACGCTGGTCGGCCGCGCCAAGGAAGGCACGGCCAGCGTCAGCCTGTGGTCCGAACCCAACAGGAAATATGCCGCGAAGCTGCGCGAGATCGCGCCCACGGCCGATCCCGCGACGCGCACTTACCTCGCGAAATTCTCGCTGCCCGGCGCCGGCGAAACCGTCTCGCTCGGCATGACCGCGACGCTGACGCTGGCCGATCCCGCCACCGAGCGTGTCGCCAAGCTGCCGCTGTCGGCGCTGTACAGCCAGGGCGGCGATCCCTCGCTCTACATCGTCGACGACAAGGGCGAGGTGTCGCTGAAGCCGGTCACCGTGAAATCCTACGAGAGCGGCAACGTCGTCATCTCGGGCGGCGTCGATGAGGGCTCGAAAGTCGTCGTGCTCGGCGTGCAAAAACTCGACCCGGCCCAGAAGGTCCGCGTCGTCTCGTCGCTGTCGTTCTGAAATCGTCCGTCATTGCGAGGAGCGCAGCGACGAAGCAATCCATGGTCCGGTTCGGTTTTCCGTATTGCTTCGCGGAGCCTGTCATCGGGCGCGCATTCGCGCGACCCGTTGGCTCGCAATGACGAATCCAACAGGGTCTTGCGCGTCGTTGAATGGAGAATGAGATGAAGCACTTCAATCTCTCGGGCTGGGCGGTCAGCCACCCCGCGCTGATCCTGTTCCTGGTGATCGCGCTCGGCGCCGCCGGCTTCTTCTCCTACCAGCGGCTCGGCCGTGCCGAGGATCCGTTCTTCACCGTCAAGGTCGTCAACGTCTCGGCGATCTGGCCGGGCGCGACCGCCCAGGAAATGCAGACCCAGGTCGCCGATCCCATCGAGAAGAAGCTGCAGGAACTGCCCTATTTCGAGAAGGTGCAGACCTATTCGAAGCCGTCCTTCACCGCGATGCAGGTCACCTTCAAGGATTCGACCCCGCCGAAGGACGTGCCCTACCTGTTTTACCTGTTGCGCAAGAAGCTCGTCGACGTGCAGGGCCAGCTGCCCGCCGGCCTGCTCGGGCCGACCGTCAACGACGAGTTCAGCGACGTCGATTCCATTCTCTACATGATGACCGGCGAGGGCGCCGACTATGCGCAGTTGAAGAAGGCCGCCGAAGGCATGCGCCAGCGGCTGCTGAAAGTCCCCGGGGTGACGAAAGTCAATCTCTACGGCGCCCAGGACGAGCGCATCTTCGTCGAGTTCTCGCACGCCAAGCTGGCGACGCTCGGGATCACGCCGCAGGCGCTGTTCGATTCGCTCGCCAAGCAGAACAACGTCACACCCGCCGGCACGGTGGAAACCTCCTCGCAGCGGGTGCCGCTGCGCGTTACCGGCGCGCTCGACGGCGCCAAGGCCGTCGCCGAGACGCCGGTCGAGAGCAACGGCCGGGTATTTCGTTTGGGCGATGTCGCCACCGTCACCCACGGTTTCGTCGATCCGCCGACCTTCATTGCGCGCCAGCAAGGCCAGCCCGCGCTCGGCATCGGCGTGGTCACGGCCAAGGGCGCCAACATCCTCGAACTCGGCAAGGAAGTCGCCAACGCGACCGCGGAATTCATGAAGGCGGTGCCGCAGGGCATCAATGTCGAGCAGATCGCCGATCAGCCCAAGGTGGTCGAGCACGCCGTCGGCGAGTTCGTGCGCTCCTTCATCGAGGCGCTCGCGATCGTGCTGTTCGTTTCCTTCGTGGCGCTGGGCTGGCGCACCGGTATCGTGGTGGCGCTGTCGGTGCCGCTGGTGCTGGCGATCGTCTTCATCGTCATGAACGCGATGTCGCTCGACCTGCACCGCATCACGCTCGGCGCATTGATCATCGCGCTCGGGCTATTGGTCGACGACGCCATCATCGCGGTCGAAATGATGGTGGTGAAGATGGAGCAGGGCTGGGACCGCGTCCGCGCGGCGTCCTTTGCCTGGGAATCCACCGCGTTTCCGATGCTGACGGGAACGCTGGTCACCGCCGCCGGCTTTCTGCCGATCGGCTTTGCCAATTCCGCGGTCGGCGAATATGCCGGCGGCATCTTCTGGATCGTGGCGATCGCGTTGGTCGCGTCCTGGTTCGTCGCGGTGATCTTCACGCCCTATATCGGCGTCAAGCTGCTGCCCAACATCACGCTTCACCACAACCACGATCCGCATGCGGTCTACGAGACCCGCATCTACCGGATCCTGCGCAGCATGATCCAGTGGTGCGTCGACCACCGCATCAAGGTGGTGCTGGCGACGGTCGGCGTATTCGCGCTGTCCATCGTCGGCTTCGGTCACGTCCAGCAGCAGTTCTTCCCGCTGTCGGAGCGGCCCGAGCTGTTCCTGCAGCTGCGGCTGCCCGAGGGCACCGCATTCAACGTCACCGAAAAGTCCGTCAAGCAGGCCGAAGCGCTCCTGAAGGACGACAAGGACATCTCGACCTACACCGCCTATGTCGGCCAGGGTTCGCCGCGCTTCTGGCTCGGCCTCAACCCGCAACTGCCGAACGAGGCCTTCGCCGAGATCGTGATCGTGGCCAAGGACGTCGACGCGCGCGAGCGCATCAAGGCCCGGCTGGAGAAGGCGGTCGGCGACGGCGCGCTGACCGAAGCCCGCGTCCGGGTCGATCGCTTCAATTTCGGCCCGCCGGTCGGCTTCCCCGTTCAGTTCCGCGTCATCGGTCCCGACGCCAATACCGTGCGCGACATCGCCTACAGGGTGCGCGACGTGGTCAGGCAGAACGACAATGTCAGGGATCCGCAGCTCGACTGGAACGAGCAGTCGCCTTACCTCAAGCTGGTGGTCGATCAGGACCGCGCCCGCGCGCTCGGCCTGACCCCGCAGGACGTGTCGCAGGCGCTGGCCATGCTGATCTCCGGTGCGCAGGTCACCACCATCCGCGACGGAATCGAGAAGGTCGGCGTGGTGGCGCGTGCGGTGCCGGGCGAGCGGCTCGATCTCGGCCGTGTCGGCGATCTCACCGTGACCTCGCGCAACGGCATCGCCGTGCCGCTGACGCAAATTGCCAAGATCGAATACGCTCATGAAGAGCCGATCATCTGGCGGCGCAACCGCGACATGGCGATCACGGTGCGCGGCGACGTCGTCGACGGCGTGCAGGCGCCCGACGTCACTAACCAGATCTGGCCCAAGCTGCAGGAAATCCGCGACGGCCTGTCGCCGGCCTACCGGATCGAGGCGGGCGGCGCGTTCGAGGAATCCGCCAAGGGCAATGCCTCGATCTTCGTGCTGTTTCCGCTGATGGTCCTCGTCATGCTGACGCTGTTGATGATCCAGCTGCAGAACTTCTCGCGGTTGATCCTGGTGTTCCTGACCGCGCCGCTCGGCATCATCGGCGCGTCGCTCGGTCTCAACGTCGCCAACCAGCCGTTCGGCTTCGTGGCGCTGCTCGGGCTGATCGCACTGGCCGGCATGATCATGCGCAATGCGGTGATCCTGGTCGACCAGATCGAAACCGACGTCGCCGCCGGCCTGAGCCGGAAGGAGGCCATCGTCGAGGCTACCGTCCGGCGCGCCCGTCCGGTGGTGCTGACGGCGCTCGCTGCCATCCTGGCGATGATCCCGCTGTCGCGCTCGGCGTTCTGGGGACCGATGGCGATCACCATCATGGGCGGCCTGTTCGTTGCAACCTTCCTGACCTTGCTGTACCTGCCGGGCCTCTACGCGCTCTGGTTCAGGAAGAGCCTCGAGGAACGCGGCGCGGGCGAGGTCGATCTTGCGCCGCAGCAAGAGAGCCAGAAGCAGCTCGCATTTCCGCTTGCCGAGGCGGCCGAATAATTGAACATTGAGGTTATCGAGTCCTGACATGACGCTGGTTTCTGAACATATCGAACCTGACACGCGGGAACGGATTCTCGTGGTGGCGGAGCGTCTGTTCCGCGAGATCGGCTATCAAAAGACCACCGTGGCCGACATCGCCAAGGTGCTGCGGATGAGCCCGGCCAACGTCTATCGCTTCTTCGATTCGAAGAAGGCGATCCATCAGGCGGTGGCGCGCGGCCTGATGGGCGAGGTGGAGGACGCGGCGCAGGCGATCGCGGCGCGGCCCGGTCCGGCGGCCGGCCGCCTGCGCGAGTTGCTGTCGACCATTCACCACATGAACAGCGAGCGCTATGTCGGTGACGCCAAGCTGCACGAGATGGTCGAGATCGCGATGGAGGAGAACTGGGACGTCTGCAACGCGCATATCCAGTTGATCGGCGAGATCATCGGTTCCGTCATCGGCCAGGGCGTGGCCTCGGGCGAATTCGAGGTCGCCGACGTGCCGGTGGCAGCGACCTGCACCTGCATGGCGATGATGCGATTCTTCCATCCGCAGATGATCGCCCAATGCGTCGACAAGCCGAGCCCGACGCTCGACCAGATGATCGACTTCATCCTCGCCGGCCTTGCGCCGCGCGGCAAGGCGAAATAAGTAGTCAGAGCGTCATTGCGAGCGCAGCGAAGCAATCCATCTGTCGGCGAAGAAGGTCTGGATTGCTTCGTCGCTTCGCTCCTCGCAATGACGAAACGGTGAGGGTGATACCAGCGTGACCACGAAAGACCTGCACTATTACGAGCCGGCGAACGGCCACGGTCTCAAGCACGATCCTTTCAACGCCATCATCGCCCCGCGCCCGATCGGCTGGATCTCCTCGCGCGATACCAAGGGCAACGTCAATCTCGCGCCCTACAGCTTCTTCAACGGCTTCAACTACCATCCGCCGATCATCGGCTTCTCCTCGACCTCCTGGAAGGACAGCGTCCAGAACATCCAGGAGACCGGCGAGTTCGTCTGGAATCTTGCGACCATGGATCTGGCGCAGCAGATGAACTTGACCGCCGCACATGTCGCGCACGACGTCAGCGAATTCACCGTCGCCAGTCTCACGGCGGTGCCCTGCAAGCTCGTCAACGTGCCGCGGGTCGGCGAAAGCCCGGTTTCCTTCGAATGCAAGCTGTCGCAGATCATCCAGCTGCAGAGCGCCAAAGGCGAGAAGGTGCAGGCCTGGCTCACGCTGGGCGAGGTCGTCGCCGTCCATATCGACAAGGCCATGATCAAGGATGGCGTCTACCAGACCGCGCTGGCCCATCCGATCGTCCGCGCCGGCCGCCAGGGCGACTATTTCGAGATCAAGCCGGAAAACATGTTCGAGATGAAGCGGCCGGATTGATCCGAAATAGAGTGTAGCCTGGATCAATTTCGCTTTATTTCCGACGCGAAGTGTTCACCCGAATCCCGTACTTTCCGCTAGAATGAGTCAGGTGAACAGCAGGTAGCAAGCTGATGGCGCGACCGGTCTTCATTATCGACGGCAGCCGGACGCCGTTTCTGAAAGCGCGCTCCGGGCCGGGGCCGTTCACCCCGGTCGATCTCGCCGTGCAGTGCGGCCGGCCGCTGCTGGCCCGGCAACCCTTCGCCCCCAATGCCTTCGATCAGGTGATCCTCGGCTGCGTCAACGTCATTGCCGACGAGATGAACCCGGCCCGGGTCGCAGCCCTTCGGCTCGGCATGGGCGAAAGCATGGTGGCGTTCACGGTGCAGATCAATTGCGGCTCCGGCATGCAGTCGATCGATACCGGCTATCGCTATATCCGCGAGGGCGTGTCCGACCTCATTCTGGCCGGCGGGGCGGAAGCGCTGAGCTACGCGCCTCTGGTCTGGCCGCAGCAGGGCGTGCGCTGGTTTGCCGGTTTGGCCGGCGCCAAGGGCATCGTGGCCAAGCTGGCGGCGCTGGCGAAGACGCGGCCCTCCTTCTTCAAGCCGGTCATCGGGCTGGAGCGCGGGCTGACCGATCCAATCACCGAACTCAACATGGGTCAGACAGCCGAAGCGGTCGGCCATCTCTTCGGCATTACGCGGGCGCAGTCGGACGCCTATGCGGTCGAGAGCCACAAGCGGCTCGCCAATGCGCAGGCGCAGGGCTGGCTGAAAGGCGAGGTCGAAACCGCGTTCGCGCGCGACGGCAAATTCTACGATCATGACGACGGCGTGCGGCCGGATTCTTCGTTGGAGTCGCTGGCCAAACTCAAGCCGGTGTTCGAGCGGCCATGGGGGCAGGTCACGCCAGGCAATTCCTCGCAGATCACCGACGGCGCGTCGTGGACGATTCTGGCTTCCGAAGATGCGGTCGCCAAATATGGCCTCACCCCGAAGGCCGCGATTGTCGACAGCCAATGGTCGGCGCTCGATCCCGGCATTATGGGCCTCGGTCCGGTGCTGTCGGCCACCGAACTGTTGAAGCGCAACAATCTATCCCTGCAGGACGTCGAGACCTGGGAATTGAACGAGGCGTTCGCCACGCAGGTGCTGGGTTGCCTGGCGGCCTGGAACGACGAGAAATTCTGCCGTGAAATTCTCGGCCTCGACGGCGCCGCCGGCCAGATCGACCCGTCAAAACTCAATGTCGATGGCGGCGCGATCAGCCTCGGCCATCCCGTCGGCTGCAGCGGCAACCGTATCGTGCTGCATCTCGTCAACGCCATGAAGCGGCTGGGCACCCGCCGCGGCATCGCCACCGAATGCATCGGCGGCGGGCTGGGCGGCGCCATGCTGATCGAGACGGTGTGATCATGGATAGCAGGATCATGAACCTTCTCGGCGACCGCGTGCTCGAACTCGGGCCTGCGCCAGACGCCAGTTCGCCCTACCGTCATTTCAAATTGACCCGCGATGCCGACGGCATCGCCTGGCTGCTGTTCGATCGCGAGGGCGCCAGCGCCAACACGCTGTCGGCCGACCTGATCGAAGAACTCGAATCGGTGCTGGCGGCGCTGGAGAGCCCGCGGCCCGCCGGGCTCGTCATCCGCTCCGCCAAGAAATCCGGTTTCATCGCCGGCGCCGACGTCAACGAATTCCGCGGCGCCACCGATCCGTGGCCGGTCGAGATCGCCATCGGCCGGGCCCATGCGGTGATCGACCGCCTTGAAGCGCTGAAGATCCCGACCGTCGCCGTCATTCATGGCTTCTGCCTCGGCGGCGGCCTCGAAGTGGCGCTGGCCTGCCAGTCGCGTATTGCCATCGAAGGCGCGCGCTTTGGTTTTCCGGAAGTGATGCTCGGCCTGCATCCGGGCCTCGGCGGCACCGTGCGCTTCACGCGGCTGGTCAACCCGATGCAGGCGATGACCTTGATGCTGACCGGCAAGACCATCGACGCCCGCAAGGCCAAGTCGCTCGGGCTGGTCGATGCGGTGGCGCAGGAGCGCCACGTCCGCAACGCCGTGAAGGACGCGGTGTTCGGGCGGCTGAAGCGGGCAAGGCCGGGGCCGCTGAACGCGATTCTGAACCTCGGCCCGGTCAGGGGCTTGCTCGCCAAGCGCATGCGCGCCGAGGCGGAAAAGGCAGCACCGCATGAACATTATCCGGCGCCCTATGCGCTGATCGATCTCTGGGAAAAGCATGGCGACGACAAGATCGCGATGCTGAGGGCCGAAAAGACCTCGTTCGCCAATCTGATGGTGACGCCGACGGCACAGAACCTGATCCGGGTGTTCTTCCTGCGCGAGCAGATGAAGAAGCTCGCAGGTTCCGGCAACCGCATCAGGCATGTCCACGTCATCGGCGCCGGCGCGATGGGCGGCGATATCGCGGCCTGGTGCGCCAATCAGGGCCTGCATGTGACGCTCGCCGACATGAAGCCGGAGCCGATCGCCGGCGCGATCAAGCGCGCCTCGGAGCTGTTCGGCAAGATCATGCGCAGGCGCATCGATATCCGCGACGCGCTGGATCGCCTCGTGCCGGATATGGAAGGCGAGGGCGTCCGCAATGCCGATCTCATCATCGAGGCGGTGCCGGAAAAACTGGAGCTGAAGCAGAAGGTCTATGCCGGGCTCGAGCCCCGGATGAAGCCGGGCGCGATTCTGGCCACCAACACCTCCAGCATTCCGCTGCAGGACCTGCGCGCCACGCTGGCGAAGCCGGAGCGGCTGGTGGGCCTGCACTTCTTCAATCCGGTGTCGCGGCTGCAACTGGTCGAGGTCGTCAGCCACGACGGCAACGGTCCGGAAATATTGCAGCAGGCGCTGGCCTTTGTCGGCGCCATCGACCGGCTGCCGCTGCCGGTCAGGAGTTCGCCGGGCTTTCTGGTCAACCGCGCGCTGACGCCCT
Source organism: Bradyrhizobium sediminis (assembly GCF_018736085.1). Classification (NCBI taxonomy): domain Bacteria; kingdom Pseudomonadati; phylum Pseudomonadota; class Alphaproteobacteria; order Hyphomicrobiales; family Nitrobacteraceae; genus Bradyrhizobium; species Bradyrhizobium sediminis. Next base: position 4,455,991 of record NZ_CP076134.1, on the reverse strand, counting down.
ACATGCTGGAGGCGATGGTGATGCTCGACGGCAAGATCGACAAGCTCGTCATCGATGCCGCGGCGGAAAAATTCGGCATGCCGATGGGGCCGATTGAACTCGCCGATCAGGTCGGGCTCGATATCTGCCTCGATGTCGGCGACATGCTGCGCTCGAAATTCGGCGACGCCCTGCCGCCGACGCCGGCCTGGCTGCGCGAGAAGGTGGCAAGGGGCGAACTCGGCCGCAAGACCGGCAAGGGGTTCTATCTCTGGAAGGACGGCAAGGCCGACAAGACTCCCGCTTCGCCTTCGACCACGCAGCCGACGGACGAAATGATCGACCGGCTGGTGCTGCCGATGTCGAATGTCTGCGTCGCGGCCTTGCGCGAAGGCATCGTCGACAATGCCGACACCGTCGACGGCGCCATGATTTTCGGCACCGGCTATGCGCCGTTCCGCGGCGGCCCGCTCAACTATGCGCGGACGCGCGGGCCCGAGAATGTGGTTTCCACCCTGCGCGCGCTGGCGGCAAGATTCGGCGACCGCTTTACGCCGGATGCCGGCTGGGAGAATTTCAAGTGACCGATAGCCCGGCCGTCCACGCATCGCTGAATGGCGAAACCGAGCCGCGCGGCGATCTCTGCATCCGCACGCTGGCGATGCCGGCCGACACCAATGCCAACGGCGATATCTTCGGCGGCTGGCTGCTCAGCCAGATGGATGTCGGCGGCGGCGTGTTCGCGTCCAAGGTGGCAAAATCACGCACCGTGACGGTGGCGATCGAGGCGATGAATTTTCGCAAGGCGGTTTACGTCGGCGATCTCGTGTCGGTTCACGCCAATCTGGTCCGCGTCGGCCGCACCTCGATCACCGTCCACCTCGAAGCCTGGGTACTGCGGCGCAAGGAGATGCAGTCGATCCTGGTGACCGACGGCAATTTCACCTATGTCTCGATCGACGACCACGGCCAGCCGCAGGTCATCCAGCGCGATGAGCGGCCGATTTCGGCGTAGGGTAGGGGCCCGATCCAACCTCGGCCGTTCGCCTCATCGCTTGCGCGCCACGATGTAGGGACGGGTGTCGTTGCCCTTGGTGGCGTGGCTTTCCGAGGCGCTGATGTCGAAGCCTGCGGCAGATATGAGTTGGCTCAACTCCGCCGCCCGGAAGACGCTGACATGGGGCGCCTTTCCGATCGCGCGCATCGCCGGCAACAAGGCAAGCCGGATGAGCGGGTTCATATCCCCCAGGCAGGGTGTCTTGGAAATGAACAGGCCCTCCGCTGCAAGCAAGGCATGGATGCGGCGCAGCGTGCCGGGCACATCGCGGACCAGATGGAGATAGTTGAACCCCAGAACGGCATCGAATTGCCCGTCCTCGGGCGCAAGCGCCTCTGCGGTCGCGGTGCGGAAGACGAGCGACGGGATCGGGCCGGCGGCAAGCTTCGTCTCGGCAATCGCGATCATTTCAGTGGAAATATCCGTCGCGCAATAGCTTTGCACATCGCCTGCAAGCCGGAGCGCCGTTGTTCCTGTTCCGCAGCCCAATTCCAGCACCCGGTCGTCTGGTCCCAGCAGGGTGCGGGTCCGCTCCAGCGAGCGCTCATACCCGGCCTGATCCGAAATCGCAGCCTTCGCATATTTCCGTGAAATCCGGTCCCAGAAACGGGCATCGCTCGCGGTGCTCATGGTGAGGTTCCTTTCGCAATGCGGCTTAGCATAGGCGCAGGAGAAGCAAACCGTCGAAATTTGCGAGCATGAGAGAGTGGCGGCCCGGATACCGAACGCACCGGCCCTCACAACGCCCGCATCTCGCCCTTGGCCCAGAATTCGCGCAGCTTGAACTTCTGGATCTTGCCCGATCCGGTCAGCGGAAAAGCCTCGACCACGAACCAGTGCCGCGGCGTCTTGTGCGGGGCCAGCGAGGCGCGCATGTAGGCCGACAGTTCCTCCGCGTCGATGACGGCGCCGGGCGCCGGGCGGATGAAGGCGGCGACCTCTTCGCCCCATTTTTCGTGCGGCAGTCCGACCACCGCGACTTCGCCGACCTTGGGGTGACGAAACAACAATTCTTCGAGCTCGCGCGGATAGATATTTTCGCCGCCGCGGATGATCATGTCCTTCAGGCGCCCCTCGACCGTGCAATAGCCGCGCGCGTCCATCGCGCAGAGATCGCCGGTGTGCAGCCAGCCCTCGGAATCGATCGCGGCGGCGGTCGCTTCAGGCATTTCGAAATAGCCGAGCATGATGTGATAGCCGCGCGTGCAGAACTCGCCAATTTCGCCGATCGGGACCGTCTTGCCGGTGTCGGGATTGACGATCTTGGTTTCCATGTTGGGCAGCGGCAGGCCGATGGTAGAGGCCTTGTCCTCGATCGTGTCGGTGGTCCTGGTCTGCGCCGCCACCGGTGAGCATTCGGTCTGCCCGAACACGATGGTGAAGGGCGCTCCCAGTTTCTGTTCGAACAACGCAACCAGCGCGGCCGGCACGGTGGAGCCGCCCGAACAGATCGCCTTGACCGAGGAAAGATCCGTCGATGCGAAGGAGGGATGCTCGAGCATCGCCACCAGCATGGTCGGCACGCCGACCATCGCATTGCCGCGGTAGGTCGCGAGAAGTTCGAGCACGAGGCCGGGTTCGAACGCTTCCAGCAGCACCTGTGTCGCAGCCTTTGAGACGGCGCCGAGGACGCAGCAGACGCAGCCGCCGGTGTGGAACAGCGGCATGGTGGTGATGAAGACGTCGCCGGGGTCGATCCCCATGCGATCGGCCGTGTCGGCGCCGTTGTTGGCGAGACCGCGATGATGCAGCAGCGCGCCTTTCGGAAAGCCGGTGGTGCCCGACGTATACTGGATCATCACGGGATCGTCGGGTTTGACGTCGGGAAGCGCAATGCGCTTGTCGTCGCCGGCGGCGATGAAGGCCGGCCAGTCGTCGAAGCAGACGATCTCGCGAAGCTCCGGGCAGCGCGGTGCAACCTCGCGCACCGTCTCCAGCATCGGGTTGCCGCGAAAGGAATTGGCGACGAACACGCCGGCCGAGCGGGATTGCTTCAGCACATATTCGACTTCCTTGGCCCTGAAGCCGGGATTGACGGTGACCAGCACCATGCCCGCGAGCCCGGCGCCGAATTCCAGCATGATCCATTCCGGCAGGTTCTGCGCCCAGACCGCGATCCGCTCGCCCGGCTTGAAGCGGCTGAGCAGGGCGCGCGCGGTGCGTTGCGCCTCGGCGTAGAGTTCGGCATAGGTCCACTGGCGGCGAAGCGCGGGATCGGGGAGGCCTGATATCAGCGCGATCCGGTCCGGCGCCGACTTCGCGGCCTGTTCGAGCAACTGGCCAAGCGTGATATCGCGCACGGCGGGGAGCGCCGGTCCCGCGACGTAAGATTCGGTCAAAGCCATTGGTCCCCTCCCTGTGCCGGCATTCGCCGGCGATTGATCCGACTATGACATTCGGCGCTGGTCATTGCAGCCGTGCAGCAGAAGATTCTTGGGGCTTTGCGGGACATTGACGGCATGCTAGCCGACACTGAAGGCGCTCTATCTGCGGCCGTTCAATCAGATGTGCTCGCGGGCGCACGGGGGAGTGAAAATGGAAAACATGCAAGTGACAGCCGCCGGCTACGATTTCGGGGCGGCGCACGCCGCGATGGGCCGGTTGGTCGACGGCAACATTCTGTCCGGCGTGTCGTCCGCGGTGCTGGTCGGCCGGGATCTGGTCGATGTGAATTGTACCGGCTGGGCCGACAAGGAAGCGCAGGTCCCATTGCGCGCCGATCACCTGTTCCGGGTGTTCTCCAATACCAAGCTGGTCACGTCCTGCGCGGCATTGCTGCTGCTCGAGGAAGGCCGCTTCGAGCTCGACGACCCGGTCGAGCGGTACATTCCGCAACTCGGCAACCGCAAGGTTCTGCGGCCGGGCGCTACCTCGCTTGATGACACCGAGCCGGCGAGGGGATCGATCACAATTCGCCAGCTGCTGAGCCACAGCTCGGGGCTGAGCTACGGTCTGTTCGACCCCGGGAGTGTCATGTTCAAGGCCTACCAGGAACGCAAGGTGCTCAATCCTGCGACGCCGCTGGCTGACATGATCGACACGCTGGCCGATTTGCCGCTGGTCTATCATCCGGGAACGTCATGGGAGTATTCGATCGCAACCGATGTGGTGGGGCGGCTGGTGGAAGTCGTCAGCGGAATGCCGCTCGACAAATTCATCCAGCAGCGGATTTTCGCTCCGCTCGGCATGGTCGACACCGCCTTCGCGGTGCCGGAAAAAGACCACAGCCGGCTCGCCGCCTATTACGCCGGGGCAGACCTGATGGACCCGATGAAGCCGGGACTGACTCGCACCGATAATTCGCCCTGGCCCGGCGCCTATGTGCGGGCGTGGCCGCGGCTGAGCGGCGGCGGCGGCCTGGTTTCGACGCTGCCGGATATGGTGGCGCTGGTTCGAAGCCTGCTGCCGGGCGGACCGACCTTGCTGAAACCGGAAACCATCGCCGAGATGATGACCAATCAACTGGCCGATGGGGTCTGGATGCGCTTCCCGATGACGGGAGAGCTCGTCGGCAAGGGCTATGGGCTGGCGGGCGCGTTGACTCTGCAGCCTTCGCCGTTCGATCACGGCGATTCGAGCGGTGAGTTCTGGTGGGGCGGCGTGGCCGGCACGCAATGGTGGATCTCGCCGAAGACTGACATCGCCGGCCTGTTGATGACGCAGCGCCAGATGGCGTTCTTCCACCCCTTCGCCGTCGAGTTCAAGCGGCTGGCCTATGAAGCGGTCAGGCGCAGGGCCTGACCGCACCTGGTCAGGCCACGCGGCGCTATTTCACCTCGTGCGCTCGGACGGGAGCGCGCGATGCCCTACGGGCAGGGACGCTCGTAGCCGTCGCGGCCGATGAAGGTGCCGGTGCGCGGATTGTAGGAGCGGTAGCGCGTGCAGGCCGGCGCTTCGTCGTAATAGCGCTCCCGGGGAGCGTATTCCACGGTCTGGCAATAACGCGGCGAAACGCCCATCCACGAGCCGTCGGGCTGCTGCACATAGCAGCCGTTCTGGTAATAGCGGTAGCCGCCGGGCCGCGGCTCGCCCTGGGCGCCGATGGCCGCGCCGGTGCCGGCGCCGATGATTGCGCCGACCGCCGCACCGCTATTGCCGCCGATCGCGCCGCCGACAATGGCGCCGGCCGCGCCGCCGAAGATCGCGCCGCCGAGGGTGCTGCCCTGCGCCGCCGCCCGTTCGACAGGCGCGCAAACCGCGATCGCAAGCAGCGCTGTCAGCGTGAATTTCGATATCATGTCCGTTCTCCAGCCCGTTTCGATGAGCACTCACGGCTAGCATTGGGGCCTGTCTCGATGCAGGTCAAGGCCGCGGTGCCTGCCATCGGCGCCTCACAATCGCCGTCCAAAGCCCTTAACCTTATCCAATATTCAACTGCTGATCCGCCCGCCGGGCCCGATCTCGCTCGTTGACCGGCCAGGCAATCGGCCGCACCATGGGAGTTGTTGTCCGAGGTGCCCCGTGACCGGCCTGACCCATCGCCAATCCGAAATCCTCAATATCGCCCGCGCCTTCGGCCGGGTGATGGTGGACGATCTCGCCCGGCGTTTCGAGGTCTCGGCGCAGACCATCCGCAAGGACCTCAACGACCTCTGCGACCACCGCTCGCTGACCCGGATCCATGGCGGCGCCATCATCGCCTCCGGGGTCGAGAACCTCGCCTACGAGGCGCGCCGCTTCGTCGCCGCCGAGGAGAAGAAGGCGATCGGGGTCGCCGCCGCGGCGCAGATACCGAACGGCTGCTCGCTGTTCATCAACATCGGCACCACCACGGAAGAAGTCGCCAGCGCCCTGACCTCGCATGAGGATCTGCTCGTCATCACCAACAACCTCAATGTCGCGATGCTGTTGTACCGGCATCCGCGCATCGAGGTGATCGTGGCCGGCGGCGCGGTGCGCCGCGCCGACGGTGCGGTGATCGGCTCGACCGCGATCAGCCTGATCGGCCAGTTCAAAGTCGATTACGCCATCATCGGCGCCTCGGCGATCGACGAGGAGGGCGCGCTACTGGACTTCGACTATCGCGAAGTGCAGGCGGCGCAGGCCATCATCGCCAATGCCCGCAGCGTGATGCTGGTAGCCGACTCGACCAAACTGCGCCGCAGCGCGCCGGTGCGCATCGCCCACCTCAGCCAGATCCAGACGTTTGTGACCGACGCGGCGCTGCCGGCCGGCATCGCCAACATCTGCCATAGCAGAGGCATCGAGGTGATCGAGGCGATGCCGAAACCATCGGTCGACATTGACGAAGCCGGCCCCGAGCCCGCTCCACCCACCCTGCGGCGCGCCTGATCGCCGCGGGCCTCAGGATCGACCTGAGGTGCGGTTGGATGAGCGAGACACTCGTCTGATCTTCGCTTGTGCGGTTGATCGATAAACGAGCGCGACCTTCCACTTTTCTGGATTTTGCCGCCGCTGGCGTTCAAGCGCGCCAGTCTTCTGTTTTCACTTGCTTTCACATTTATTTGTGTTTTACTCCAAACCGAAAGCGAAATCGCCTAAGTGAACAGGCGAACGCCGGGGAAGCGCTGTTGGACCGAATTTTCGACCTCGCCATCATCGGAGGCGGCATCAATGGCTGCGGCATCGCGCGCGATGCGGCGGGCCGGGGCAATTCCGTTTTCCTATGTGAAATGAACGACTTGGCCAGCGGGACGTCGTCCTGGTCGACCAAGCTCGTGCATGGCGGGCTGCGCTACCTCGAATATTACGAGTTTCGCTTGGTGCGCGAGGCGCTGATCGAGCGCGAAGTGCTCTGGCAGATCGCCCCGCACATCATCCGTCCCTTGCGTTTCGTTTTGCCGCACCACGCAGGATTGCGTCCGGCCTGGCTGCTGCGTCTGGGGTTGTTTCTTTACGACCATATCGGCGGCCGCAAACTGCTGCCGCCGACGCGTTCGGTCGACCTGACCCGTGACGAGGTCGGCAAGCCGCTGGTGCCCAACCGTTTCACTCGGGCGTTCGAATATTCCGACTGCTTCGTCGACGACGCCCGCCTCGTGGTGCTCACCGCGCGCGATGCGGCGGACCGCGGCGCCGAGATCCGCACCCGTTCCCGCGCGGTCGAGATCCGGCAGGCCGACGGCATCTGGCACGTCACCGTCGAGGATGCCGCGAGCGGCGCGCGCTCGACGATCAGGGCTCGCGCGCTGGTCAACGCTGGCGGCCCCTGGGTCGAGAACGTGCTGGCCTCCGGCGCCGGCGTCAACGCCAAGGCCAAAGTGCGGCTGGTGCAGGGCTCCCACGTCGTGGTCCGCAAGCTCTATGCCCACGACCGCGCCTACATGTTCCAGAACAGCGACGGCCGCATCGTGTTCGTGATTCCCTATCAGGATGATTTCACCCTGATCGGCACCACCGACCGCGATTACGACGGCGATCCCGCCAAGGTGAAAGCCACCGACGAAGAGATCAAATATCTCTGCGATTCCGTCAGCGAATATCTGGCCAAGCCGGTCAAGCCGGAGGATGTGGTCTGGACCTATTCGGGCGTCCGCCCGCTCTATGACGACGGCGCCAGCGAAGCCAAGGCTGCCACCCGCGACTACGTGTTCGAACTCGACACCCCCGGCGGCGCGCCGCTGCTGTCGATCTACGGCGGCAAGATCACCACCTACCGGCGCCTCGCCGAGGAAGCGCTCGAACGTCTTTCGCCGTATTTGCGCGGCGCCACGCCCCGCGAGGACTTCAAGGCCAAGGAAGGCTGGACCGGCAAGTCGCCGCTGCCCGGCGGCGACATGGATGTCTCGGCGATCGCGGCGCTGACGGCGGAACTGGTGCGGAACTATCCGTTCCTGACCTCTGCCCATGCCAACCGTCTGGCGCATGCCTATGGCACCCGCGCTGCCAAACTGCTCGGCGAAGCCAAATCGCTCGATGATCTCGGCCGGTCCTTCGGCGCCACTTTGACCGAGAGCGAAGTCAGGTATCTGATTGCGAACGAATGGGCCCGCACCGCCGAAGACATCGTCTGGCGGCGCTCCAAGCTCGGCTTGCGCCTGTCGGCGGCCGAGGTTGCCGCCCTTGAAGACTGGATGGCCGCCAACCACGTTGCTTCCGGGCCTCCCTTGCGCGAAGCAGGAGGGCGGACATGACGGTCACGCTCGAGCACGTCACGCGCACCGTGGATGGCATTCCGGCCATCCGCGATGTCTCGCTGACGCTCGAGCGCGGCACCTTGAGCGTGCTGCTCGGCCCGACGCTGTCGGGCAAGACCTCGATCATGCGGCTTCTGGCCGGCCTCGATACGCCGACCTCGGGCCGCGTGCTGGTCGACGGCAAGGATGTCACCGGCCTCGACGTGCGGCAGCGTTCGGTGGCGATGGTCTATCAGCAGTTCATCAATTACCCCTCGCTGACGGTCTATGAAAACATTGCCTCGCCGTTGCGGGTGCAGCGCCGGCCGCGCGAGGAAATCGAAAAGCGCGTGCGGGAAGCCGCGCAGCTCCTGAAGCTCGAGCCGTATCTCGACCGCACGCCGCTGCAATTGTCGGGTGGGCAGCAGCAGCGCACCGCGATCGCGCGCGCGCTGGTCAAGGGCGCCGATCTGGTGCTGCTCGACGAGCCCCTGGCTAATCTCGACTACAAGCTGCGCGAGGAGCTGCGCACTGAACTGCCGCGCATTTTCGAAGCCTCTGGCGCGATCTTCGTCTACGCCACCACCGAACCGTCGGAAGCCCTGTTGCTGGGCGGCCGCACCGTCTGCATGTGGGAAGGCGAGGTATTGCAGGCCGGCGACACCTCGAAGGTCTATCGCCATCCCGACACCTTGCGCGTCGCCCAGGTGTTTTCCGATCCACCGCTCAACATCGTCGGTATCGAAAAGCACGACGGCTCGGTGCAATATGCCGGCGGCGTCAAGGCGCCGGCCTCGGGACTCTATGCCGGGCTCGGCGACGGGGCCTACCGCGTCGGCTTCCGCGCCCATCAGCTTGAGGTCGCCAAGGGCATTGCCGGCCGCCACGCCTTCCACGCCACCGTGACCGTGACCGAGATCACCGGCTCGGAAAGTTTCGTGCATCTCAGCCGCGACGCCTCCAACTGGGTCGCGGTGCTGCAGGGCGTGCACGAATTCGAACCGGGCCACGTGCTCGACGCCGTGCTCGATCCCGACAATGTCTTTGTGTTCGACGCGGCCGACCGCCTGGTCGCCGCGCCAGGCGCGATGTGAGGGATATGCAACATGGCCCGCATTGACCTCGTCGATCTCGCGCATTCCTACGGCGGCAACGATGCCGCCCCCGAATCTTTTGCGCTGAAGCCGATTTCGATGACCTGGCGGCAGGGCGGGGCCTATGCGCTGCTCGGACCGTCCGGCTGCGGCAAAACCACGCTGCTCAATCTCATTTCCGGCATCGTCACCCCGTCGCGCGGAAAAATCCTGTTCGACGGCGTCGACATCACACCGCTGTCAACCCAGAAGCGCAACATCGCGCAGGTGTTCCAGTTTCCGGTGATCTACGACACCATGACGGTCGGACAGAACCTGGCGTTTCCGTTGAAGAACCGCGGCATGGTCAGGAGCGACATCCTGGCGCGGGTCGCGGAGATCGCCGATCTGCTCGACCTCACGCCCTATCTCGAGCGCAAGGCGACGCGGCTGACGGCGGACGCCAAGCAGAAGATCTCGCTCGGCCGCGGGCTGGTGCGCTCCGACGTCGCCGCCGTGCTGTTCGACGAACCGCTGACGGTGATCGATCCCGAGCTGAAATGGCAGTTGCGCTCGAAGCTCAAGGCGCTGCACCGCGAGCTCGACCTCACCATGATCTATGTCACCCACGACCAGACCGAGGCGCTGACCTTCGCCGATACCGTGGTCGTGATGCATGACGGCCGCGTGGTGCAGAGCGGCACTCCGGCGGAACTGTTCGACAAGCCTGCCCATACCTTCGTCGGCTATTTCATCGGCTCGCCCGGCATGAACATCGTGCCCGCCGAAGTGCGGGGCCGCGAGGCCCGGATCGACGGTCACATCATCCGGCTCGACCGCAACTATGACGGCCTGCCGCCGGGCGCGAAGATCGAAATCGGCGTGCGCCCGGAATTCGTCGACGTCGCGCCGCCCGGCTCCGGCCTGCTGTTGGCCAATATCGAGCGGATCGACGATCTCGGCCGGGTCCGCTTCGCGCGGGTCCGCGTCGGCGACGCCAAATTCGCAGCACGGGTGCCGCCGGGATTTTCGATTCCCGGCAACGAGGCCGGACTGTTGTTCGACCCCGCGCATGTTCACGTCTACGCCGACAGCCTTCTGGTCGAGGGGGCATAATGGACAAGACCGTCAATCAGAAAGCCTGGTTCCTGGTGCTGCCGGTGTTCCTGATTGTGGCGTTCTCCGCGGTCCTGCCGCTGATGACGGTCGTCAACTATTCGATGCAGGACACCTTCGGCAACAATCAGTTCTTCTGGAACGGCGTCGGCTGGTTCAAGGAACTGCTCGATCCCACCACCGACCTCGGCGAGCGCTTCCTGGCGTCGCTGTGGCGCAATCTGTTCTTTTCGGCGATCATTCTGGCGATCGAGGTGCCGCTCGGCATCGTAGTCGCGCTGTCGATGCCGCGCGAGGGCTGGCGGGTCGCAGCGTGCCTCGTGATCATGGCGCTGCCGCTGCTGATTCCATGGAACGTGGTCGGCACCATCTGGCAGATTTTCGGACGGCCCGATATCGGCCTGATGGGCTATGTGCTCAACCACATCGGGTTGAACTACAACTACGTCTCCAACGAATTCGACGCCTGGGCCACCGTCATCGTGATGGATGTCTGGCACTGGACCAGCTTGGTCGCGCTGTTGTGCTACGCCGGGCTGAAATCGATCCCCGACGCCTATTACCAGGCGGCGCAGATCGACGGCGCGTCGCGCTGGGCGGTGTTCACCGCGATCCAGCTGCCGAAGATGAACAGGGTGCTGCTGATCGCGGTGCTGCTGCGCTTCATGGACAGCTTCATGATCTACACCGAGCCGTTCGTGGTGACCGGCGGCGGGCCGGGCAATTCGACCACCTTCGTTTCGATCGAGCTGGTCAAGATCGCGCTCGGGCAGTTCGACCTTGGCAAGGCCGCGGCGCTGTCGCTGGTCTACAACCTCATCATCATCATCGTGTGCTGGGTGTTCTACACCGTGATGACCAACGCCGGCGTCGAGCGCCGGGCCGACAAGGGAGCAGCATGATGCATTCGATCCCCGGCCGGCGCCTCATCCTCTCGCTGTTCCTGATCTTCCTGCTGCTGCCGATCTACTGGCTGGTCAACATGAGTTTCAAGACCAACAACGAGATCGTGACCACCATGACGCTGTGGCCGCATCACCCGACCATCGCCAATTACATGCGCATCTTCACCGACGAGAGCTGGTATTCCGGCTACCTCAATTCGTTGAAATATGTGCTGATCAACACCGTACTCTCGATCTCGTTCGCGCTGCCGGCGGCTTACGCGTTCTCGCGCTACCGCTTTCTCGGCGACAAGCACCTGTTCTTCTGGCTGCTGTCGAACCGGATGGCGCCGCCGGCGGTGTTCGCGCTGCCGTTCTTCAATCTCTATTCCGCGCTCAACCTGTTCGATACGCCCTGGGCGGTAGCGCTGGCGCATTGCCTGTTCAACGTGCCGCTGGCGGTATGGATTCTCGAAGGCTTCGTCTCCAGCGTGCCGCGCGAGATCGACGAGACCGCGTTCCTCGACGGCTATTCGTTCCCGCGCTTCTTCCTCAAGATCCTGGTGCCGCTGATCGCCAGCGGCATCGGCGTCGCGGCGTTCTTCTGCTTCATGTTCTCCTGGGTGGAACTGTTGCTGGCGCGCACGCTGACCTCGGTCAACGCCAAGCCGATCGCCGCGACCATGACGCGTACGGTGTCCGCCGCCGGGGTCGACTGGGGCCTGCTCGCCGCTGCCGGCGTGCTCACCATCATCCCCGGCGCGCTGGTGATCTGGTTCGTCCGCAACTACATCGCGCGCGGCTTCGCGCTCGGCAGGGTGTGAGGGAGCCCGCGGCAAATGGAACACATCGCATGGATGGCCTGGACGCTGCCGACCGCGATCTTCTTCGTGCTGCTGGCCACGACGCTCGCGGTCATGACCTGGCTCGCGGTCGCCTATCCCGAGGCCGAGCGCATCGGGATCCTGCGCATTCCGACCACGCGTGGCGACCGGCTGTTCATTTCACTGATTGTGGCGGCCGTCATTCACCTCTTGTGGATCGGGCTCGTCGGCACCGACACGCTACTGACCATTCCGGTCAGGGAAGGCATTGAAGTTCCGAGCCTGTGGCTCGCTACCGTGATCTCGCTTGTTTCGGCCGTTGCGATCTTTCGCACCGTCTGAAGAGGCGAAAAAAGAGCAGATCCGGGATCAACCCGGGCCTGAAAAGTGTTCATCGCTGCAACCGGAGGAACCAACATGCGACACTTGAGGAGAAGGAAGGGTGACTTGACCAAGAACGGCTTTCTGACCATGACCAGCGCTGCGGCGCTGATTGCGGCGTCCGTAACCATCGCCGCGCCGGCATTCGCCGATGATGCAACCGCGCAGAAGTGGATCGACAGCGAATTCCAGCCCTCGACCCTGTCCAAGGCCGATCAGCTGAAGGAACTGCAGTGGTTCGAAAAGGCGGCGCAGCCGTTCAAGGGCCTGGACATCAACATCGTGTCGGAAACGATCACGACGCATGAATACGAATCCAAGACGCTGGCGAAGGCCTTCACCGAGATCACTGGCATCAAGGTCAAGCACGACCTGATCCAGGAAGGTGACGTCGTCGAGAAGCTGCAGACCCAGATGCAGTCCGGCAAGAATGTCTATGACGGCTGGATCAACGACTCCGATCTGATCGGCACGCACTCTCGCTACAACCAGACAGTCATTCTGTCCGACTACATGGCGGGCGAAGGCAAGGACGTCACCGATCCGATGCTCGACGTCAACGACTTCATCGGCAAGTCGTTCACAACGGGTCCGGACGGCAAGCTCTATCAACTGCCTGACCAGCAGTTCGCGAACCTCTATTGGTTCCGCTACGACTGGTTCTCCAATCCGGAATACAAGGCCAAGTTCAAGGCCAAGTATGGCTACGACCTCGGCGTTCCCGTGAACTGGTCGGCCTATGAGGATATCGCCGAGTTCTTCACCAACGACATCAAGGAGATCAACGGCGTCAGGGTCTATGGCCACATGGACTACGGCAAGAAGGATCCCTCGCTGGGATGGCGGTTCACCGACGCCTGGCTGTCGATGGCCGGCAACGGCGACAAGGGCATCCCGAACGGTCTTCCGGTCGATGAATGGGGCATCCGCATGGAAGGCTGCCGTCCGGTCGGCTCGTCCGTCGAGCGCGGCGGCGACACCAACGGTCCGGCGGCGGTCTATTCGATCACCAAGTACCTCGACTGGATGAAGAAATATGCCCCGCCGCAAGCGCAAGGCATGACCTTCTCCGAAGCAGGCCCGGTGCCGGCGCAAGGTGCGATCGCGCAGCAGATCTTCTGGTACACCGCCTTCACCGCCGACATGGTGAAGCCGGGTATTCCGGTCGTGAACGCCGATGGCACGCCGAAATGGCGCATGGCCCCGTCGCCGCACGGCTCCTACTGGAAGGAAGGCATGAAGCTCGGCTATCAGGACGCCGGCTCCGCGACGCTGCTGAAGTCAACCCCGGCCGATCGCCGCAAGGCGGCCTGGCTCTATCTGCAGTTCATCAACTCCAAGACGGTTTCCTTGAAGAAGAGCCATGTCGGTCTCACCTTCACCCGTGAGTCCGACATCTGGCACAAGTCGTTCACCGAGCGCGCGCCGAAACTCGGCGGGCTGATCGAGTTCTACCGCTCGCCGGCACGCGTGCAGTGGACCCCGACCGGCAACAACGTGCCGGATTATCCGAAGCTGGCGCAATTGTGGTGGCAGAACATCGGCGACGCGTCGTCCGGTGCGAAGTCGCCGCAGGCGGCGATGGACTCGCTGGCAGCAGCGCAGGACTCGGTGCTGGAGCGTCTCGAGAAGTCCGGCGTGCAGGGCGCCTGCGGGCCGAAGCTGAACAAAAAGGAGACCGCCGAATTCTGGTTCGCGAAGGCCGAAAAGGACAAGACCATCGCGCCCCAGCGCAAGCTGGCGAACGAGAAGCCGAAGGGCGAGACCGTCGACTACGACGCGCTGATCAAGTCGTGGCCGGCCACTCCGCCCAAGCGCGCCTCGCTGAACTGAGGACTTGGCGTCATCGTCCGGCTTGACCGGACGATCCAGTACGCCGCGGCTTCTCGGCTCTATCGCCGGTGCGGCTGCGTTTACTGGATGCCCCGCCTTCGCGGGGCATGACGAGGAGAGAAAAACGAAAGGCCGGGAGCGATCCCGGCCTTTTTTCCGTCATTGCGAGGAGCGCAGCGACGAAGCAATCCAGCTTTCCCGCGGTGAAATGGATTGCTTCGCTTCGCTCGCAATGACGACGTGGCGGGCGTTCGCCCCTACTGCGCCGCGTCGAGCGCCTCCAGCGTCGGGTAATCCGTGTATCCCTTCGCCCCGCCGCCGTAGAACGTCGCCTTGTCGAACGCGTTCAGCGGTGCGCCCTTCTTCAGTCGCTCGACCAGATCGGGGTTGGAGATGAACGGCTTTCCGAACGCGATCAGGTCGGCCGCATCGGCCGCGAGCACCTTGGTCGCGAGCTCGAAATCGTAGCCGTTGTTGGCGACATAGGCTTGCTTGAAGCGCTTGCGCAAGGACGCGTAATCGAACGGTGCATTGTCACGCGGGCCGCCGGTGGCGCCTTCGATGACGTGGATGTAGACGAGCTTCAGCGCGTTGAGCCGGTCGACGATGTGATCGAACAGCGGCTGCGGATTGGAGTCGGAAACGTCATTGGCCGGCGTGACCGGTGAAATGCGGATGCCGGTGCGCTCGGGGCCGGCTTCCGCGGCTACTACCTTCGATATCTCCAGCATCAGCCTGGCGCGGTTCTCGATTGATCCGCCATAGGCGTCGGTGCGCTTGTTGGTGCCGTCTTTTGCAAATTGGTCGAGCAGGTAGCCGTTGGCGCCGTGGATTTCGACGCCGTCGAATCCGGCCTCGATCGCGTTCGCGGCGCCGCGTTTGAAGCTCTCGATGATGCCGGGGATTTCCTCCAGTGCCAGCGCGCGCGGCTCGGAGATGTCGGTGAAGGTGCCGTTGACAAAAGTCTTGCCCTTGGCGCGGATCGCAGAGGGCGCGACCGGCGCGCCGCCATTCGGCTGCAGCGAGGTGTGCGAGATCCGGCCGACATGCCAGAGCTGGATGAAGATGCGCCCGCCTCGCTCATGCACGCGGTCGGTGACCTTGCGCCAGCCCGCGATCTGCTCTTTCGAATAGATGCCGGGCGTGTCCTGATAGCCTTGGCCCTGCTGCGAGACCTGGCTGGCCTCGGTGACCAGCAAGCCCGCGGACGCGCGCTGCCCGTAATATTCGACCGCCAGCGGGCTCGGCACCATGCCGGGAGGGACCGCGCGGTTGCGGGTCAGGGGCGCCATCACGAGGCGGTTCGGCAACGTGATCGGACCGAGCTTGTAAGGCTCGAACAGTTTGGTTGGCGTGCTCATGTCGTTGCTTTCAGGTGAGGTGAGGATGCGAGAGAGTTGGGCATTACCGCCGATAGCGCAATGCCCGAGCCATTCGGCAAACGCAGACTAGCCGCGCGGCGGATCGATCCGCTTCGGGGCGTGGGTGGTGGCGGACATCGGCGGCTTCCTCTCTCGATGTTCTGTTGATGCCGGCTTTTGGTTCTCGTCATGGCCGGGCTTGTCCCGGCCATCCACGTCCTATTTTCCGAGCGGCGCCAAAGGCGTGGATGCCCGGGACAAGCCCGGGCATGACGGATTTCTCAACTCACCCCGAGAAAATCGCGCTTGCCGATTTCGACGCCGTTGTGCCGGAGAATGTCGTGGGCGGTGGCGGCATGGAAGTAGAAGTTCGGCAGCGAGTAATGGCTGAGGAACTGCTGGCCCTTCAGGGTCATGGTCTTGTCGGGGCCGGCGGGAAAGGTGACGTCGCGGCTATCGGCGCCTTCGAATTGCGCCAGCTTGAACCATTTCACATAGTCGATGGTCCTGGCCAGCCGCGCCTTCAACTCGTCGAAGCTCTTTTCGGTGTCGGGGATAGTCGGCACTTCGCTGTGGGTCAGGCGCGCGCAGCCTTTGGCGGCGAAGTCGCAGACCAGTTGCACCTGGCGGGTGAACGGCAGCATGTCCGGATAGAGCCGGGCGCCGAGCAGCACGTCGGGCTGGATGTTCTTCGCCTTGCAGTGCGCCTCGGCCTTGGCGAGGATGCCGGTGAGGCTGTTGAGCATCTGCAGGTACGCGGCAACGGAAGCGTCGTGGAAAGACATATGGGTCTCTTTTCTTGCTGTGGAATTTGGTCGAGATGCAGGGTTGCGCTGCTCGAGGTGGGGCCTCGGCAGGCGAAATGCAACTCTTGAAGCGATCACACCTTAGCGAACCGCTGACGGTCCGGGCAAAGCCGGTTGCGCGCGCGGGGCGGCGGGCTGGCCGCGCATCCGCGCCAGGAGTTCGGCGGTCGGCCAGGAATCGGCGGGCAGGCCGTATTTGATCTGCATCGCCTTCACCGCGCTGCGGCTCTGCTGGCCCATGATGCCGTCGACCTTGCCGACATTGTAGCCGGCGCGCACCAATAGCTGCTGCAGCTCGCGCAGCTCGTTGAACGGCAGTTGTGCCACCGGCGCCGAGGGACGCTGCATCGGCGCGGCGCCTGCGATGCGGGTGGCGAGATAGCCCGCGGTGGTCGAATAGATCAGCGAGTTGTTCCACTCGGTGTAGGCGGCGAAATTCGGATAGGCCAGAAACGCCGGCCCGCTCCGGCCCATCGGCAACAGCAGCGACGCCGGCAGATTGTCATTCGGCAGCGCCTTGCCGTCGGGATAGGTGACGCCGTACTGCGCCCATTTCGAGCGCGGATGCTTGATCGTGAGATCGGCCTGATCCCAGGAAAAACCTGAAGGTAAATTTTGCGGCACCCGCACTTCCTGCAGCCAGGGTTCGCCGCGCCGCCATTTCAACCCGTTGGCGATGTAGTTCGCGGTCGAGCCGATCACGTCGGCCGGGCTGCGCAAGAGATTGCGATGGCCGTCGCCGTCGTAGTCGACCGCGTAATTGAAATAATGCGTCGGCAGAAATTGCGTCTGGCCGAGTTCGCCGGCCCATGATCCCACCATCTCGGCGGGCGAAAGATCGCCGCGGTCGATGATCTTCAATGCAGCGATGGTCTCGTCCTGGAACATCTGCGAGCGGCGGCAGTCGTAGGCCAGCGACACCAGCGAGCGTAGCGTCGGCAGATTGCCCATATTGGCGCCGAAATCGCTTTCCAGTCCCCAGAACGCGGCGATCACCGCCGGCGGCACGCCATATTCCTTCTCGGCGCGCGCAAAGGCGGCGGCATGGGTTTTGATTTTGGCCTGGCCCTGCTGCATCCGGTAGACGGCGGCCATGCGCGCGGCGAATTCGGTGAACACCTGCCCAAACACGCGCTGGCCGCGGTCGCGGTTGACGATGCCCTGATCGTAGACGAGACCGGGGGAGGCTTCCGCCAGCGCCCGCTGCGACACGCCGGCCGCGACCGCCTGTTGTTTGAGATCGGCAAGGAAGCGGTCGAAACTCATGCCGTTGTGGCAGGCCGCGCCGCCGCGTGGGGCTGCGGTCTGGGCTGGTGCGGCGGCAGGCGAAGCGGGTCTGGCAGCGGCGGGTTTGGCGGGCGCCGCGGCCGGCCGGGCTGTCGTTGGTGCCGGCTGGGCCGATGCCTGCTGCGCTCCGCACAGCAGCGCCAGCACGGCGGCGCCGGGGAGAAATCGTGCCGTCGAAAATTTTCGCATGCGGTGCCCGATTGGATGCAGAGTCACAGAAGGTGCCTTCTTGGTTGGGTCAGAAGCAGACATCGTCGCGCCCGCAGCAGTCGCGCGCATTATTCACAATAGGTTCGACCGTTGAACTGGAAGCATTTCGCGGCGGCGTCGGCTGGCCGCGCAGGAGGCGACGCTCTCCTTGAAGCGGTTCTGACCACACTTCGATGAAATCTTGAAACGGCCGGTGCCGAACACAAGCGATTGATGTCCTGGTCCGTAACAATGGTCCAGATCATTCGCGCCCCCTCTGTGCGGCAACTCAACATCAGAGAGGACCGCAAGCAGATCGAGGCGCCTTCGGAATAGCTCTTGCTCTCGTAGAGGCATGCCCCGGCGGTTTGCGCATGAACGGGCGAGGGCAGGCTGCTTGTAACCCCTGTGAGCGCGATCAAGCAGATACAAATCTTCGGGTTGAATTTCATTGCCTGCCTCCAGCTTGTTCGGGAATTGACGGACCGGCACTGAATTCGCCAACCAGCGAGTCCGTTGAAGCCGATCAAAATGTATTCTTTGCTTCGCAAAGTGTCGTCCGGCGATGACAATTGGGTTGATGAAAGAAGCCGACGGCTCCCGTCAATGGATCTGCTTCTTGCACGTTTTTGACGCTGCTCATACTCGATAATCCAGCCTGTCTCACTATGGGGGAACGGGTTGTGGGGCTCAGGTTCGCTTCGGCAAGGAAGGCGGCTCCAAAATCCGCCACCGCGCGATGGATGGCCGCATGTACAATATCATCTCGACCGACGTGTCGGGACAATCATGTTCCGTGAGAGCCGACAACGTCTTCGCAGTCAGATGAGCCGCCGCCTATCCTGAAAACCCATGGCGAACCGGACTGTTCGCAACAGCCGGCTGGTTCATTCGCAGTAGGTCTTGCCGCCAAACGTGAAGCACTTGCCGCCACCTCCCACCGAGCCGGCCCGTCGCGGCGCAGGCTCGCGGGCGACCGGCTCGCGGCGCGTCGCCGTCTGCGGCTTGGCCGCCGGCTCGGGCTTCTTCTCGCACGCGCCACTCGAGTTCAGAAAATAGCCGCTCTCGCAGCCGGTCTGAATGCAGCGGTCACCATCGGCCCGCTGGCCTTTCTTGCAAACCAGCGGACATACGCGCTCGGTCTTGCCGCGGACGGAATCGAGCGCATCCAGACTGGCCAGCTGGACGTTCAGCTTGGTCTGCGCATTCTTGTTGAACGACTCGAGCGCGCCTTTCGAAGCAGCGTCCCAGTTTCCATCGACGTTGCCCGGATTGCATCCGACACGCTTGAGATGGGCCTGCAGCAGCCGCGCGATATCGGCCTGATCCATTTGCGGAACGGCCGGCAAGGCGGCATTTCCGGGCGCGCTTGCGGGCGGTGACAGCGCGGCGATCTTGTCGCGCTCCAGTGCCGCCTCGCGTTTGGCCTGCTCGACCTGCTTCTGCGCATCCGCAACGGCCTGACGCTTGGCTTCCTCGACCTGACGCCGCGCGGTTTCCGCCTCCTGCCGGGCGATCTCGACCTGGTGTTTGGCGTCCTCCAATTGCTTCTTTGCCTGTTCCGCAACCTGGCGCCGCGCTTCTTCCAGCTCCTTCTTGGCCTGTTCCGAAATCTTCTGCTTTGCCTCGGAAGTTTGACGCGCGGTTTGCTCCTCCAGCTGGCTGCGGAATTCCGCGGCTTTTTTCGCCGCCTGCCCTTCGGCCTCGCGGCGCGCGTCGTCGGCTTTGGCGCGCATCTGTTCCGCTGCGATCAGCTTGCTGGTCTGGGCACGCGCGAGGTCGGCATACAATCCGCTGCGATGGGCGGCCAGAAATGAATCCCAGGCCTCGCGGGTGCCGATCTGGGCTGCCAGTTCATAATCGGTCCGGGCACTGGCTTCGGGATCGGCCGGCTTCGATGCCTGCGGCACCAGGGCGACCGTCTCGCCGCCCAATGAACCGTAAACGAAGGGCTCCTGGCGATACCCGGTGCTCTTCAAGACGTCGTCGCGGACGCGGCCAAACGCCAGCCGAAGATCGAGCCCGGGTTCGGCGATGTATTTGACCAGCGCCGAAGCGAACGGGCTGTTCTGTCCGTCTCCGTCGTTCGCCACCGCGCCCGCCTTGGCGGCGTAGGCAACCAGGGTGTCGGACATTGAGGGTTCGATCTTGGCAAGTCCGCGCCCGATGGAGCGGGTGCTCACGGTCCGTTTCATGGTCTTGGTGAACGGGTTATCGCGACAGGCGTCGAGAATGATCAGCTTCAGGCGTTTGGCGCCATCAAGCGCCTTCAGGACGCGGTCAAGCGAGATGGTTTCGTCTTCGACGTCGAAATCGCTCGCCAGCCTGGCGTCGGCGGGCACCAGGTAGTTGGTGCCGTCAACCTCGATGCCGTGACCGGCGTAATAGACCACGGAAATATCGACATCGCGCGAAGTGTCGGAGAATTGGCGAATGGACCTGCGCAGGTCGGAAATGCCGAGATCGCGGCCGCTCTCGACGACGTCGAAGCCCGCCTTCTTGAACAGCGCCGACATCGCTTCGGCATCCCGCGCTGGATTGATCAGGCGAGGCACCGATTGATATTTCGAGATGCCGACAACGAGCGCAACGCGTTTCTCCGCCCACGCCGAGGAGCAGGAAACAAGCGACAGGAGCCCAACAAACAAAAGGAACGTCGACCGCACGGTGTGCCTCTTGAGCAATGTTGCATTTTAGCAAAGCGACCTGACGCTCGCAACCGGGGCATCGGGCCGTTGCCGGACCTCAGGTCGCCAGCTGCGTCGGCCGGTTTGGACTGAATGATCCGGCGGGCCGGCCCCAGAGAGCTGTCAAACGGAAGCGATCCCCGCCCTAGCCAAATGGATTGCCTTCACGTATCGAGCAGCTCTCGCCGGAGGCCGTCATCGAATCGATCGTATACAGCACACCGTCGACTCCCCGCCGCTTCAAACCTCCGCCCTCACGGCCGAACGTCACCGCGACCGAGCAACTCGAAAAGCCCGGATCAAAGGATACGATGAAGCGCCTTGCGCCCTGCGCGAAGGCAGTGCTGCCTACAAGCCGGTTACCTTCAAAACGCAGGCCTGTCGCCTCGCCACCCGCGTTAATCGTACTACCCGGCGCGTTGTCGGTTTGTTTCTTGCCCTTTTTTGTCGCCCGCGAACCGCGCTCGAACAGACGTCCGGAGGAACTGACGTAGATTGTATGATACACGACAGATCCCGAATTGCTTTTCTGCCCGTCCGGACCGGTCCGGGCAACCGAGACCGACCAGCTGGCTTGAATGGTTCTATTATAGAGCTGACGCGGCGCATCGGCGGCAGCCGGACCGGTTTGAACTCCAATGAGCGCGGCAATGGCAATGGCAATGGCACAGGCGCTCGGCGCGATCCGTCTCAAAATAAATACATTCACGGGGGCGTCCCCCTCAAAGCTTCGATCAAGGCAATACGTAATTGATGCCCGGCTTCCAGAAAATAACAAGAGCTTGGGTCTCCCGCATTGCAGCGGAACGAAGCAGGCCAGATCTACGATTCCAGGCGGTAGCGGCCGTCAGTGAGCGAATGCGTTGCCGGTTTGGACCGAACATGTCGGCGAGCTGGTGCTGACCGAGTCGATCACTTTCATCTGCCCGTCCGGCCCCTTCCGCATGATCTTGCCGCCCGCACCCTTCGCGTCGATCACAGAAAGCGAGCAACTGGAGAAGCCAGGGTCGAACGTGGCCGTAAACTGGACGGCGCCGCTGGCCCAGGTTTGCACTCCAACCATCTTGCTGCCTTCGAAACGTACACTCCCCGGATAGGCGCCGGATTCTCCCGGGGCCTTGCTGGTCTCCCGTGATGCCCGGCCTCTTATCGATGTGACCCGCTTCTTCAGAAACACGCGGCCGGCGCTACTGACGTAGATCGTCAGCGCCACGGTATTGTTGAAATTCACCGGCGCGCC
Source organism: Bradyrhizobium sediminis (assembly GCF_018736085.1). Taxonomy (NCBI): domain Bacteria; kingdom Pseudomonadati; phylum Pseudomonadota; class Alphaproteobacteria; order Hyphomicrobiales; family Nitrobacteraceae; genus Bradyrhizobium; species Bradyrhizobium sediminis. Next base: position 4,434,198 of record NZ_CP076134.1, on the reverse strand, counting down.
GTCGGCGCTCTTGCCGCTGCCGGCAATTGCCCAGTGGAGGGTGACGGTCTTGTTCAGAGCGGCCTGCGGCGCGCTGCTGGCGGATAAGGGGCCGGTCGAGAGAATGCCGAAGGCACAGGCCAAAACCAGATGAACGCGCATGGTTTTCAAATCCCTGGCGATCTTTCCAAATGGTTTCAAAACTACGAAAACTGTTCGCTCGTGCCAAGCGGCTTGTTCACCGGGCCGGGCAATTGGGCAGGTCATTGAGGCTGCCGATCATGCGCGCATCGCAGCAAGCGCCCGACGGCAATGGCGCACACGCTGCTACGCCGCGTGCCCCGGCGCTCAGCTGTTCGACGACCCGCGGGCGTTCCAGTTGCTCCATTGCGCACTGGCCAGCGTCTGATGGTCCGTCGTCATCGGGCGGCGGGTCTGCCGCTCATGGGCCGCGACGATTGCCTCGGATTCCCTGATCTTGCGCTTCAGCTCGGCCACCGTCTCCTGGGTCCGGTCGGCGGCCTTCGAGCGAGCGATCTCGCCGACGGTAAACCGGGCGGTTTCCAGATGTTTCAGGGCCTCGCGCTGTTTCCTGATCTGGGCCCGATGCCAGGCGATCTGACTGTTACTGTCTGCAACCATGTGGAGTCTCCCGAGGTGGGTCCCCGAACATAAGTGATTCGCCGGTTCTGCCAGGCATCGATTTGCGCGGGGACCATTGCGGGCTTGACCCACGTCAAGGTTGCTCGATTCTCGCCATGTAGCCTTTTAATTCCAATTACTTGAAAGCCTGCCATGGAATGGGAGCGTATCAGGAAGCGGCCCGAAGATCGTGTCGGCGCCAACCTTGAGGATTATCAGGAATACGCCGGGCGCTTTGCCTGGGCGCAGGCGCGAGCGCTGCTCGAGGGTCTGCCCAATGGCGGGATCAATATCGCGTTCGAGGCGGTTGACCGGCACGTGCTGGCGGGCCGGGGCGACAGGCTGGCGCTGCGCTGGATCGGGCGCGACGATCAGGTTTGCGATTTCAGCTACCAGGCGCTGCGCGCGCAGACCAACCGGTTTGCCAATATCCTGGCGGAGCGCGGGGTCGCAAAAGGCGATCGGGTATTCTCGCTGCTCGGCCGCGTGCCGGAACTCTACATCGCCGCCCTCGGTACACTGAAGAATGCCAGCGTGTTCTCGCCCTTGTTCTCGGCGTTCGGGCCGGATCCCATCAAGGCCCGCATGACCATCGGCAATGCCAAAGTGCTTGTCACCTCCGAGGCATTTTACCGGCGCAAGATAGAACCCTGGCGAAAGGAACTTGCTAGCCTCGAGCATGTCTTCCTGACGGAATGTTCGGGCAGTCTTCCCGCTGATACGATCGACCTGTCCGCCGCGCTGGCGCAAGCTTCGGATTCGTTCGAGACGATATGGACGGGGCCCGAAGACATGGCCTTGCTTCATTTCACCAGCGGGACGACCGGCCGGCCAAAGGGCGTCGTGCATGTCCATGAAGCCGTCGTCGCCCATCACATCACCGGACGGCTGGCGCTCGATCTGCGTTCGGATGACATCTTCTGGTGCACGGCCGACCCGGGATGGGTGACCGGGACGTCCTATGGCATCATCTCGCCGCTCACCAATGGCGCGACCATGATCGTCGACCAGGCCGAATTCGACGCGGAACGCTGGTATCGCATCCTGCAGCAGCAGAACGTCACCGTCTGGTACACGGCGCCGACGGCGATCCGCATGCTGATGAAGGTAGGAACCGAAATTACCAGGCGGTTTGATCTGTCCAGACTGCGGCTGATGGCCAGTGTCGGCGAGCCGCTCAATCCGGAGGCCGTGGCGTGGAGCGCGGCGGCCTTCGGCAAGCCGTTCCACGACAACTGGTGGCAGACGGAGACCGGCGGCATCATGATCTCCAACTATCGCTCGATGGACGTGAAGCCGGGTTCGATGGGGCGTCCGCTGCCGGGGGTTACGGCCGGCATCGTCGAGCGCCTTGAAGGCGGAGGGTTGCGCGAAATCACGAAGCCGATGGCGATGGGCGAACTCGCGCTGCGCCCGGGCTGGCCGTCGATGATGCGCGGCTATCTCAACGAGGAGGAACGCTACCGGAAGTGCTTCGTGGGCGGCTGGTATCTGACCGGCGACCTCGCGATGCGCGACGATGAGGGGTACTATTGGTTTGTCGGCCGGGCGGACGACGTGATCAAGAGCGCCGGCCATCTGATCGGCCCGTTCGAGGTGGAAAGCGCGCTGATGGAGCATCCGGCGGTGGCCGAGGCCGGCGTGATCGGCATTCCCGACCCGACCGCCGGCGAAATGGTCAAGGCCTACGTCGCGCTCAAGAACGGCTTCGAGTCCAGCGAGGCGCTGCGCAAGGAATTGCTTGGCCATGCGCGTCAGTGTCTCGGTCCGGCTGTTGCGCCGAAGGACATCGCCTTTCGGCAGAACCTGCCGAAGACGCGCAGCGGCAAGATCATGCGCCGCCTGCTCAAGGCCCGTGAGCTGGGCCTGCCGGAGGGCGACATCTCGACGCTCGAAAGCGAGGAGCGATGACCGCACCAACCGACAAGCCGCATCTGTCGCGCGAGCACATGTTGGGTCTATTGAAAGAGATGATCCGTATTCGTCGCTTCGAGGACAAGTGCGCCGAACTCTACACCCGGGAAAAGATCAGGGGGTTCCTGCACCTCTACGACGGCGAGGAAGCGGTTGCCGTCGGCGCCATCCCGGTGCTGGAGAAACGCGACAGGGTCGTGGCGACCTACCGCGAGCATGGGCACGCATTGGTGCGCGGCGTGCCGATGACGACGGTGCTGGCGGAGATGTACGGCAAGCAGGAAGGCTGCAGCCGCGGACGCGGCGGCTCCATGCACCTGTTCGATCGCGCCACCAACTTCTACGGCGGCAACGCCATCGTGGGCGGCGGCCTGCCGATGTCGATCGGATTGGCGCTCGCCGACCGCATGCGCGGTGACGATATCGTCACCGCCTGCTTCTTCGGGGAGGGCGCGGTGGCCGAAGGCGAGTTTCACGAAAGCCTGAATCTCGCCGCGCTATGGGAGCTGCCGGTGCTGTTCGTGTGCGAAAACAACCTTTACGCCATGGGAACCGCGCTCGCTCTCTCGGAATCCGAAACTGAAATCCAGCGTAAGGCGGGATGCTACCGGATCGCTTCCGAGGCGGTCGACGGCATGGACGTGATCGCCGTCGAGGCTGCCGCTCGCCGGGCGGTGCATGCGGTGCGCGAGAGCCGCAAGCCCTATTTCCTTGAATGCCGGACCTATCGGCTGCGCGCGCATTCGATGTTCGACGCGCAGCTTTATCGCGACAAGGCCGAGGTCGAGGCCTGGCGGCACAAGGAGCCGATCGTGCGCTTTCAGGGATGGCTGGAAGCCAATCATATGGTTCATCCCGAAGATCTGGCGCGCATCGAGGCCGAGGTGGCGGCCGAGATTGCCGAGGCGGTCGCATTCGGCGAGGCAGGAACATGGGAGCCGGTCGAGCAGCTCACCCGCTTCACCTATGCAGAAGCCGAAGGGTGAGATGTCATGCCGCCGCAAATGACACAGCCCGCAACGACTGAAATCACCTACCGCGATGCGATGCGCGAAGCGATCCGCGATGCATTGCACCGGGATGACCGCGTATTCCTGATGGGCGAGGATGTCGGCCGTTACGGCGGCTGCTACGGGGTGAGCAAGGGACTGTTGGCGGAATTCGGCGCGGAACGGATCCGCGATACGCCGCTGTCGGAATCCGGGTTTACCGGTGCCGGCATCGGTGCGGCGATGGCCGGCATGCGGCCGATCGTCGAGCTGATGACGGTGAATTTCAGCCTGCTTGCGCTTGATCAGATCCTCAATACCGCGGCCACGGTGCGGCACATGTCGGGAAACCAGTTCGGCGTGCCGCTCGTCATTCGCATGGCGACCGGCGCCGGCCGCCAGCTGGCGGCCCAGCATTCGCACAGCCTCGAAGGCTGGTATGCGCATATTCCCGGCATCAAGGTGCTGGCGCCGGCGACCGTGGAAGATGCGCGCGGCATGTTGTGGACTGCCTTGCAGGATCCCGATCCGGTGCTGATCTTCGAAAACGTCATGCTCTACGGCATGGCCGGCAGGCTGACGGCGGACGCGGGTCCGGTTGATATCGCCAGGGCCGCTGTTCGCCGCCCCGGGCGCGACATCTCGCTCATCACCTATGGCGGCTCGCTGTGGAAGACGCTCGAAGCCGCGGCGGTGCTGGCCGGCGAGAACATCGATGCCGAAGTGATCGATCTGCGCAGCCTGAGGCCGCTCGACGACGCAACCATCATGACCTCGGTCGCCAGGACGCGCCGGGCCGTCATCATCGACGAAGGCTGGCGCAGCGGCAGCCTGTCGGCGGAAATCGGCATGCGTATCGTCGAGCAGGCATTCTGGGAACTGGACGCCCCCATCGGCCGCGTGTGCAGCGCGGAGGTGCCGATACCCTACGCCCGGCACCTCGAGAACGCAGCGATCCCGCAGGTGCCCGGCATCGTCGCGGCCGCCAAAGCCGCGCTTGGGCGAGTATAGGCCGTGGCCGAGTTCCGCATGCCCTCCCTCGGCGCCGACATGGAAGCGGGCAAGCTGGTGGAGTGGCTGGTCAAGCCGGGCGATCGGGTCAAACGCGGCGATATCGTTGCCGTGGTCGAAACCCAGAAAGGCGCGATCGAGATCGAAATCTTCGAGACCGGCAGGATCGAGCAGATTCTGGTCGGTCTCAACACCGAAGTGCCGGTCGGGACGCCGTTGGCGCGAATTCAAACCGAACTCGAGGCAATGGCCGGCACGGCAGCCGCCGCTCCGCCGCCGTCGGCTCCGGCCGTCCCGGTCGCCGCTCCGCCTTCGATGCCGGCGCCGGTTGCGCCATCACCGCCGCCGGCGCCACTGCCACCGCTTGCCGCACCAGCCGCTGCGGCGCGCGCGCGGGTGTCACCCGCCGCGCGGCGGCTCGCCGAGGCGCACGCGATCGATCTCGCGACGGTGACCGGAAGCGGTCCGGCGGGGGCGATCGTCTATGCCGACGTCGAGCGCCGTCTCGGCGCACCCGTCGCTCGAGCGGAAAAGAAGCGCGCACCCGGGCTCGATCTCGACGCCATGCGAACGGCCATCGCCGCCGCCATGGCGCGATCGAAGCGGGAAATCCCGCATTATTATCTCGAGCATCAGGTCGACGTCACCGCCAGCGAGCAATGGCTGGCCAGTATCAATGCTGCGCGGCCGCCCGACGGCCGCCTGCTGATCGGCGCGCTGATGATCAGATCGGTGGCGCTGGCCGCGCGCCGCTTTCCCGCCTTCAACGGCTTTTACCGCGACGGCAAATTCGAGCCGTCGCGCGCGGTGCATGTCGGCGTTGCCATCGCCATTCGCGGCGGCGGGCTGGCGGCGCCGGCGCTGCATGACGCCGACCATATCCCGCTCGACGAGCTGATGGCGCGCATGCGCGACCTCGTTCAGCGTACCCGGTCCGGCCGGATTCGCAGTTCGGAGATTTCCGATCCGACGATTACGGTGACGTCTCTGGGGGAACGCGGTGTCGAAACACTTTACGGCATCATCTATCCGCCGCAGGTGGCGATTGCCGGGTTCGGCAGGGTGGTGACGCGGCCCTGGGTTGTCGACGGCGCCATCGGACCGCGTTCGGTGGTCAGCATCACGCTGTCTGCCGATCACCGGGTCAGCGACGGACACGCCGGCGCGCTGTTTTTGGCCGAGATCGGCAGGCTGCTGCAGGAGCCCGACAAGCTATGAATGACCTCGAGATTCGCAAAGTGGTGAAGGAAGAGCTCAACAACATCGCACCCGAAGTCGATCTGGCGGCGATCGACCCTGCCGCGGACTTGCGCGAGGCTCTCGACATCGATTCCATGGATTTCCTGAATTTCGTCACCGCCATCCATCATCGCCTCGGCGTCGACATCCCCGAACTCGACTATCCGAAGCTCATCACGCTCGACGGGGCAGTCGCCTATCTCGCGGCGCGTCTCGGGTCGATCAAGAAACAATAGGTGATGGGTTCCGGCTGCTATCCGTTGCACGGCGGCATCATCTGCGACATCTGGCCCAAGCAATTTTATCGCGGCGTTGCAGCCGGTTGGGTGGAAGCCTGTGGCGGTCCGCGATGCTCATGCGGGCTACCTGCTCGCGCAGAGTATGTCCCTTACCTCGTGCAGGCTAGAGCTCACGCCGGCGCACAAGCTGCGGATATCATCGCTCGGGGCCAGGGCGTCGGGGACCATGATTGTCATGGCTCCGGCGGCATGGGCAGCCCTGACGCCGTTGAAGGAGTCCTCAAGAACGACGCAGTCGCGCGGCGCGACGGCAAGGCGGGAGGCGGCTTCCAGATGGAGGTCCGGGTGCGGCTTTCCGCGCGCCACCTCATCCCGTCCGGCCACATGGCGGAAGTAATGGCTGATGCCGTTTGCCTCTAAATGATGCATTGCCTCTGACCGCTTCATTGAGGTTGCAACCGCCAAGGGCGTTCCCTGCCGGGACAAAGCCTCGAGCAACTCGATGGCTCCGGCCTTCAACGGGATGCCGGCTGCGAGCATCGGCGCAAGACGGGCCGACATCGTGGAGAAGTAGGCTGCGACCGGGAAGCCTGTGCCCAGGTCCGCGATCAGGCGCGCTTCCAGCTCTGAGCCAAGCAGACCTGCGAGCGACAGTACATATTGTCGCGATACCGGATGTTCGACGTCCAGCCCCGCCTGAACCATCGCCGCCGCATAAACCGGGATCGTGTCGATCAGCAGGCCATCCATATCGAAGATGACCGCCCGAGGCTGACGCGGAAGCTGCACGACACGTCCTTTTCTGATGCGCCTGAAAGCCCGCAAGGCGCGGATGGCTCAGCGTAGTCCGCCATTCACTTGTCATAAAGGCCCGCAAGCGCGCGCGACGCATAGGAGCCCGCCGCTTTCACCGGTCCGCGGAGGCTGTTCCAATCGGATTTGCCCGTGTAGGCTTCCGCTCCTGCCGGCCGGAAGGTGAACCAATAATCACAGGGCGCGAGCAGACAGGGGGGACGGCAAACAACCATGACCGATATCCGATATTTGGCGCCTGGCACGCTCGACGAGGCGATCAAGGCATTTGCCGCGGCCGGAAGCGCCGCGCGCATCCTGGCCGGCGGCACCGATCTCTTGGTACAGATGCGATCCGGTGCCGTGAAGCCGGGTGTGATCGTCGACATCAAGAAAATCGCCGAAATGACGGCCATCGAAGAGACCGCCGGCGGCGGTTTCCGCATCGGCGCCGCCGTGGCCGGCGCGGTGCTGGGCGAACATCCGCGCTTCGGCAAGGTCTGGCCCGGCGTGCTGGAGGCCGTCAACCTGATCGGTTCCACCCAGGTCCAGGGCCGGGCCTCGGCGGGCGGCAATCTCTGCAACGGCTCACCGGCCGGCGACAGCGTGCCGGCGATGGTCGCAGCCGGCGCCGTCGTCACGCTGCAGGGCCCGAACGGCCGCCGCGAACTGCCGGTCGAGAAAGTGCCGGCCGGCCCCGGCCGCACCAATCTTCTGCCCGGCGAAATCCTGGTCAGCTTCACGCTGCCACAGCGGCCGCCGGGTTCTTCCGACGCCTATTTGCGCATGATCCCGCGCACCGAGATGGACATTGCGGTGGTCGGCGTCGGCGTCAGTCTCACCTTGAAGGACGGCGTCTGCACCGCCGCGCGGGTCGGGCTCGGCGCGGTGGCGCCGACCGTGCTTCTGGTCGAGGCCGCCGCCAAGGCCCTGATCGGCAGCAAGCTCGATGACGCGGCGCTGAATGCCGCGGCCGCCGCCTGTTCCGCCGCCTGCCGTCCGATCGACGACAAGCGCGGCACCATTGCCTACCGAACCAAAGTCGCCGGCGTGCTGTTGAAGCGCACGGTTGCGATCGCCGCCAAGCGCGCCGGAGGAAAGTGAGACCATGGCCAAGCTGCACGTTTCCACCACCATCAACGGCGAGCCGATGGAGTTCCTCTGCGAGCCCAGCGACACCATGCTCGACGCCTTGCGCGGGCCGCTCGCGCTGACCGGCTCCAAGGAGGGCTGCGCGTCCGGCGATTGCGGCGCCTGCTCGATCACACTGGACGACCGCCTGGTCTGTTCCTGCCTGATGCTCGCCGTTGAATCCGAAGGCCGCGAGATCCGTACCATCGAGGGCATGGCCCACGGCGACAAACTGCATCCGCTGCAGCAGAAATTCCTGGAAGTGGCGGCGCTGCAATGCGGCATCTGCACCCCGGGCATGCTGGTCGCTTCCGACGCGCTGCTGCGGCAGAATCCGCGGCCGAGCGAGGAGGAGGTGCGGTTCTGGCTCGCCGGCAATCTGTGCCGGTGCACCGGTTACGACAAGATCGTGCGCGCGGTGCTGGAAACAGCCGCGGAAACGCGGGAGCAAGGAACTAGGGAGTCCCGGCAATGAACGTCATCGCCAACAACAAGTGGATCGGCCAGCGCACCATCAGGCCTGACGGCGTCGACAAGGTGACGGGGCGCGCCGGCTATGCCGCCGACACCACCATGCCCGGCATGATCTGGGGCAAGATCCTGCGCAGCCCGCATCCGCATGCGCGCATCCGCGGCATCAATACCGCGAAGGCCGAGGCGCTGCCCGGCGTCAAGGCGGTGGTCACCGCGCGCGACATCGTCGACTTCCCGGTCGACAAGTCCGTGATGCTCGGCATCCAGGACATGCGCTGGATGTGCCGTAACGTGATGGCGCGCGAGAAGGCGCTGTTCCCCGGCCACCCCGTGGCGGCGGTCGCCGCCACCTCCGAGGCGATCGCGGCCAGGGCCTGCGAGTTGATCGAGGTGGATTACGAAGTGCTTCCGTGGTCAATCGAGATTGACGACGCGATTCTGCCCGACGCGCCGATCCTGCATGACTTCATCAAGTTCGAGGGCAAGCCCTCCAACATCGCCGGCCGAATGGAAATCAAGAAGGGCGAGATCGCCGAAGGCTTCAAGCAGGCCGAAGTGGTGGTCGAGCGCAGCTTCGCCACCCGCCCGGTGCATCAGGGCTATATCGAGCCGCACGCCTGCCTCGTCAGCGTCGCCGCCGACAACAAGACCACGATCTGGAGCTCGAGCCAGGGCCAGTTCATGGTGCGCGCGATGACCGCGCATCTGTCCGGCATTCCCCAGAGCGACATCCGTGCCATTCCCGCCGAAATCGGCGGCGGCTTCGGCGGCAAGACCATCGTCTATCTCGAGCCGCTCGCGACCTTGCTGGCGAAAAAATCCGGCCGGCCGGTGAAGATGGTGATGACCCGCGAGGAAGTGATGCGGTCGACCGGGCCGACGTCGGGCTCCAAGAGCACGGTGAAGATCGGCGCCAAAAAGGACGGCACCATCGTCGCGGCGCAAGGCACCTTCTATCTGCAGGCCGGCGGGCTGCCGGGCTCGCCGATCCGCGGCGCGGTCGGCTGCAGCTTCTCGCCCTACGACATCCCGAACGTGCTGTCGGTCGGCTTCGACGTCGTCTCCAACCGCTCCAAGGTGGCCGCCTATCGCGCGCCCGGCGCGCCGATCGGGGCGTACGCGGTGGAGTGCGTGCTCGACGAGCTCGCCGAGGCGCTGAAGATGGATCCCCTGGAGCTGCGGCTGAAGAACGCCGCCAGGCAGGGCACCAAGGCCGCGCACGGCCCGGTATTCCCGCGCATCGGCTATGTCGAGACGCTGCAGGCGGCGAAGGCGCATCCGCACTACACCGCACCGCTCGGCAAGTATCAGGGCCGCGGCGTAGCTTCCGGTTTCTGGTTCAACGCCGGCGGTGAATCCAGCGCGCAAGTCAACATCACCGAGGACGGCAACGTCGTGGTCACCACGGGCCATCCCGATATCGGCGGCTCGCGGGCGGCGATCGCCAACATCTGCGCCGAACTGCTCGGCATCGACTACCGCCGCGTCTCGGTCTTGATCGGCGACACCGCCACCGTCGGCTTCTCCAACCTCACCGGCGGCAGCCGCGTGTTGTTTGCCTCCGCGATGGTGGTGACGCAGTCGACCGAAAAGATCATCGCTACCTTGCGCGAGCGCGCCGCAAAGATCTGGGAGATCGATCCGGAAGCGGTGAAATGGGAAAACGGCGCGGCACATCCGGCGAGCCCCAACGCCGGCCAGTTCGAGCCGCTGACGCTGGCCCAGCTTGCGGAAAAGGCGCCGCAGATGGGCGGGCCGATCGGCGCCGGCGTGCAGCTCAACACCGAGGGCGCCGAAGGCGGCTTCGGCACCCACATCTGCGATGTCGAGGTCGATGTCGAACTCGGCATCGTGCGCGTGATCCGCTACACTGCGGTGCAGGACGTCGGCCGCGCCATCCATCCGAGCTATGTCGAGGGCCAGATGCAGGGCGGCGTCGCCCAGGGCATCGGCTGGGCGCTCAACGAAGAGTACATCTACAACAGGGATGGCAAGGTCGATAACCCCGGCTTCCTCGACTACCGCATGCCGGTCTGCTCGGATCTTCCGATGCTGGATACAGTGATGGTCGAAGTGCCGAACCCGAAGCATCCGCAAGGCGTCAAGGGCGTTGGCGAAGTGCCGCTGGTCCCGGTGATGGCCGCAGTCGCCAACGCCATCCACAACGCGCTCGGCAAACGCTTTTACAGTTTGCCGATGTCGCCGCCGAAGGTGTTGCAGGTGCTTGAAGGTAAGGGGTGAGGCGGCCGGACGCCGGCCGTTCCGGCGTTCACCGATCGAGGATCATGCGCGGGCCAGCGGACGCGATTTGTCAGGCGGCGCGTTCACGATCGCTCAGTTCGGCGATCGCGGCCGCGATCCACTTGTCCAATTCCTGGTGGGATATGTCCTGTTTGGCCTTGGCTATCTTCAAGGCCTCGAGATCCGGTCCCGTCGCGTCTTCCGGCGACAGGGAGTCTTCACGCAAGCGAACGCGGTCCGTCTTCATTTCTTCCCCCGAAATACGAGATACAAATTCTCGGGCACCAACAACGCCGCGGATTTAGTCTGCCGATAGCGGCAGAAATTTGCAGAAAAAAAGACAGCGTCGATTTTTTTGACCCGGCGGGATATGACGTGGATCGCCGTGCGAACCGGAAGCATGTGCAAATGGTGATGCTGCGGGGGGCAGGCTGATGAACATGACCGATTCCGAGAAAGCCGCCAAAGTCATCGAAGCCCTGAAGGCCGCCGAGGGCGAGCCGGCGCAGATCGCGCTGCCGATCCTGAATGGACTGGTCGGGCTGGTGCAGGGCGGCGGCGAAGCGCCGCTGGAATTCGAGGAGGCGCGATCGGGCGCGTTCCTCGCGATCTGCGAAATCGGCAAGGCGCTGCATCGCGGCCAGCCCGCCGATCAACTGTGGGCGCCGGCGATCGCGGCGGCGGAACGGTGGCAGGCGCTGGCGAGGTGATGGTACCTCGTCAACGAGAGTGACAAGCCTGACCCAAGGGGTGGATTGACGAGGCGTGGTTCGCCTTCAACGACGATGGGGTTGCTGCTCGGGCTTCCACTCGCGCGCGAGCTTCTGCGCTTGGGCCAACTGCGTTGGGGTCATGCGCCTGGCGAGTATGTCGCGAGTTCTTGCCGCCTCCTGGTTGCCCTGTGCAACCGACAGGCTGAACCATGCATGTGCGAGAACCTTGTTCTGCGCCACGCCGCGACCGTTGTCGTACATGATCCCGAGATTGAACTGGGCTGTCGGATGGCCCTGGTCCGCAGCGAGGCGGTACCACTTTGCTGCCTCAGCGTCATCCTGCGCTACGCCCCGGCCTTTCTCGTAAATGGTGCCGAGACTGAACTGAGCGTTGCCGTTTCCCTGGTCGGCCATCTGACGATAGAGACGCAGCGCCGTCGCGTAGTCACCGCCATCATACGCAGCGCCAGCATCTTCGAACGGCCCCGCATCCGCGATCGCGGAAAAGCTCCACGACAGAATTATGATTGCGAAGATTTTCCTGAATGCGCGAGTCATGGCTTTCGACGATCATAAAATGGCGGCCGCGGTCGTCTCATCTATCGGTGATGAATTCCGGGAGGTTTGGATAGTCAGAAGAGGCGCGCGTCGATGCCGGCATTCCATCTGTGAGGGCTCGATCGATCAGGCATCCGCCGACCCCGCACATTGCCTGCGAGATCAGGTCGCCGTTTTCTGCAAATCCGACGGCCAGGGATTCAAATTGCGCGCGCGCCGCCCGCAGCGACGCGATCGGAACGAGAACGAGCGACTCCCCGATCGCCGCAAGACTGGATCGCAAATGCGCAAGCTCGGCGGTGGCTTCCGACAAAGCTGCTTCCGATCTTCCGACGAGAGCTGACAAGCATCGCACTTCCTCAAGGAAGGACGACCGGTCGATCGCCGATTGCCGCATGTTCTCAGCCAGCTCGGCTTCGAGCGTGATTACCCGGGATTTCAATTGACCGCCGGCGGTCTCGGCCGCTTTGTGCGATTCGATATTCGTCGCGCTTTCATTCTTTTCTTCCAGGAGCAATTGCTCCGTCTGCGCCAAGCGATCGATCAACGATTCGATCAGCGCAGCGGCGTTATCCAGACGAACGGCGTTTTGACCGACAGCGATCACTTCCGAGAATCGACGCAGGAATCCGACAGTCTCGGCGCTGTCGAAAATGGTTGCCGTCGGGCGGAATGTCAAAAGAGCTCCAGGCGTCATTTGTCAATTCCGAGCCAGCGCGGCAGTTGCGAGGAGCCGATGATTCGTTTTGGTTGATGGGGATTGAGTGTTCCAGCAGTGACGTCGTCACAACCATCGACCAGCCGCTCCGCAGCGAATTGTTTTGCCTCGAGCTCGGTCGCGAAGGTGCGTGATGCTCGCGCATACGCTTCCGGCAGTCCGTTTGGATGGCGAAAGGCGACGTACCACGTATCGCGGCGGATGCTGATTTTCCGGGGCACTGGATTCGTTCCAATCTAATGCGCAGAATAGCGATGGCTGTGGCACATGACGCGCGCGCCTCCCTCCCCTCCAGTTTCCTGGAGAGAAGGTCCAGCAAGGACATGCTGGAGTTCGGCAAGCCCGGCAATAGCCCGAAGCGACTAGTTCATCTCTCAGTGTTCAGCGTGAATCCGGTTTCGAGAAACCGGAACGGTCTAATCTCCAGATACCGCTCGCGCTCTGATCTCAGTGCCGGGATCTTGCAACAGCTTTGACGAAAGAAGAGCTGCCTGGGTGCGGCTCCTGAGATTCAAGGCTTGCAGGATCGCCGATACGTGCAGCTTGATGGTGTTGGGTGAAAGCAGCAGCGCCTTCGCCATCTCCTTGTTGGTCTTGCCTTCGCCCAGCAGACGCAGGACCTGCATCTGCCGTTTGCTCAATCGGGTGCGAACGAGGGTCATCTCGTCGTCTTTCTCTTGCGCCGCATCCTTCTCGCGCGAGGCGGTATCGTCGACGAACATTGTATTCAGTTGTGATGAGAGCGTTTCCAGCACGGAGCGCTCCAGGGCGCCGCCGATCGCGTCAATATTGGCGCCCGGGCGAATTCGCCCCTTCCGGTCCTCCTTGGCTTGCGCCCGTCGCGTGCCGCCCGGAAGCGGAAGCATCTCTGTGAGGTTGACGTGCACCAGGGCCACGCCGGCAGGCTTGTTGAGCGAGAGCGGTAACCCGATGAGGGAGAACCATCGTGCCCGTGTCGGCGAGTGACACGGATAAATATACGTCAAAAGATCAAGCTGACCCGCGAGCAATGCTTTCAGCTCACCCAGGAACCGACGTGAGCGGGGTAAGTCGGATGGGCAATGTTGCAGGTAGTTCGAGCCAATGCCGGAATTGGGAATGCGCAATCCGTTTTGTTGGCCGAATTGCTTCCATGTGTCATTGACCGCCACAATCGTTCCGGAAGCGTCAAGAATTGAGACGCTCGCAGGAAGCGATTTCAATCTCTCAAACGTGGCAATCTTGCTTTTCACAAAGGCCCCTGGTGCCTGCTTTTGCGATGTCATCCGCACGACGTTCGGCACGTTCTGAAAATCGGATTGCATGAAAACGGATAGTCGCTTTGGGCTATTGATTTATTTTCAGAAGACATGAAATTCGGCCTCCAACCATTGACGCAGATCAAGAGCGGGCGGACGAGTGGAATCAGTTCGGAAGCGTGTTCAAGCGGGCCCGTCGGATCTGGACAAGTTTGTCATCGAGCAGAATATCGCCCTGTATCGAAAGTTGCTCGAGAGCAAGGACGAGGCGCATCGTCCGGCGATCCTTAAGCTGCTGGCTGATGAAGTGGCCAAGCTGCGGAAGACGTGAAGCTATTTGTGCGGACGCTGTGTCGATACGGTTACGCCCTGACGGGTTCTTCGATACGAACTCGCGGTATCGACACAGGAGTTCGACGGTCCCGGTCGTGTGCCCCCTCCAAGACCGGGTTCGAACCGACGCCAGCCCTCCGCCCCAAGGGCCGGCGTCGGGCTTTTTGCAGCGGAGTGCTTGAGATGGATGCGATCACACGTTGTCGGGCGTTCGAAGCGTTCTGCCGCCAGCGCGCGAAGATGGCGGATGAAAACGAGCATTTCTGGCTGACACAGGCAGATAGCTGGGCAAAGCGCTTGTCAAACGGATCCATTGACGAATTGGAGGAAAGCAAGACTCCACCTAACGCCGCTCCCCCATGATGAAGGGGTAGGCTGCGCCGGAGTCTTTCATCGGGCAGCGCCTTGCGCGGGACCCGGTGGGCTGGCCCCGGCCTGTGCGCTATGCCGGCTTACTGTTTCTCGATTTTCGTGATGGTCTTGATCCCGCCGGTTTCGGTTGCGGAAAATGTGACCCTGTCGCCGGCGTGCAAGGCATCCAGCGAGACGCCCTTGAGCTTGAACTCGGTGGCAACGCCGCCAGTACTGGCTCCGACGGTGCCGCTTGGCGTCTGTCGAATCGCGACGGTCCCGTGGATCCGGTCGAGGACCGTGATCATTCCCGTTCCCGTCGTTACCTGCTGGGCCAAAGTCGCCGAACCGATCAAAGCGAGCACCGCGGAACTCGCCAAGGCGATCTTCGCAATTTTCATGGAAGCCTCCGGAAGGTTGGCACGTCTGAGATAAGCCGCCATGAGCGGATTTGTTCCCGCGCCGGGCGTTGGCAACCTTCATGGCCGGCGGCGAATGGCCAGTGAAATCGAGAATCTTCTCCAGCGCGTCGGCGGGCAGGGCGATGCCTTTGGGCGGTCGAGCGCTTCCTGCAGCGCGGGATACCGAAGCGCTTCATTCCCCGAAGGGGAGCGTCGCCTGATCTTCTGACCAATCAATGACCTCGAACATCATTCCGCGCCTTAGCATTTCAGACTCGAGATCCGCGGCGTGTACTTTCCATTCCGGGGTCTCCCTGACGCGAAACCTGCGTTCCTCGCCGAAACCGCCAAGTTCATCATCCGAGGCGAGAGCGCCCCGGACGCCCTCGTACATCATGGTAAGGCTGTCGTTCGTGAACGCTTGATAATTCATCGAACCTCCACCTCTTGAGAAAGCCGCCGCCGCCGCGGCGGTTCAGCGATCGCTTTACGCGATACTTGGCTACATCCGGAGGTAGCGCAAGTGGTGGACTCGAACGGTTAATCGAGGGTTTCCGGGTCCGCTTTGCAGCGCATCAAAGGCCAGCAGCAGGCTTCCCGAAATGCGGTCCCCCATTTGGGTCCATTTTCGTCGCAAATTCGCCCCCGACTCAATTCAGGGTGTTCGCGGGTAGGACGGATTTTGTTTTTGGAGTTCAGTCATGGAAATCGTGTACCCGTCACACCGCGACCGAGATTGCACCGATAAAAACCCGCATCTGGGTGACGACTATATGGACGATCTTCGGCCGTTGCTGGAAGAGAACGTCCGGCACGGAGCCGATAAACCGCGTGCGGGAAAAGCCAACGACGTTCTCGCATTACTCGAGGAGAACGCCCGGCTTCGAGGCCTCGTCGTCAGGCTGTCGAGCATCATCATCAAGAGCATCGCCGATCAAAAGTGATGTTGCCCGCTCTCGAACCTCTGCCGTAGGGCGTAAGGCGGACTAGCGCAGCGCGATCCGCGCCCTACGAGCTTGATGTGGCCTAGTGCGTCAGCTTCTTCCAGCCGGCGTGGTTGAAGTGCGCGCCATACTGGTCGAGCGCCTGCACGATCTTGACCGCACCCTGGTCGCGCCCTTTGTCCGCCTTCATGATCGCGATGCCGTCGAGGATCTGTTCCAGAACGACGTGAAGCTGGTGGTCGGCCGCCTCGGGCAGCTTGCAGTTCGCGGTGACATAATCGATCTGCCCTTGCACGCGTCCGGCCAACTGCTCGAAGTCTTCGGAAGAGAATTTGTTGCGATGAATGGGGGCGAGCGCGTCCGCCATGGCCGTGCGGATCTCGCTCATCCCCCGCCGTAAGGCCGCGTCGGTCGGCCATTTCTTGCCGTTGTCGAGCCTGATTTTCTCGGTTGCGGCGTGGGCGTGCGGCTCGGCCGCAACAACGCCGGTCGGGGCCGATGCCAGGCCGAATGCAATCAATCCCGACATCAACAATCTGGTGGTGAACATGCCGCGTATCCTCCCGGACCCATTGCGGGCCGTGAACGGTTTTCCTGACCGGAAGATAGGGAGCGTCCGCAAGCGGGAGTTTGCGCTGGCGCAATGTTCGGGACGAAATCAAGGAGCCGGCCATGGGTGACGAGGGAATGCCTTGGGCCTGCTTTCGATGATGCCGCGCTCCTGCCAATCGCTGAGTATGCGGCTACCGTATGGTGACTGGTGCCGGTCAAGACTGTGAGGCGTCCCGCCTTGCGGGACGTAGCGGGGCAATAGCGCCGGGGAGCAGTGGGTGCTCCGGCGGATTGATTATTGGTCGCCGCCATCTATGCTTGAAGATATTCCAGGGCATGGCGATGTGGTGGTTCAACAAGGGCAAGCGCATAGAAATCTGGGATGCAGACATCCAGTGGCCGATCGGCGATATTGAAGCGGTGCACAGGATACGCGACATCTGCGCTGCCGCTGCCGATAGTGCTGAAAAAGTTGGTGGCTTCGCTGACCGCGCGGACAATACGAAGAATACATACGAGGCCGAACGTTACGAACGCGCCGCCAAGGCCGCAATGGAAATCGCATTCAAGATTTCCGATGACCTGATGCGTGATTCCGCCGTGCGCCAGATCGTGAACTTGTGCGTGAAGGCCAACAATTTGAGGACAGCACGGATACTCCTTCGCGCAATTCAGTCCGCATCAATCAGGGAAGATGTGCTGAATGACCATCCGATACTAAGGCAATGAGTTGGCCGAAAAAGAGGATACATCGACATGGCTGACACCATCCCGGCTTCGGAGTTCACCCGGAATTTCGGCCGCTACCGAATGCTCGTCCAACGCGAGGCCGTGGCGGTATCGATTCACGGATCGATCGCCGGCTATTTCGTTGCGCCGGACGAGTACGAAGAATTCCGCCGCTTCAAGCAGCGCCGCCGCAGCTTTGCGACGGCCGAGTTGTCCGACGAAAGGGTTCGGGCGATCGTCTCTTCACGCGTGCCCGCAAGGTAAAGCTGACCTCGCGCGCGTGATCAGGCGGGCTTGCCCAGCACGCGCTCCCAGAACGCCAGCATGTCCGCCCGGAACAATTCGGCTTCGCCGTCGCGGCTGCCGATCTTGGCGCCCTTTCGTCCGTAGCCGGCCTTCAGCGCATGGACCATCAGGTCGCGATCGGTGAGTGCGGGATCGGGCGCGTCGCGGGTCGGATGGATCAGCGCGCCGTCGTCGGCGATGTAGGCGGTCGGAGCCGCCGGTGAAACCGAGGCGTCGGCGACATCGGTGATCGCGGTGCCGCGATCGAAGCTGTGATGCGCCCCCGCCACCAGCCGCATCGTGACATCGCCGCCCGCAAGACGGATCGCCTGGCAATGGGCCTGGACCTGCATCGGCGAGCACCACTCATCCGCATCTCCCATCAGCACCCGAACGGCGGTGGCGCCGACGCCGGGATCGCGGAACTGGTGTCCGCTCCAGGGATAGGCGGCGAGCACGCCTTGCAGTCCCGGGCCTGGCCCGATCACGGCGTCTGCGAAGCGGCGGGTCGCCGCGGTCAGCACCGCCGATCCGCCGCGGCTGTGTCCCTGCGCGCCGATCCGCGATGCATCGATCCCGGGCAGGGCGGCAAGCACCTTCCACGCCGCGAGCACGTCATAGGCGCTGGCGGCGAACGAGAACTGCGTCTGGTTGGCGACCGTGGAGGTGACGCCGCGCGCGCCGAAATTGTCGAGAACGAAAGTGGCGAATCCCGCGCAAGTGAGCGTCTCGGCGTGCGCGACATGTGACGGCGCGACGCCGAGGCTGCCCGGCACGATCATGACCAGCGGCAGTTTTCCTGCGCTGGCGCGCTGACCGGAGGCGGGCATGAACAATTTGCCGTCGATCGTGATCCGCGGCATCTCTGCAGGCTTGCTGATGACCTGATGATAATTGACCGGCGACGCGGATGGGATCTCGATGTTCCTGCCGGCGCCGAGTTCGCCGAAAGCAACCGTCTGGTCGCGGAATCGCGGCGGACCGGTGCGCTCATCTACAGTGGTCATGACAACTCCCTTGCGGCGCCGGTTCGTGATGCCGCCGGCGTTACGCTACCGAATGCAATCCGGCGGCAAAGGTCAATGCCGTTCTGCAAGGCAATCGGAAATCGCGTCGGCGCGGCCGGTCCGGGTCAGTTGGATGCCGGTGAAGCGGCGGGCTCCGGCGGGCACTCGCGAATGGTGGTGCGGGCGAGCTTGGCGTCGTCGAGCGATTTATAGGGGCCGCTCGAGAACCAGATGACGACGCCATCGATGACCGGGTTGGAGGTCACGATCTCGCATTTCCTGGTCGCGTAATTGCCGACGACCCAGTATCCGGAATATTCCGGCCAGCGCGCGAAACATGCGGTCGCGCCGGTAAAGGTCAGGGCGGCCAGCAGCAATGATCTGATAAAAAGCGATTTCATTGTCTTGCTCCTCGCTCGCAAGCTCGGGCAGGTAGTTCGCGGTAGCGTGAAACGTTCGGCTTGGCAATCTGCCGTCGTCGATCGTGGTAAATTCCAGAGCGCCCGAGACCGCGCATCTCTAATCGACTTCAATTTTTATTGCTCAAAATCGAACCCGGTTCGTGGCCTCGCTGCAATCGCGTCAACTCCGGATCAGCTGACGGCTCGCTTGAACGCCTCCTGTGCCGCCTGGTTGGCGCGATCGAACACGTTGCGCGTTTCCGTCAGGGCGGCGGTGAGGGCCGACCATGACTGGCTTCCCGCCTCGTTCAGCTTCCGGAGCTTTTCCTCCGCCGCAGCCGCATCGCTCTGCATGCGCTTCACATTGGCCTCGATTTCGCCGCGGCGTTCGGCGGCGAATTCGCCGGCGGCGGCGGCAAGCTTGTCGGCCGCCTCGCGCCACGATTTCACTTGGGCCTCGGCCTGTTGCTTGAATGTCGCCTGCCGCAGCTCGAACTGCTCGCCGTAATTCTCGACATATTTCTGCACCTCCGCCTCGAAGGCGCTCCAGTCCGCTTCCATCCTGGTCTTGGCGCTGGCCCAGGCCGCTTCGCTGGCGCCTGCCTGTTTCTTCACGGCTTCGCGGAAGGCATCACGACTCTTGGCTAACTCGGCCAGAACCTTGCCGGCCCGGTCGCGCGCATCGGCCTGCACCTCGGCGGCCTTGCCCTGCAGCGACGTCAGCGTGGCGTCCATTTCATCGAGCCGCTCCTTGGCCCAGTTGGTGAAGAAGTGAACATTGCCTTGCGTGCTCATTACTCGTCTCCATGAACTTTCCGGACGCCCGCCCGTCGCAGAGACTAGTCCGCCGAATGTCGTTCTTCTTGACGTGGATCAACGGCAGCCGGCGCAGCCCGGATCCGCCCGGTTCCCCACGCCTTCACTTGGGGCGAAACTCCTTGCACAGCCCGGGCGCTTCGCGCCGCCGGGGTGCGAAGGTGTGTCTGCAGATTGAGAATTGAATTGGTAACTCGCGCGACAAACTCTACGTCGTCCGTGCGAACGCAGGGACCCATAACTACAGCCGCCAACGATTGTGCAAGCCGTCCGACAGCGTCGTTTCAAAACAGGCGGCACGGCGTATGGGTCCCTGCGTTCGCACTATTGCATGCACACATCTTTTGGTCGGCTCGCCGCATCCGAGAAAAGTGCGAGTCTTTTCAATGATCCCCGCGCAACCCAGCCCGAGATCGGTCCAAAACAGGGGGTCATCTAAGTCCCTGTTTTAGATTCGGTTTTTGAGATGTGTGCATGCAATAGTGCGTTCGCAGGGACGACGAGTTGCGGTTTCGAGTGCTTGCCCTCTACAACTCCCTTGCATTGGAGAACGCAAACGAACTCACCCGCCGCGTGTTCTCGTCCAGGATCAGTGTGCGGGTGATCGGCGGCTCGGCGCGCTGGCTGCAGTTTTCGCGTTCGCAGAGCCGGCAGTTGACGCCGATCGGAGTGCCCTCGGCTTTTTCCAGATCCATGCCGGTGGCGTAGACCAGGCGCGAGGCATGGCGGATTTCGCAGCCGAGGCCGATCGCGAAACGAGGCTGCGGCTGCGGGTGCGGCGCCACCGGGCGGCGCACCATCTGCGCGATCGAGAAATACCTGTTGCCGTCGGGCAGTTCGATCACCTGCTTGAGCAGCCGGTCCGGTGTGTCGAAGGTCGAGTGCACGTTCCACAGCGGACAGGTGCCGCCGAATTTCGAGAACGGGAAGGTGCCGGAAGAAAACCGCTTGGAGACGTTGCCGGCATTGTCGACGCGCAGCATGAAGAACGGCACGCCGCGCGCATTGGGCCGCTGCAGCGTGGTCAGGCGATGACAGACCTGCTCGAAACCGGCGTTGAAGCGCTGCGCCAGCACGTTGACGTCGTAGCTCAACGATTCCGCCGCGCCGTGGAATGCCTGGTAGGGCATCATCGCGGCGGCGGCGAAATAATTTGCCAGCGTAATCCGGTAGAGCCGGCGCGGCGTGTCGTCGAGCGGGCCGGCGCGGCCGACGATGGCATCGAAAATGCCGCCGCATTCGGAAAGGCCGATCTGGAACGCGAGCTGGAACGCGCGGCCGGGGCCGTCGACCAGTTCGGAGATCAGGAGTTGCCTGCGATGCCGGTCGAACCGCCGCAGCGTCTCGCGCATGACGTCGACCGGCATGATACGGGTGACCACGGAATGCTTTTCACGCAAGCGCGTGGCGAGGGCGGAAAACAATTCCTCGGTCGCTGCGCTCAGCTCGTCGCGCAGGTTTTCCGCGGCGGTTTCGAGTTCGGGAAAATAATTGCGGTTGGCCTCGATCAGGTCGCGTACGCGCTCGATCGGATTGGCCTCGAAGCGCGCGCCCTCGTCGCGGTCGGCCATTTGCGCCGCGACCAGGGTCTCGCCGCGGCGAGCCTCGGTATAGGCGGCGTAGAGGCGCTGTAATGAATGTGTGACGCCCGGGCACAATTCGGCGAGATCGCGCAATTCCTGCTTCGGCAGGTCGATCTGCCGGAACAAGGGATCGGAGAAGATCTCGTTCAGTTCGGCGAAGAAGCGGTCCTCGTCGGCGGTGGCGAGATCGCGCAGATCGAGGTCATAGGTCTCCGCCAGCCGGAGCAGGATCTGCGCCGTCACCGGGCGCTGGTTTCGCTCTATCAGGTTGATATAGCTCGGGGAAATGCCCAACCCCTCGGCGATCTGGGTCTGCGACAGGCCGAGTTGCTGGCGGATGCGCCTGAAGCGGGGGCCGACGAACAGTTTCTTTCCGGAATCACTGGCCATGGCAGCCTTCCTGACTCATTTTGTGACAAAAATGACAAAATGACATCTATGACATGTTCGTATGTTACATCACATCACCATTAGATGACAAGCTATCTATACGAATTAGGAAGTTTGGCGTTTAGCTCTGGCCACGTTTCGCAATGCACTGTCACGAATGTCGATTGAAAGACTGGCGAAGACAGGTTCGCCACCGAAAGGATCACGCACATGAACTACCAGCCACGTGGGATCATTGACCAGGCCATCCAGGGACCGGCTTCCTATCTGAGCGAGGTTGGAGCTGCCGAGGCGCTCCTCAAGACCCAGCCGACCTGGAACGGCGTCACCGCCGAAGCCGTGGCGCGCATGCGTCTGCAGAACCGCTTCAAGACCGGCCTGGACGTCGCCCGGTACACCGCGGCGCTGATGCGCAGCGATATGGCTGCCTATGACGCCGATCCCACCAAGTACACCCAGTCGCTCGGTTGCTGGCATGGCTTCATCGCGCAGCAGAAGCTGATTTCGATCAAGAAGCATTTCGGCAAGACCGATCGTCGCTATCTGTATCTGTCCGGCTGGATGATCGCAGCACTTCGCTCCGAGTTCGGACCGCTTCCCGATCAGTCGATGCACGAGAAGACCTCGGTGCCGGCGCTGATCGAAGAGCTCTACACCTTCCTCCGTCAGGCGGACTCCCGTGAGCTCAACGATATCTTCCGCGCGCTCGACGCCGCCCGCAAGGCAGGCGACCAGGCGAAGGAAAAGGCGTTGATCGAAAAGGTCGACAATTTCCAGACGCATGTCGTGCCCGTCATCGCCGACATCGACGCCGGTTTTGGCAATGCGGAGGCGACCTATCTGCTCGCAAAGAAGATGATTGAAGCAGGTGCGTGCGCTCTGCAGATCGAAAATCAGGTCTCCGACGAAAAGCAGTGCGGCCACCAGGACGGCAAGGTGACCGTGCCGCACGAGGTGTTCCTGGCGAAGATCCGGGCCTGCCGCCATGCCTTCCTCGAACTGGGCGTCGAAGACGGCATCGTCGTGACCCGCACCGACTCGCTGGGTGCCGGTCTCACGCAGCAAATCGCCGTGAGCCACAAGCCCGGCGACCTCGGCGATCAGTACAACAGCTTCCTGGATTGCGAGGAAGTGACAGCCGCCAATGCCAGGAATGGCGATGTCATCATCAACCGCAACGGCAAGATGATGCGTCCGAAGCGGCTTGCCAGCAACCTCTATCAGTTCCGCGCCGGCACCGGCGAAGATCGTTGCGTGCTCGACTGCATCACCTCGCTGCAGAACGGCGCTGACCTGCTGTGGATCGAAACCGAGAAGCCGCATATCGAGCAGATCGCCAAGATGGTCGACCGCATTCGCGAGGTCATTCCGAACGCGAAGCTGGCCTACAACAACTCGCCCTCGTTCAACTGGACGCTCAATTTCCGTTGGCAGGTCTACGACGCGATGAAGGAAGCCGGCAAGGATGTCAGCAAGTACAATCGGGCCGACCTGATGAAGCCGGAATACGACGATACGCCGCTGGCCATTGAAGCCGACGAGCGCATCCGCACCTTCCAGGCCGATTCAGCAAAGCGTGCTGGCATCTTCCACCATCTGATCACGTTGCCGACCTATCATACGGCAGCTCTGTCGACTGATAATCTCGCGAAGGAGTATTTCGGCGAGCAGGGCATGCTGGGCTATGTGAAGAATGTTCAGCGCCAGGAGATTCGTCAGGGTATCGCCTGCGCCAAGCATCAGAACATGGCCGGCTCCGATATCGGCGACGATCACAAGGAATATTTCGCCGGTGAAGCCGCTCTGAAGGCGGGTGGGGCCCACAACACGATGAACCAGTTCGGCTAACGGTAACACCAGGAGACTATCATGACCAAAGGCAGCAATTTCTGGGTGATTGGCGGCGAGTTCGGCTCGATGAACTTCCACAAGCTCGTGGAAGGCTCGGCCCAGGTCAAAGGTCCGTTCAAGACCCGCAAGGAAGCCGAGGACTGCTGGCGGGAGGTCTCGGAAGAGAACCGCCACAAGGCCGGCGTGCGCTTCTCGATCGTGGAAGAGCCCGCCCGCGTCTCGGCCTGAGGCCTCACGGCTTAAGAAGAAGACGTCCAAGGACGATAGCGGCCCCATCCGGCTTTCCGGGTGGGGCCGTTCTGTCTTGAGACCTCGCCCCGCTTGCGCGCAGAGGGAGAAGGAGGCCCCGCGCCGTCGCCTGGGTCTCACCGAATGGATAACCCTTTGGGAACAAACAACCTTTGCGGAAAACGTGGTTGCTGATAGGTTAACGCCTGGGAACCTCAGGACAAAGGCGATCAAGCGGATGTCAGACGCGCAAAGTACCGGGAGTAATGCTGCCGTCAGCAATAACCGTCCACTTCGTCTGCGCGATGCCTTGCGGCAGGCGCGGATCGAGGCCGCCGACCGTACCGGGGTCGTGGTCGATCTCCGCGACGCCGAAGTGGCCCGGCTCGAAATTCTCAACGACGCGCTGGAGCCGCTGTTCGCGCAGGTCCCGGCGCAGGTCGACCTGTTCGACCGCGGCATCAGCCAGGGCGATACGCCGCGGCTGTGGATCGACGTGGTCGCCCATGTCGTGATGGGGCGCGACAAGCGCATCTACCGCTTCGTGCAGGATACGAGATTCGGCCGCATCGTGCTCGCCGAATCCCACGACGTCGCCGCCATTGTCGACGCCGTGACCGATTACATTGCCCGCCGCATGATCGAGCGCGAACACGCGCTGGTCGCGACGCCGGCGCCGGCGCCGGTAGTCGTCGAAAAGCCGCGCCGCATCGGCTTCTGGACCTTCGTGCTCGGCTTCCTCGCCGGCGCGATCGCGCTGTTTGGATTGGCGCTGTTTGCGGCCTTGCGCAATTTGTGAAACCGTCATTGCGAGCGAAAGCGAAGCAATCCATCTGTTTCGAGAAGTGGATTGCTTCGTCGCTGTCGCTCCTCGCAATGACGAGTTAGATCAGCCGGATCTGCCTGATCTCGCGGACCCGCTGATTTTCGTCGATGCCGCGCACGGTCTGCTCGCATCGCCATGCTCCACCGTCGCGCGCGATCGAAAACAGATTATAGGCGGCGGCCGGATAGCGGCCATGCGCCACCGCGGATGCCGACGGCACGCCGACGACGGGAATTTGCCCCTGTGGCCCGTCGATCCAGATCGTCGAATGCACGTGGTCATGCCCGTGCAGGATCAGCTCCACGCTGTGCCGCTTCAAGAGCGCGAGCAGATCAGCGGAATCGGTCAGCCGCTTGATATGGGAATCCGAGCGCAAGGGGTGATGGATCAGCAGCACCCGGAACGCCTGTTCGGCCGAGAGCCCCGCCAGCATGCGCTCCAGCGCCTCGAGCTGGTCGCGGCCGAGCCGTCCGGTCGCCATCAAGGGCGGCGTCGGGACCGCCGTGGACGTGCTGATCAGCGCCAGCGGACCACGCCGGCGCAGCGACGGAAACGTGACGCTGCCATCGGGGGCCCCGTCGCTGCGGAGATAACTTCCCCAGGCTTCGGCAAAGCGATGTTGGGTGGCGCGAACATAGGTGTCGTGATTGCCGGGGATGACGGTGACGCGATCCGGCGTGCCGACGCTTTCCAGCCAGGCGCGGGCCGGCGCAAACTCCGCTTCCAGCGCGATATTGACGAGATCGCCGGTCACCGCGATCTGGTCCGGCGACTGCGCCTGCAGGTCCGAGACCAGCGCGTCGAGCACGTCGCGCCGATGCACGTCTTGCCGGTTGCGCCGCCAGTTGAGATAGCCGAACACGCGTTTGCCCGCGAGATCGCGCAGCCGCGGCACGGGCATCGGCGGCAGATGCGGATCGGACAGATGGGCGAGCGTAAATGCCGCCATCGCCTAGCGTCCGCTTCCGTGGCCTGTGCGAGCGGGCCGCTGCGCGATCATCCCGTGGTATCCTGTGAAATCATGGAAAGTATTGGCAAGCCGGCCGCAGCGGCGCAAGGATCAAACGCGATATCCCGATATTCGAGAGTTCGGCGGCGATGACACTGCAGAAGTTGCGAAGGAGGTTCGAGCCGGCGCTGCGGCGGGTTTTCCATCTCTATTGGCGGTTCGCCCGCGGCATGACGCTCGGGGTCCGCGCCGTGGTGCTGGACGGCGACGACAGGGTGTTTCTGGTCCACCACAGCTACGTCTCGGGCTGGCATCTGCCGGGCGGAGGCGTCGAAACCGGCGAAACCGTCCGCGACGCGCTGCGCCGCGAGCTGGCGGAGGAGGGGCGGATCGAGCTGACCGGTGATCCGGCGCTGCACGGCCTGTTCTTCAACAACCACATTTCCCCGCGGGATCACGTTGCCGTCTACGTGGTCCGACATTTCAGGCAGGACCGCCTGCCCGAGCCCAACCACGAGATCGTCGCCAGCGGTTTCTTCGACGCCGCCGCATTGCCGGAGGAGACGACCCGGGGCACCCGCCTGCGGATAGCGGAAGTGCTTGAGGGAACGGAGCCGATCGCCACGTGGCGCTAGCGAGCGGCAACCGGTAGAAGCTTGAATGTCATGACTAACCTGATTCGGCTGATCGTCCAGCGATGATACCACCCACGATGCGGATTGCGGTTCTGGTGCCGTGCTTCAACGAGGAAGCCGCGGTCGCGACCGTCGTCGCCGATTTTCGCAAGGCGCTGCCGACGGCCAAGATCTTCGTCTACGACAATAATTCGTCGGATCGCACCATCGCGGTGGCGCGCGAGGCGGGCGCCGAGGTGCGCAGCGAGCGCCGTCAGGGCAAGGGCCACGTGGTGCGGCGGATGTTCGCCGATGTCGACGCCGACATCTACGTGCTGGTCGATGGCGACGCGACCTATGATGCCGCCAGCGCCCCGCGCATGATCGAACTGCTGCTGTCGGACCATCTCGACATGGTGGTGGGCTTTCGCGTCGATCAGGCGGTGGCGGCCTATCGGCCCGGCCATCGCACCGGCAACTGGATGCTGACCAGCTTCCTGTCGTCGGTATTCGGTCAGGCCTTCAAGGATATTCTCTCCGGCTATCGCGTGTTCTCGCGGCGCTTCGTCAAATCCTTTCCGGTGCTGTCGGACGGCTTCGAGATCGAGACCGAGCTCAGCGTGCACGCGCTCGAGCTGGCGCTGCCGGTCGCCGAGGTTGAGACGCCCTATTACGCCCGTCCGGAGGGCTCGTTCAGCAAGCTCAACACCTGGCGCGACGGTTTCCGGATTCTCGGCACGATCCTGAAGCTGTATCGCTCGGAAAAGCCGCTGCGGTTCTTTTCCGCGATCGGCGTTTTTCTGACGCTGGTTTCGATCGGCCTCGCGATCCCCGTCGTCGTCACCTATCTCGAGCAAGGCATCGTTCCGCGCCTGCCGACCGCGGTGCTGTCGATGGGGCTGATGATTGTGGCGATGCTGTCGCTGTCGTCGGGACTGGTGCTCGATACCGTGACGCGGGGACGCCGCGAGATGAAGCTCCTGGCCTATTTGTCTCAAGCTCCCCTGAAAAAGAACTGAAACGGCCAACAATTTAACGCGGGCGGGACGATGGACCGGGCGTCCGCCAGATGCTATCCCGCGCCTCAACATGAGCGACCTCTCACTGACAATATTGGCCGAGACTGCCAGCGACGCGCTGCCGATCGAGCGCCTGCACCAGCGCACGTTCGGGCCCGGCCGCTTCGTGTTGAGCGCCTACCGGCTGCGCGAGCACGTCGATCACCTGCTCGACCTGTCGTTCACGGCCCGGATCGGCACGCTACTGGTCGGCTCGGTGCGGCAATTGCCGATCTGCATCGGCGACACGCCGGCTTTGCTGCTGGGGCCGTTGACGGTCGAACCGCCGTTTCGCAGCCGCGGCGTCGGCCGCGCGCTATTGGATCGCGCGCTGAAGGACGCCAAGGCCAAGGGCCATCGCCTCGTGCTCCTGGTCGGCGACGAAGCCTATTACAGCCGCGTCGGCTTCAAGCCGGTTCCGAAGGGACGGGCGACCATGCCGGGTCCGGTGGATTACAACCGCCTGCTGGTCGCCGAACTGGTTGAAGGCGCGTTCACCGATGTGTCCGGAGCGGTCCGTCCGGACTGGAGCATGGCGAAGTAGCACCGACGGCACGCCTTCACCTCTCCCCGCTTGCGACGCAAGCGGGGAGCGGGTGTCATGCTCGTTAGAGCGTTTTCAAGCGAAATGGATACCGGTTCGCGTGAAGAAAACGCGTCAAAACAAAAAGATAGAGCCCCGTTCCGATTCAATCGGAACGGAAAAGGCTCTAGAACTTCAAATTCGCAAACGCCCGCACGCCGATGCCCGGTAACAGCACCTCGTCCTTGGTGTAGGAGACCGAGTTGCGGATATTCTCGTTCAACAGATTGTTGCCGACGAGACCGACCGTCATCTCGCGCGCGCCGAACCAGCTCGCATCGAGTTTGGTCTTGTAGCTGACCTCCGCCTTCAACAGATTATAGCCCGCGGTCGGCGTCTCGCCGATCGCGGCGATATCGTTCTGCGCGAAGGCGTGCAGCAGGTTGACGCGCATCAGCCAGTTGGCGTCGCGCCAGAACACGCCGCCGCCGACGCGCAGCGGCGGAATGCGGGGAACGTTGCTGCCGTCGGCGAAGGTGGCGCGAACGACATCGAACTGGTTCTCAATGCCCCAGATGCCGCCATGCAGCGGTCCGACGTCGAGCTGGCTCTGGAATTCGCCGCCGCGGAAGGTGGCGTCGCGCTGTGAGTATCTCGCCTGGTTCAGCTCGAGCTGGTTCGGATCGGCGATATCCACGCAAGCCGCCTCGTCGCAGGTATTGCCGGTCAGTCGGCGGTATATGAAGCCGTTGAACTTCGTGTAGTAGCCGGTGAGTTCGAATCGCAACGGTCCAGTCGCCCGCCGCAGCCCGACCTCGATCGATTTTGCCGTTTCGATGCCGAGATTGGGATTGCCGATATCGAAAGTGGCGGTCGCATCATGTGCGCCGCGCGAGAACAGCTCGGCCGGTTTGGGCGCGCGTTCGACGTATTGACCGGTGATGCTGGCAACCAGGTCCCACGGCAGATTCTGGATCAAGCCTACGCTCGCGCTTTTCGGCGTGAAATGCAGATTGCGCGGCGTGGCAGGACCAATACTGGCAGGGTCGACGTTGACGTCGAATACGTCGGGCACGAATGCCGGCGTTGTTCCAGAGAGATCGACGCGCTCGATGCGCCCGGCAATCTGTGCCTTGGTGGTCTCGCTGAATTTCAGCTCGTTGAAGACGTAGCCGGCGACCCGGTTGTTCTTGTTGGGATCGTACAATCCGTTGAACGGGCTGCCCGGGTCGTCCGGACTTGAGGCGGTCAGATCCTGATGTCCGGCCTGCAAGCCGAATGCCGTCGTGACTGTCGCAAAGCGGGCGTCGAACGGCATCATCTGCAGTTCGGCGCGGCCTTCCTGATCCTTGCTGGTGAAGGTCTGCCGGATGCCGAGCGTTACCGGATCGAGCGGGTCGGCAAGCCCGATCTCGTTGTGCTTGTAGTCGGTGGCGCCGGCCCAGAACCTGACGGCCTCGATCGCCGCCGCATCCGGCCGGTATTCGCCCTTGGCTGAAAACTTGGTCTGACGCGCGTCGATGCGGGTCTGGTGGTCCGCACCGTCGATGCCGGGGATGCGATACAGCGCGTCGTTCTGCGTGATCGCGGCGCCGATGAAGCCGCCGTGGAAGATATAGGAGCCGCCGATCGACGCGCCGTCGGCCTGCGTCGACGAATTGGGCTGACGGCCGTTGACCGGCCGGGTCTGGTCGAACAGATACGGATAGCCCGGGATGTTGTAGTCGCCGGCCTTGCGGCCATAGGCGTCGGCATGAACAGCGAAATTGCCGCCGCCGGCATCGAGCAGAATGCCGCCTTCGACGCCACGATCGACCGAACTGACGGCGGTTCGCGTCTCGACCGTCACGCAGCCCGGCGACGACACAGTCGCCAGTGGCGCCTTGACCGGCAGGCCATAGCTCTGGAAAGGGGCCGCCGCGCAGGAGGGCAGCGCTTCCGGAATCCGGTTGTTCGCCGCGCTGACCACGCCGCCGATCGAGGTCGAGCCGTAACGCAACGCCGCGGGGCCGCGCACCACTTCGACCTGGCTGGTCGCCAGGGGATCGATCGGCACGAAATGATCTTCGCCGAGGTCGGAGACGCCGCCGCCGCCGACACCGTTTTCGACGATGCCGACGCGATTGTTGTCGAGACCCCTGATGATCGGCCGGCTTGAAGCGCCGGGCGCGAAGCTCGAGCCGGTAATGCCGGGCTTGGAGAACAGGAGATCGCCGAGCGTGGCGCCGCCCGCCCTGCGGATTTCCTCGTTCGGCACCACGGTGACCGTTGCGAATTGATCGGTGACGACAGGCAGCACGCCCTGCTGGGGTGCGGCTGCGACAGCAGCCGGCTGTGGCGCCGGCTCGCGATCAGGGGCGGGAACCGCGCGTGCGCCGCGTACGGGCGTTCGCGAGGCGACCACCGGCTTGCGCCGCTGAATCGGGCTCGGCGCGGTCACGGTGATTTCCGGCAGCTGCGTGGACGGTGGCGCCGGAGTCGCGTCCTGAGCTGTCGCGCCGTTACCCATCGCGCATAATAGCAGCCAGCTTGCTCCATTGATGTAGAGTGCTCGTCTTCTTTGGATTGTCATTTGTCCCGATCCTGACAGGCTGCGACCGGAATTCGGAGGCAGCCTTACCGTCGATGGGCGACGGACCGATTTCGATTTGTCCCGGGGCGCCGCGCATGACGCGGCGATCCTCGGGACGGCATCAAGCAATCGTCAGGAGGCGGGGGGAGCGCGAGGCTGGAAGGCAAGCCGGGCGGAGTTCAGATGGATGAACTCGGCGTCGGTGGTCAGGTGGAGAAAATCGACCGCTTGCGGCAGCAGCAGGATCGGCGGCGTCGCAAACAGGGCCGTGCGCGCCAGCGCGATGACGGCGCAGACCGCGCAGGCATCGCCGGATTGTCGGTCGGGCTCCGGATGGGATGCAGGCTGTGCAGTGCTGTCGGCTGCATCTGGTGCGACGAGGGCGGAAGTAATGTCGGACTGCGTCGCGACCGACTGAATTGTCGGCGCCGTCTGCGCCGCGGCCTCATGGAAATGCCCGAACGGCAGCACGAACTGCAGCGCCAGCGCCAGCAGCGCCAGCCGCGAGCCGTGTTTGATGTTCGAGCGGAACCACTTCATGCCGACAGACGCCTTGCATCGGGGGGACCAAGACATCTCGGTCCGCCCCAATGTTATAATATAACATCAGGGGTGACGGCGGGGTGTCAACCGTAGGCAATCGGCGGATGGAGCGAATTCGCCAAGCCTGTGTGATTCACGCAACGCCTGCGAGTGGCCAAAGCGTTTTCGAGCGAAGTGGATACCGGCTCGCGTAAAGAAAACGCGTCAAGACAAAAAACTGGAGCCTCGGTTCTGATTTAATCAGAACCGAAAAGGCTCTGTGCTCAGCGTCCCTCGCGCAGCCAGGTAGCGGCGAACGCGCCGAGCAGCAGCAACAGGCCGATCAGGCCGGCGAAGACAGGCAGCACGCCGACGCCCTTGACGACGCTGGCGTCGCGCATCTTCACGCCCATCCAGCCGTCGCCGCGGAAGATGCCGGATGCGCGCACCGGCACGATGCGCGGCAGGTCGATGCTGGCGCCGTCGACCACGCGCCGCGCGTCGCCGCCGGTGGCCTGCGCCAGCGGCTTCAGCATGTCGGTGGTGGACGTGACTTCCGAAAACTCCTTGGGGTTGGTCGGACCGACATTGATCAGCGCTTTCAGCGTGCCGTCGGTGGCCTGCCAGAGGCCGAGCTCGTTGGCGGGGATGGTCGAGCGCCAGGTGCCGGGTTCGCCGACACTCAGCGTCAACTCGCGCGTTGCGCCTGAGGGCGAAGTCACGGTCACCGGCGTCACGCTGTCGGCCATGGTCTGGCGCAGCACCACCAGATCCTTGCCGCTGATTTGAAGCCGCAACGCTTCTTCGTCGAGGTCAGGCTGCTTCATCAGCCAGTGCGAGGTTCGCCGCAGCAGATCGAGGTGCGGCCCGCCGCCCTCATAGCCGCGCGCCCACAGCCAGATATGGTCCGACAACAGCAGCGCGACGCGGCCTTCGCCGAACCGCGACAGCAGCAAGAGCGGCTTGCCGTCGGCACCGGTCATGACGGGCGGGCTGATGGCGTTGCGGGTCTCGACGGTGCGGAAGAACCGGCTCCAGCGCGGCGGCTCGGCGCCCGAGCCCTCCAGCCCGCGCGTCACCGGATGGCGTTTGCCGGCGTCGCTCAAATGCGCGTAATACGGTTTCTCGGTGACGCCGACCGGTTCGGCCGGGAGCACCGAATCCAGCGGCGTGCGCCAGATGCTCGTGGTCGAGGCGTAGTCCGGGCCCGCCGACACCAGCACCGCGCCGCCGGCGCGCACATAGCGCGCGATATTGTCGAAATAGGCGATCGGCAGCACGCCCTGGCGGGCGTAGCGGTCGAAGATGATCAGCTGGAATTCGTTGATCTTCTGCTGGAACAGTTCGCGGGTCGGAAACGCGATCAGGCTGAGTTCGTTGATCGGTGTGCCGTCCTGCTTCTCCGGCGGGCGCAGAATCGTGAAATGCACGAGATCGACGCTGGCGTCGGACTTCAACAGGTTGCGCCAGGTGCGCTCGCCGGAATGCGGCTCGCCGGAGACCAGGAGCACCCGCAATTTGTCGCGCACGCCGTCGATTGCCACCACGGCGCGGTTGTTGACCAGCGTCAGTTCGTTGGCGAGCGGGGAAGCCTCGATCTCGACGATGTTGGGGCCGGCATGCTTGATGTCGATCTCGACATTAACGGTCTGGCCGCTCAGCACGGTGCGTTCGTTGATGACTTCGCCGTCGCGGCGCACCACGACCCTGGCGCGGTCGCCGCTGACGCCCTGATCGTCCAGCCGGTAGGTGATGGTCTGGGCCTGTCCGACGATGCCGAAGCGCGGCGCGGCCGAGATCGCGATGCGCCGGTCGCGTTCGTCCTTGCGCCCGGTGATCAGCCCATGCACGGGAGCCTGGAATCCGACCGCCGCGGCATTGGCGGGGATGTCGTGCACCCGTCCGTCGGTGATCAGGAAGGCGCCGGCGACGCGATCGACCGGAACGTCCGACAGCGCCGAGGCCAGCGCGCCGAACAGCCGCGTGCCGTCGGTTTCGCCGTCGGCCTGGCCGGCTTCGACGACGCGCACCTCGAGTCCCCGGATCTTCTTCAGGCTGTCGACCAGCGCCTCGCGCGCCTTTTCGGTTTCGCGGGTGCGCTCGCCGAAATTCTGGCTCGGGCTCTTGTCGATCACGACGGCGGCGACCGACGACAGCGGCTCGCGGTCCTCGCGGGTGAATGACGGGTTGGCCAGCGCCAGCAAGACCAGCGCCAGCGCGGTCACGCGCACCGCCGCCCCCCGGGCGCGGCCGAGCAACAGCAGCACCGCGATCACGGCGATGGCGGCCAGCGCGAACCACAGCACGTAACTGGGAACGAGGGGCGTGAATGCGATGCTGTATTGCATGCTCTCGCCCCTACTGCCCGAGCCGTTCGATCAGCGCCGGCGCATGCACCTGGTCGGCCTTGTAGTTGCCGGTCAGCGTGTACATCACGATGTTGACGCCGGCGCGGAAGGCGAATTCGCGCTGCCGCGGTTCGCCCGGCGTCAGCGGCAGCATCGGCTGGCCGTCCGGGCGCAGGGCCCATGCGCCGGCCAGATCGTTCGAGGTGATGATGATCGGCGAGACGCCGTCGCCGCCGCGGGCCGGCCTCGAGGCGGCCTCGTCGTCCTCGTCGCGCGGCAAGGTCTCGACCCAGGTCTGCCCCGAGCTGAACCGGCCGGGAAAGTCGCGCAGCAGATAGAAGGTCTTGGTCAGCACGTGCTCGCGCGGCACCGGCTCGAGCTCGGGAACGTCGAGCGAGGAGAGGATGCTGCGCAGCGCCAGCATTCCCGGCGTCTGCGACGCGCCGTTGGGCCCCGGCGGCGCCTCGATGGCGTCGCGGGTGTCGAATATCACGGTGCCGCCCTGCTTCATGTAGGCGTCGATGCGGTTGATGGCATCCTGCGGCGGCTTTGGCGCGCCGGGCATCACCGGCCAGTAGATCAACGGGAAGAACGCCAGTTCGTCGCGCGCCGGATCCACCCCGACGGGGTCCCCGGCCTCGAGCGCCGTGCGCTGCGCCAGAAACAGCGTCAGCCCGGCCATGCCCGCTTTGACGATGGAATCCACGTCGGCATTGCCGGTGACGACATACGCCAGCCGGGTTTGCGAAACCGCCTTGATGGCGAAATCGTCGTTATTGTCGGCTTGCGCCGGCCACGGCGTCGCCACCATCGTCGACAGGGCGAAGGCGAAGGCCAGTGCGGCCGTCACTGCGCGCCGCCGCAGCAGCGCAGCGATGCCGGCGCCGAGCAATGCGACGATCACGGCATCGATCAGGAACAACGCCAGCGCGGACGCCAGCAGAATTCCCCTGAGATCGCGCGGCTCGGCATTGGTGTAGCTGGCGTGCCGCGCGCGCAGCGAGGAGGTATCGAGCGGCGCGATGCGGTCGGCCGCGGCCAGCGCGTTCACCGCCAGCGGACCATCGGCCGGACCATAGAAGCCTGGCGGATGTTCCGGCGTGGCGCGGTCGCGGAAGTCGGCGGGCAGCGGCTTCGCCGTCGACGGCGGCGGCCCGAACGCGCCGAAGCCGTCGAGCGTGCGCAGCGGCGCCACCGTTTCCACCTTGGCTTCGCCCGCGCCGGGCGTAGAGGTGTAGCCGGACACATCGACGATCCGCCGCAGCATTTCGACGAAGCTGCCGGACATCGGCAGGTCGGACCAGCGCATGTCGGCGCTGACATGAAACAGGCTGACGACGCCCTTGCCGCGATGTTCGCCGGTCACCAGCGGCGTGCCGTCCTCCAGCGAGGCCCAGCTCCTGGTCGCCAGCGCCGCATCCGGTTCGGCCAGCACCTGGCGGCTGACGGTGACGTCCTTCGGCACCACGAGGCCCGCGAACGGTCCGTCGGCCGGAAACGACGCCAGATGCTGCGGCTTTTCCCAGGTGAGGCTGCCGCCGAGGCTGCGTCCGCCGCGGCGCAGTTTGACCGGCACCAGATCGTCGTCGGCCTGCGCCAGACGAGGCCCGGCGAAACGCACCAGCACGCCGCCCTGTTCGACCCACGCGTTGAGGCGCTCGCGAATTTCAGGCGACAGCGTGCCGACATCCGCCATCACGATCATCGGCAGCTTCTGGTCGAGGAACTGCGTGATCGCCTGTTGCGGCGCGCCGCGATCGCCCAGCCGCACGTCGGCGAACGGCGCCAGCGCGCGGGTGAGATAGAACATCGAGGCGAGCAGCGGCTGCGCGGTATCGCTGGTCGATCCGGTGACGACGCCGATGGCGCGGCGGCGCCAACGCTTGTCGAGCAGTTGCACCGCGCCGGCCGACCGCTCGCCCGATATTTCGAGCCGCGCGATGTCGTTGCGCAACTCGACCGGCAGATCGAACGACGCTTCGGTCTCGCGATCCTGCGGCGCGAAGCCGAAACGCGCCTCGCCGATCGGCGAACCCTTCTGGTCGATCGCGCGCACGACGCCCGCGGCAATGCCGCCGCCGCCGGCGCGCAGCACCTTCACCGTCATCTTCGCCGCGGCATTCTCGGCCGCGACCAAGGCGAGCGGGGGTGAGGTGCCGCTGTCGTAAATGGTCAGCGCACGGTCCCCGATCGCCTTGCCGAGGCCTTCGAGAAATTCCGGTCCGCGTCCGGTATCGACACCGTCGGACAGCCAGGCGATTTCGCTGTCGCCGGTGGCTTTCAGGAAACGCTCGATGGCGGGCAGGGTTTCCACCCGCTCGATCGAATAGGGTTTGGGCGCCAGCTGGCGCAACGCCACCCGCGCCGTGCCGCCCGGCATCAATGTGATGTCGCGGGCAGGCTCCGACAGCGGCACCAGTGCGACGCCGCGCCGGTCGTTGTCGGCATTCGCGATCAGTTCGTCGGCGGCCTTGACCCTGCTGTCCCAGCTCGAAGCCGCGCTCCAGCCGTCGTCGAGCAGGATTACCAGCGGCGCGCTGGAGCCGGCGGTCCCGGTTTGCGGATTCCAGATCGGCCCTGCGGCGGCCAGGATAACCAGCGCCGCGGCGGCGAGCCGCAAGGCGGTCAGCCACCATGGGGTGCGCGAGGGGGTTTCTTCCTTCGGTGCGATGTCGAACAGCAGCCGTGTCGGCGGAAACTCGATGCGCCGCGGCCTCGGCGGCATCACCCGCAACAGCCACCACAGCGCGGGCAGGCTCAGCAGGCCCAGCAGCAGGAACGGTTCGGCGAACGAGAGGGGGAGCCCGGCGATCATGCCCGCCGCCCCACTTTGACGGTGGAGCCGCGCGCGCTGCCCTTGCTCACCATCATGCCGGAATGCAGGAACAGC
Source organism: Bradyrhizobium sediminis (assembly GCF_018736085.1). Lineage (NCBI taxonomy): Bacteria > Pseudomonadati > Pseudomonadota > Alphaproteobacteria > Hyphomicrobiales > Nitrobacteraceae > Bradyrhizobium > Bradyrhizobium sediminis. The sequence continues at coordinate 4,398,147 of NZ_CP076134.1, read as the reverse complement.
AGCAGTTCGGCGGCCGAGCGGCTGGTGGTATGGGTCGAGAACAACCAGTCGAGCTTGTTGGTCTCGGCGCGAATCTCGTCGCGATGCAGCGCCACCCGGGCCACGTAATCGCTGGCCCATCGTTCGGCGCGGCCCGCGGTGATGACGCCGCCGCCTTCCGGCTCGACGAATTCGATGCGGCCGGAATAGGGGAAACTTTCTTCAGCCGGGTCGACGATCTGCACCAGCGTGCCATGCGCGCCGGATGCCGACAGTCCGGCAAGGATGGTTCTGATCTCGGACATCGGCGACCAGAAATCCGACAGCACCACGATTTCGGCCAGCGCCGAGGGCACGAACGACGGCGGCAGGCTGGGCCGCGCGGTATCGTCATGCAGCATCGCCTGCGCCATCTTGTCGATCACGCTGCGGCTCGCGGTCGGATTCATCAGGCCGGGAATGCCGACGCGTTCGCCGCCCGCGACCAATAGCTCGGCGAGCGCGAAGCTCACGATCAGCCCGCGTTCCAGCTTGCTGTCGCGCGCCTGTCTGGAGGCGAAGGCCATCGACGGCGAACGGTCCGGCCACAGCCACACCGTATGTGCGGCCTCCCATTCCTGTTCGCGGACATAGAGATGGTCGTCGCGCGCCGAGCGCCGCCAGTCGACGTTCTGCGACGGCTCGCCGGAAACGAAGCGGCGGTATTGCCAGAAACTCTCGCCGGCGCCGGCGCGCCGCCGTCCATGCAGGCCGTGGATCACATTGGCGGCGATGCGGCGGGCTTCAAGCACGAGGCGCGGCAGCGATGCGGCGAGCGTTCGGCTTTCGCCATCGGCACGTCGGATTGCTGTGATCTCTCCACCTCGGTGCTCGATTTCCGTGGCCATCAACCGATCCGGGTCTTCAGTTGCCTGATCACGTCGGGAATGGTGCGACCTTCGGCGCGGGCGGAGAAGGTCAGCGCCATGCGGTGCTTGAGAACGGGTTCCGCCAGATCGAGCACGTCGTCGATCGAGGGCGCCAGGCGTCCGTCGAGCAATGCACGGGCGCGGACCGCGAGCATCAGCGACTGGCTGGCGCGCGGACCCGGTCCCCAGGCGATCAGCTTGCCGGCCTCGCCGCCTTCGTCTCCCGGACGCGCGGAGCGCACCAGCGACAGGATCGCTTCGACGACGGAATCGCCGACCGGCAGCCGCCGCACCAGCCGTTGCGCGGCGATGAGGATCTCGGCGTTCATGGCGGCCTTGGCCAGCGTCTCCTCGGCGCCGGTGGTTTCGAACAGGATGCGCCGCTCGGCGTCGCGATCGGGGTAGTCGACGTCGATCTCCATCAGGAAGCGATCGAGCTGCGCTTCCGGCAGCGGATAGGTGCCTTCCTGTTCCAGCGGGTTTTGCGTCGCCAGCACGTGGAACGGTTTCGGCAGATCATGGCGCGCGCCCGCAACCGTGATGTGCTGTTCCTGCATGGCCTGCAGCAGCGCCGACTGGGTGCGCGGGCTGGCGCGGTTGATTTCGTCGGCCATCAACAATTGCGCGAATACCGGACCTGCGATGAAGCGGAACGAGCGCTTGCCGGAACTGCTCTCGTCCAGCACCTCGGCGCCGAGAATATCCGACGGCATCAGGTCCGGCGTGAACTGGATGCGCTTGGCGTCGAGCCCGAGCGTGATCCCCAGGGTTTCGACCAGCTTGGTCTTGGCGAGGCCGGGCACGCCGATCAGCAGCGCGTGCCCGCCGGACAGGATCGTCACCAGGGTGTTTTCGACCACCCGGTCCTGGCCGAAGATAACGGTGGAAATCGCATCCTTCGCTGCCCGGATCTGACCGGCGACCTGTTCGGCCGAACGCACGATCACGTCCTCGAGTTTTTCGACACCGTCTGCGCCAGCCATCTGGTTCTCCCTGGACCCAAGCCCTTACGTGGAAAGCAGCCCTTACGTGGAAAGCGTCGCGTGGAAAGCCGTGCATGAAACGCCGCCGCTTGCGCGATCATGCCGCCAACCCCATGCTAAACTTATGCGAAGGCCATGTATTCGTTGAATTAAACTATCCCCACTTTATCGGCATTTCGGGGTATGAACGGCATCACGATGTGGCGACCTGATCCGGGAATCGACGGGCGGAACTCGTCCGGGACGAACACCACCGGACTTGCACCAATCGTGCCAAATCGAGCGTCAGAGTCAGGGCAAACAATGGCGAAGCAAGGGCAGACCACCCGTCAGGACCTCGAAGGACTGACCGCGGCGGCTACGCAGGCTGCGAATACCAGCCCTGCCGGAAAGGGACTGCCCCCGGTGCATCTTTGGAATCCGCCGTTCTGCGGCGATCTCGACATGCGAATCGCCGGCGATGGTACGTGGTTCTACATGGGGACGCCGATCGGGCGGCCGGCGCTGGTCCGGCTGTTTTCAACCATCCTCAAGCGCGAGGACGGCAAGCACTTTCTCGTGACTCCGGTCGAGAAGGTCGGCATCCGCGTCGACGATGCGCCGTTTCTCGCGGTCGAGATGACCAGGGAAACCGACGGCCGGGGCCGGCTGTTGCGCTTCCGGACCAATGTCGACGACTGGGTGGCTTGCGATTCCACCCACCGCTTGCGATTCGAGGCTGCCGCCGACGGCGGGCTGACGCCTTATCTGCATGTCCGCGCCGATCTGTGGGCCAAGGTGACGCGGGCGCTGTACTACGATCTGGTTGACATGGGCGAGGAGCGGGTGGTCGATGGTCGTCCGATGTTCGGAATCGAATCCGGCGGCGAATTCTTTGCGATGGCGGATGCGGACGAGGTGAGGGGCGCGCTTTGAACGAGCCGATGCTGAAGAGCGATCCTGCCGCGATCAACTCGGCGGAGTTTTTCGATCGCAGCCGCGCGCGGCTGGGCTTCGACGTGCCGCCGGGCCTGGTCGATCCCAACATCATCCCGAAGAGCGGCGATCAGGGCACCGATCGCATGCTGGAGATCATCGCGCGCGAACAGCCGGTGCGGCCGGCCGCGGTATTGATCCCGGTGGTGGACCATCCGCAGCCGACGGTGCTGCTGACGCAGCGCGCGGCGCATCTCAACGATCACGCCGGCCAGATCGCGTTCCCCGGCGGCAAGATCGACGCGACCGACGCTTCGCCGCTCGACGCTGCCTTGCGCGAGGCCGAGGAGGAGGTCGGCCTGAGCCGCAAATTCGTCGAGCCGATCGGCTATCTTGACCTCTACGCGACCGGATTCGGGTTTCGCATCCTGCCGATGGTGGCGCGGGTGAAGCCGGGCTTCAGGCTGAGCATCAACAAGTCGGAAGTGGACGATGCCTTCGAGGTGCCGCTGGCGTTCCTGATGGACCCGGCCAACCACCAGGTGCACAGCAAGGAATTCCGCGGCATGGAGCGTTCCTATTACGCGATGCCGTTCGCCGAGCGCTACATCTGGGGCGCCACCGCGGGAATCCTGCGGGTGCTGTACGAGCGGATCTGCCTCACATGATCCGTCCGGTTCTCACGGAGATCGGCATTTTCCTGATCCCGTTCGCGGTCTATGCGGCGTTCCTGATTGCGACACGTTCCGGACTGCTGGTGCAGGCGTCATGGCCGATGCATGTCATCGCCAAGCTTATGATCGGCTCGCTGCTGCTGGTGGTGGTCAGTTTCGTGCTGCTGGCGCATTTTTCCGGCGCGCCGCCGAATTCGACCTACATCCCGGCGCATATCGAAAACGGCAAACTGGTTCCCGGAGTCGAGAAATGAGCGAGGCGCGGGTGCCCGACAACGCGCCCTGGCTCAGATCCGGTCCGGCGGCCCGCGTGCTTGCGTTGCTCAACGGCAGCGGCGAGGAGGCGCGCGTGGTCGGTGGCGCGGTCCGCAATGCGCTGCTGAAGATCCCGGTCGCCGATATCGATATCGCGACCACCGCCTTGCCCACCGAGGTGATCCGCCGCGCCAAGGCGGCCGGCATCAAGTGCGTGCCGACCGGCATCGACCACGGCACGGTGACGCTGGTGGTCGATGCGCATCCGTTCGAGATCACCACCTTGCGCGAGGACACCGAAACCTTCGGGCGCAAGGCGACGGTCGCGTTCGGCCGCGACTGGGTCCGCGACGCGGAACGGCGCGACTTCACCATCAACGGCCTGTCGGTCGATGCTGCGGGTGTCGTGCATGACCATGTCGGCGGCCTGAGCGATATCGCGGCCGGACGGGTGCGCTTCATCGGCGATCCCGCGGCGCGCATCGCCGAGGACTATCTGCGCATCCTCAGGTTCTTCCGCATTCACGCCGCCTATGGCTCGGGCGAACCCGACCGCGCCGGATACCTCGCCTGCATCGGCGCACGCGCCGGCCTTGCGACCCTTTCCGCCGAACGCGTGCGCATGGAAATGCTCAAGCTGATGGTCGCCGGCGGCGCGGCCGGCGCGGTCGAGGCGATGGCGGATGGCGGGCTGCTGCAGCCGATTTTCGGCGGCGTCGCCTATACCGGACCGTTCGCCGCGATGATCGCGGTGGAGCGCCTGCTCGGACTGGCGCCGGACCCGATTCGCCGGCTCGGCGCGCTCGCGGTCGCCGTCACCGAGGACGCTAAGCGCGTCGCGCTGCGCATGCGTCTCTCCAACGCCGAAACCAGGGCGCTCGATTCCATGGGCCACCGCTGGTGGCGGCTCGCCGGCATGGACGAGGCCACCGCGCGGCGACGGCTCTACCGGCTCGGCGAGGAGCGTTACCGGGACCGGCTGATGCTGGCATGGGCGCGGGCGGGAGGGCGCGTCGATACGGCGCATTGGCGGGAACTTGCGACCCTGCCGAAACGCTGGAGCGCCCCGAAATTCCCGTTGAAGGCGGCCGATTTCATCGCGCGCGGCATAACCGAGGGCCCGCTGCTCGGGCAGGTGCTGGCGCTGGCCGAAGACGCCTGGCTGGCGGCGGACTTCCCGCTGGATGAGGCCGTTGTGAACGGCATTGCCGATCGGGCCGTGGCCCGCTTCGCCCGCGACAACAGGCTGTGAGCCTTCTTTGAGCATCCCTGCCGGCTTCGCCGATATCTCGCTGGCCCAGCTCCTGCTGGTGGCCGGCGTCGCGTTGCTGGCCTCGGTGGTCGGCGGCCTTGCGGGTTATGGCACCGGCGCGCTGATGCCGCTGGTTCTGGTGCCGCTGATCGGCGCCGAGCCCGTGGTGCCGATCATCGCGATCTCGGCGATCCTCACCAATCTCGGCCGCTTTGCCGCCTATCTCAGACATGTCGACGGCCGCCGCGCGCTGATCGTGATCTCGGCGGCCGCGTTCACCACCGCGCTCGGCGCCTGGGGCTACACGCTTCTCACCAATGCCGGTGCGGCGCTGGTGATCGGGGCGATGCTGATATCGAGCGTGCCGCTGCGCCGCCTGGCGCGGCGCCGCGACGTCAGGATCGGCGACACCGGGCTCGCCGCAGGCTCGGTGGGTTACGGCGTCGTGGTCGGCGGCACCTCGGGCTCCGGCGTGATCCTGCTGTCGCTGCTGATGGCGGCCGGTCTCGACGGCGCGGCCGTGATCGCCACCGACGCGGTGATCTCGGTCGCGACCAGCATCATCAAGATTTCCGTGTTCGGGCTGGCCGGCGTCATCACCGCGCAGGTGCTGGCCCTTGCCCTGCTGATCGGGGCAATCGCGATCCCCGGAGCGTTTCTGGCGCGGGCCTTCGTCGAGCGCATGCCGGTGCATATCCACACCGCGATCCTCGACGTTGCGGTGATCGCGGGCGGGCTGGTGATGATTTCGACGGCGGTGTCGCAGATCTTGTAGACTGGTTACGTGCGGCAAAGGGCCAAGGAATATAATCTTAGCCATCCACTTGCCAGCGACCGGCCGGCGGCCTTCGGCGCAATTGCAAATGGGTAAGTGTGACTGACTTAATAAGTCAGTCACACCTTGCGAACAAAGGGGGACAAAAAACGCTGTAGTTCCCGTAACTGCTCCGGGAACTATATGGCCGACCACGCCCAATATATCGACTCGATTAAAGTCCTGAATGAGCGGCTTTTGGCTCAATTGGACGAAGAAAAGTCCAAGATCGATAAGCGCAAGGCCAATGCCCAGCGCGAGATTGCTCAATGCGCGCTCGATGAAGACGGCATTGAAGAAAAGCGGAAGGCAATTCTTCAAGCCCAAACGATGCAACTGGCCTATTTGGACAGCCTTCCTCCCGATGCCGTGCGCAATGTCCCGCCGCCACCTCCGGGACCTCCGCCGGTTTTGTTGCCATCTGTGCCCCCGCCGCCACCGTCAACCGCCGTCCCGCAGACATCGACCAATCAGCCGGAGGTCCTCCGCGCGGTGCGTGTCGCCGCGCCGCCGGTTTCGACGGGGCAACCCGGCGCGCATGCGGTTGGACAGCGGCGCGCGCGAGTAGGGCCGCAGCGGTATTTTATTCTTATATCGCTTCGCGCCGCAGGTGCTTTGACGCTAGCCGACGTCACAAAGCGAACTAGGCTTCCAGAGCGTCGCGTTAGGGATCAGTTGCGATCCGATATCCATGATGGCGTTGTTGATGAGGTTTTGGTCGGCGTGGTTCACAAGTACCGCCTTTCAAAGGCCGGCGATCAACTTTTGAGCCGTTTCGAGGAATATAGAAAATCTAGCGGCAAAGGATTGCCGACGATGGAGGATGTTCGATCGGAGAACACACCCGCGTCGGCGGACATTTTCAGTTGAATTGGAGGTTGCGAATGACGGTCTTAACCAGATGCTTTCCGGGAAGTAGTCCGCCCCAGGAAAGTTGATAAAAAAACGGGGCTAGATGATTGGGTCATCTGCCCCGCCTTTGGACCACAAGACAACCGGTGCCCGGGTGGACAGCGGATCGTATGTGCCCTCGCAAACTTTAGATTCGCACTGCGCTCTAGTTTGTCAACCGGGAACTTCCATTAACTAAAATGGAGATTCCTCATGCGCAAAAAGCATTGGGTACGCTCGTACACTCGGATCCGCTACAAGCGGCTTCAGCATGTACGGGCACACGTTCGGCCTAAGTAATTAGGCCTTACGTTTGGCTGCTCCCTCCTTGCGTTTGCGGGCGGGGGCGGCCTTCAAATCCTTCCCCTTCTCGACAACGGCGCGGGGCTGGGTGCCCTGCGCCTTGCAAGTCCAAGATCACCACAGTTGTCCGCAGCCTGTCGGCGAAGACGCCTCTCATCGTGCTTGAGAGCTGGAACGGCTGGGCGCTGGTCGCATCCCAAGGCAAGCCGCTCGGCTACGTCGCCACGAGAGACCTCGCGCCGGTCCAGTGACGACCGGTATGGCACTTTCCGGACGTGACGCGATGTCGGACTAAAGCGTGATGGCATTAGGTTCGATAGCCTGAATTTTTGAGGTAGTTGGCGCATTCTTGGGGTGTGAAGGCGTTGAGCAACTGACCGATTACGGCGCAAACCGCATCGACGGTTCGCGCGGCGGCCTTTCGGAGCAGATGTTTGAGCTTGGCAAAGACCTGTTCGATCGGGTTCAGGTCGGGTGAGTATTTGGGCAGAAAGAACAGCTTGGCACCGGCAGAACGGATGAGCTGACGCACGCTCTTGCTTTTGTGGCTGCCGAGATTGTCCATGACGACGATGTCGCCGGGCCGCAGGGTCGGCAGGAGAGCCTTTTCGACATAGGTCCGAAAGCTCTCGCCATCGATCGGTCCCTCGATGAACCATGGCGCATCGATCCGGTCATGGCGCAGGGCCGCCAGGAAGGTCATGGTCTTCCAGCGCCCGTGGGGAACCTTGGCGGGCAGTCTGCGCCCGCGCAGTGCCCATCCCCGCAAGGGAGCCATATCGGTCCGGGTCCAGGTCTCGTCGATGAAGACCAGCCGCTCAGCTTCGACGCGACCTTGATACTTTGTCCACTGGGACCGCCGCCGCGCCACGTCGGGACGATCGCGCTCGCCAGCCACCACGCTTTTTTTTGAAGCTGAGCTTCTCGGCATGCACGAAGTCCCACACCGAGTGGTAGTCGACCTTCAGGCCGCGTCCGGCGAGTTCGGCAACGAGCCCGCGTATGGTGAAATCGCTGTCCCTGAGCCGCTGCGACAGCCAGACCGCGTGATCTCCCGAAATTGCTTTCGGCTTGTGGCCACCCATCTGGCCAGGCTCAACGCTGCCGGTCTCCTCGACCCGCTGCATCCAGCCGATGGCCGTGCTGATCGCGACCCCAAACCGCTTGGCGGCCTGATTGCGGGACATCCCTCCCTCAATTGCCGTCACGACACGCTTGCGCAAATCCAGAGAGTAAGGCTTGCCCATACATGCTGGCCTCCTAACCCAGCCTGCATGGTGAATCAGAAACACGCTGATTTGGGAATCCCAAATCGATTCAACCTAACCCCATCCCGCTTTAGAGTCCGGAATCCGCACCAAAGCGGATGTCCGCCAATGCCTTTACCACCCCGCAAGAAGGTGGGGAGAGGTGAAGTGAATTCCCGCGCGCCTTAATGGGAGGTGGCTTGTGCAGCTGACTGCCGTGGCAGCTTCCAATCCTTCGCTACCCGAGTTCTTGCGGCACCGCGGGAATTCTCTGAGCGGCTGCGGGCATTGGCTCACGCCTGCCGATACAGAATGATCGGAACTCCCGGAACAAGTTGGTTCAGGAAGTCGAAGTCGCCGACATTCCCTGTCAATACGCTGGCACCGATATCCCGCGCCTGAAGATAGATGAGCGCATCGTTGAGGTATTTCCGCTCATGACCCGCACCCTTCGGCGCACCGCTGAGACGAAAGAGCTCGCCCGCAAGCATTCCCGCTTCGCCCCACATCGCCGTATCCGGAGCTTGCAGGCGATGCCGCGGAATGTCTTCAATCACATCCCGTATTGTTTGCAGAACCGCACTCGTCGAGGGGTGAGCCGGATCGAGCCGCCCGAACACATGCGTTAGTTCGGCAAGGCAGACGGCCGAGTGGTGGCAGACGCGATAGGTCAGCAATTCATCGACGGCCTCCGGCGTGCGCCCCTGCAAGACGTCGAGATAAACGCATGTATCGAGAATCAGCGGGCTGCCGATGAGCGGCTCGCCGGATGCCCAGGCAAGCTCGGAATCTGCTCGTCGCGTCAACCGCTCCAAACGCTTGTGCGGCTTCAGCCTCCGCAACGTTCCCTGGAGATCAAACGGCAAGATCGATATCTGCCGGGACGCTTCCCTTGCGCCGGACAAGACGCGCGCCGAAATCGTCTTCAAGCGCCAAACGCGACAACGCAAGCTCCAGAAGTTCGGTATCGGAAGATACGTGGGCCCGCTTCTTTGCCGCTTCGATCAGGCCTGCCGGCACGCGGCCGGACAAGCGCGTGTTCTTGGCCTCACCGAGCAACCCGACGGCGCGCGCCTGCTCGAGCACGAGCCGGTTGCGCTTGAGTGCAATGCGCTCCTCGGCCTCTGTCGATGTGCGGGTCCGCACTGCCATGACAATCTCCGTTGTTGAACAACACATAACATTTGTTCAACGTCGTTGCAAGGCCGGAAACAAGACCGGCAACAAGGGCTTGTCTGACGCTAAATCAATGCCGCTGATTTGCCCGACGAGGCTGAGCAAGAACTCGGCATTTTGAGGAGTTGATGTACGATTCGGTTCATGACGAATCGCACATTCAAGACCGGCGCGAGCCGGGATCAGACCAGCCTGCTTCCTCCACGGATTGAGGATTATGTCGGGCCGAACAACCCGGTGCGGGCGATCGAGAGCTTTGTGTGTGCCCTCGACCTTGCAAAGCTCGGTTTCCTCCATGCGGCGCGCGGGGCGGACGAGATGGGGCAGCCACCGTACGATCCGGCCGATCTGTTGAAGCTGTATCTGTACGGCTACATCAACCAAGTCAGATCATCGCGCCGGCTGGAACGGGAAGCAGGTCGCAATCTGGAGCTGATCTGGCTGTTGAAGAACCTGAGGCCGGGCTATCGGACGATCGCCAACTTCCGCAAGGAGAACTGGGCAGCGCTGAAGGCCGCGAACCGCAGTTTCGTGCTGCTGCTTCGCGAACTCGATCTGATCGGAGGGAGCCTTGTTGCGCTCGACGGCGCCTTGTTCCACGGCAACGCCAGCAAGGGAAGCATCTTCACGCAAAGGAGGCTGACCAAACAGATCGCCGCCTTGGACAAGGAGATCGAGGCCTATGGCAAGGCTCTCGAAGCCAATGATGCGGAAGAGGCCAAGCAGCGAAGCGACGGTTCGCGGGGCGACGGCAAGGGTGGTAGTGGCGACGTCGGCGAGAAGGTGAAGGAGCTGATGGCCCGGCGCGAACGCGCGCAAGCCGACCTCAAGGACTTGGAGACAAGCAACAAGGGGCAACTCTCGAAGACCGATCCCGACGCGAGGCTTCTGAGCAAGGGCGATCAGACCATTGCGGGCTACAACGTGCAGAGCGTTGTCGACGACAAGCACATGCTCATTGTTACCAGCGAGGTCGTCAATCGCAGCGATGCAGGCCACCTTCATGAGATGGCAAACGCGGCAAAAGAGGTTCTCGATGTGGAGACCCTGCGGGTGGCGGCCGATACCGGCTATTACAATAGCGAGGACCTGAAGGCCTGCGAGGATGACGGCATCAAAGCCTATGTGCCGATGCATGAGGGCAATGGCAAGCTCGAGGAGGGTCGCTTTAGCCGCAAGGATTTCCGCTACGATGCGAGCGCCGACGTCTACCGTTGCCCGACCGGAGAACTGCTGCGTCCAACGGAAGGGCGCTGGAAGAATGCGAGCGGCCGCGTCGAGATCCGCTACCTGGGGCGCAAGGCGGCCTGCGCAGCCTGTCCTCTGAGAGCGCAGTGTCTCGCCCCGAAGGCACCTTACCGGAGCATCGCTCGCTGGGAACACGAGGATGTTCTCGAACGTCACCGCGCGAGGATGGAAAGTGAGGAGGCCAAAAAATTGATGCGCCGCCGTTCCGCCATCGTCGAGCATCCCTTTGGAACGCTCAAATGCCGCGCCGGGTATCAGCACTTTCTCGTGCGCGGCTTCGACAAGGTCCGTGGCGAATGGAGCCTGATGGCCCTCTGCTACAATTTCACTCGCGTGCTCAACATTCTCGGCTTCGACCGCTTCGTCGCGTACCTTGAAAAGGCGCCATTGCCCGCGAAAACCTTCCTATAAGCACTCTGCGCGCCCTTCAGCTTGCTTTGCGGCCCTTCCGGACTAGAATCCTGCTGTGGCTCGCAGTCAGTCCTTTCCGCGCCACCCCAGCCTCATAATCAGCATTCTTGCCCAGCCTCGACGGGTCAAATGGTGTCGCTGGCATCGCATATGCCGGCGACTACCCCGCTACTTTTACTTTGCATGGGGTTGTTTTCGATATTTTTGGTTGGGAGCGACCGGGTCGAGGTTTGGACCGGCAAAAGCTTCATGCTGCTTCGTCAGGCAGCAGCTCGGTCAGCGAGCGGATGATGCGGTCGGGCTTGATGCTGGTGTCGGCGGGCAGGCCTTCGCCATGCGCATCCATCCAGATCGCATAGATGCCGAGGCGCTGCGGCACCTCGATTTCCCATTCCAGATTGTCGCCGATCATCCAGGTCTCGGGTGCGGTGACGCCGAGCGCCTGCATGGCATGGTGGTAGGCGCGCTCCTCCGGCTTGCCGAAACCATGCTCGCCTTCGATCTGGATATGATCGAAGCGGTGCGTCAGTTCAAAGCGCTCGACCTTGGCGCGCTGGGCATCGGCGGCGCCGTTGGTCACCAGCGCGAGTTTCACGCCGCGCGCTTTCAGGGCATCGATCGCATCATGCGCGCCGGGGAAAACGAACATCTCCTCTTCGCGATAGGTGGTGAAGCGGTCGGCGAGCCGGATCGCCAGATCCATCGACAGGGTGGAGTGGCCGGCAGCGGCAAGTGCCGCAAATCCACCCCTGACGACCTCGTGCCTTGCCTCGGCGAGTTTCAATCGCCACTCGGCTTGCGCCTTCGCCCAGAACTTGCGGCCGGAATCCACGATCGCGGCGGCAACCTGTTGCGGCGACAGCGGCGCAAATTCGCCGGCGAATTCCGCCGCGACGTTGTTCCAGGCGATTTCGGGGCGGCCATAGGCCGACAGGATGGTGTCGTCCATATCGATCAGCATCGCGCGGGGCAGCTTCGTCATCGTCTTCACGGCCATTTCACTTCGGGCGGCATCGACGACAGGATGGAATCGACGTTGCCGCCGGTTTTCAATCCGAAGATGGTGCCGCGGTCATAGAGCAGGTTGAATTCGACGTAGCGTCCGCGCCGGATCAACTGTTCCTCGCGATCATCAGCCGTCCATGGCGCGGCGAAATTGCGCCGCACCAGTTCGGGATAGATTTTCAGGAATGCGCGGCCGACATCCTGCGTGAAGGCGAAGTCGGCGTCCCAGTCGCCGCTTTCGAGCCAGTCGTAGAAGATGCCGCCGATGCCGCGCGCTTCCTTGCGATGCGGCAGATAGAAATACTCGTCGCACCATTTCTTGAACTTGTCGTAAGGCGCGACCGCGGCGTGCGCATCGCAGGCGGCCTGCATCGCGGCGTGAAAGGCCACCGTGTCGGGATCCGCTTGCGTCCGCCGCCGGTCGAGCACCGGCGTCAGGTCGGCGCCGCCGCCGAACCACGCCTTGGTGGTGACGACGAAGCGGGTGTTCATATGCACGGCCGGGATATTCGGATTGTGCAGATGCGCGATCAGCGAAATGCCCGAGGCCCAGAATCGCGGATCATCGGCGGCGCCGGGAATCTGCGCGCAGAATTCCGGCGCGAATTCGCCGTGCACGGTGGAGCAATGCACCCCGACCTTTTCGAACAGCCGTCCGCGCATGACCGACATCACGCCGCCGCCGCCGGGCTTTCCGGTGTGGTCGGTGCGGTCCCAGGGGGTGCGCACGAAGCGCCCCACAGCGCCCGGATGGAGCGATGCCGGCGCTTCGGCTTCGAGTTGCTCGAAGGCCGCGCAGATGTCGTCGCGCAAGCGTTCGAACCAGGTCCGCGCGCGCGCCTTGCGATCCTCGATCACGGAGATGTCCATATGATATTCCTGATGTGGGCCGATCAGTAGCCGATCATCTTTCCTATTACACTGTCATTCCGGGGCGATGCGAAGCATCGAACCCGGAATCTCGAGATTCCGGGTCTGGTGCTAGCGCACCATCCCGGAATGACGACGTCTGGATTGCTTCGTCGCTACGCTCCTCGCAAAGACGGCAACCTCCGACATTAGCCCTGCGATTTCGTCAATTCCCACATCTTCCAAAGAATCCAGATCTATCTGATGCCGAGTGTCTTGTGCGTCTGCACGCTGAGCCGCCATTGCGGGTGGCGCATGCAATAGCTGACGGCGCGCTCCGTGTTGGCGGCGACGTCCGGTCCATCCATCGGCTGCAGCGAAAATCGCTCGAAGGCGAGATCGGCGAAGGCCGCGGGCATGGCGTCAGCCTGCGGATAGACCAGCTTGAGTTCGTCGCCTTGCCGGACCACGAGTTCGGCGCCCGCCTTGGGGCTGACGCAGATCCAGTCCACGCCGTCGGGCGGCTTGATCGTGCCGTTGGTCTCGAGGCCGACGGCGAAGCCGCGCGCGTGCAGGGCGTCGATCAAGTCGGCGTCCACCTGCAACAGCGGTTCCCCGCCGGTCAAGACCACGTAGCGATACCCATGCTCGCCCGCCCATTGGCCGGCAATGGCATCGGCGAGTTCGTCGGCCGTGGCGTAGCGGCCGCCCAGCGTTCCGTCGGTGCCGACAAAGTCGGTGTCGCAGAACTGGCACGTCGCCGCGGCGCGGTCCTGCTCGCGGCCGCTCCAGAGGTTGCAGCCGGAGAACCGGCAAAACACCGCCGCGCGGCCGGCTTGCGCGCCTTCGCCCTGCAAAGTCAGAAAGATTTCCTTGACCGCGTAACTCAACGCGCCGTCTCCTCAAGATGCGGAACTGGTCTGCCGCAGGGCTTCGCCCAATGCCATCGCCGCCGCTACCGCGACATTGAGCGAGCGCAAACCGGGCTTGATCGGGATCACCACCCGCGCGTCGACCGCGGCGACCACCTCGTCGGGAACGCCTGCGGACTCGCGCCCGAACAGCAGGATGTCGTCGGCGCCATAGCGATAATCAAGGTAGGAGCCGGGACTTGTGGTCGTAAACAGGATCAGGCGATAGCCCTTTTCACTACGCCATTGCTCGAATTTTGACCATGAGTCGTGGCGCATGATGGTTACCCGGTCGAGGTAGTCCATGCCGGCCCGGCGGAAGTGCCGGTCGGACACCGGAAAGCCGGCCGGCTCGATAATATGGGCCGCCACGTCCAGGCACGCGCAAAGGCGCAGAATCGTCCCGGTGTTCTGGGGGATGTCGGGCTGGAAAAGCGCAACCTGCATGATGTGACGGCCCCCGGAGGGCTCCATGAAATGTCTGAATAATTCGCCGCTTCCCGCGGAATTAGTGCATTGCACGTTTGCGAGCCGATAGCGGGCTTGCGCTCGTCCGGCAAGGGTGCCAATAGAACGATTCTGGACTGCTTGTTCCGCCCGATTGGCCGGGAAAAGTGGTCTTTCTGCCGCCGCGGGGGTCGCGGGCGCCGGCAGCCTCCTCCGGTTCGTCGTGACGTTCCCTGGGGCGGTTCCACCGGCTGCAGACAAGAAAGGGCTTGGAATCGTGACGACAGCGTCTTCGGCGGATCATCCCACACGCCGTGATTTCCTTTTTGTTGCAACGGGAGCCGCCGCTGCGGTCGGCGGAGCGGCCACTTTGTGGCCCTTCATTTCCCAAATGAACCCGGACGCCTCGACCATCGCGGCCGGCGCGCCGATCGAAGTCGACCTGACGCCGATTGCCGAAGGGCAGGACGTCAAGGTGTTCTGGCGCGGCAAGCCGATCTTCATCAGCCACCGCACCAAGAAGCAGATCGAGGAGGCCCGCGCGGTCGCCGTCTCGAGCCTGCCCGATCCGCAGAGCGATCAGGCCCGGGTCAAGGAAGGCCACGACCAGTGGCTGGTCGTGATCGGCATCTGCACCCATCTGGGCTGTATCCCGATCGCCCATGAGGGCACTTACCACGGCTTCTTCTGCCCCTGCCACGGTTCGCAATACGATACCTCGGGCCGCATCCGTTCGGGACCAGCACCCACCAACCTGCCGGTGCCGCCCTATCAATTCGTTTCCGACACCAAAATCCAGATCGGCTGAGCCTCGGATCCAGTATCCGAGACTTGGGCCTGTCGCGTCGTCTTATACTTCCTCAGGATCGCATCATGAGCGGACCATCCGACTACCAGCCGACCAATTCCGCATTGAAGTGGATTGAACGGCGTCTCCCGATCTTGGGACTTATGCACTCCTCGTTCGTGGCCTATCCGACGCCGCGCAACCTGAACTACTGGTGGACCTTCGGCGCCATCCTTTCGATGATGCTCGGGGTGCAGATCATCTCGGGCGTGGTCCTGGCGATGCACTACACGCCGAATGTCGACATGGCCTTCAAGTCGGTCGAAAGCATCGTGCGCGACGTCAATTACGGCTGGTTGCTGCGCAATATGCACGCCACCGGCGCCTCGATGTTCTTCGTCGCGGTCTACGTCCACATGTTCCGCGGCCTGTATTACGGGTCGTACAAGGAGCCGCGCGAGATCCTGTGGATTCTCGGCGTCATCATCTACCTCCTGATGATGGCGACCGGCTTCATGGGTTACGTGCTGCCTTGGGGTCAGATGAGCTTCTGGGGCGCCACCGTCATCACCAACCTGTTCTCCGCCATTCCCTATGTCGGCGACAGCATCGTCACCCTGCTGTGGGGCGGCTATTCGGTCGGCAATCCGACCCTGAACCGCTTCTTCTCGCTGCATTACCTGCTGCCGTTCGTGATCGCAGGCGTGGTCGTGCTGCACGTCTGGGCGCTGCATGTCGCCGGCCAGAACAATCCGGCGGGCGTCGAGCCGAAGACGGCAAAGGACACCGTGCCGTTCACGCCTTACGCGACCATGAAGGATGCGTTCGGCGTTTCCTGCTTCATGCTGTTCTTCGCCTGGTTCATCTTCTACATGCCGAACTACCTCGGCGAGGCCGACAACTACATCCCGGCCAATCCCGGTGTGACGCCGCCGCATATCGTGCCGGAATGGTACTACCTGCCGTTCTACGCGATCCTGCGCTCGATCCCGAACAAGCTCGCCGGCGTGGTGGCGATGTTCGGCGCGATCCTGATCCTTGCGTTCCTGCCCTGGCTCGACACCGCCAAGACCAAGTCCTCGAAGTATCGCCCGCTGGCCAAGCAGTTCTTCTGGATCTTCGTCATCGTCTGCCTGCTGCTCGGCTGGCTCGGCGCCAAGCCCGCCGAAGGCATCTATGTGATTGCCGGCCGCGTGCTGACGTTCTGCTACTTCGCCTATTTCCTGATCGTGCTGCCGCTCTTGAGCCGGATCGAAAAGCCGCGTCCGGTGCCGAATTCGATCGCCGACGACGTGCTGGCCAAATCCGGCAAGTCGGCGGTGGTGTCCTCGGTGATCGCGCTTGCGGTCGCAGGCGCGCTGTTCGCCGGAAGCGTGCAGGATGCCCGGGCGGCAGAGGGGCAGGAAACGCCGCCGTCGCTGAAGTGGTCGTTCGCCGGTCCCGTCGGCAAGTTCGACCGCGGCTCACTGCAGCGCGGCCTGAAGGTCTACAAGGAAGTCTGTTCGTCCTGCCACGGCCTGTCCTACATCGCGTTCCGCAATCTCGCCGACGCCGGCGGTCCCGGCTATTCGGCGGCGCAGGCGGCAGCGTTCGCGTCCGAATACAAGGTCAAGGACGGCCCGAACGATCAGGGCGACATGTTCGAGCGGGCTGGCCGGCCGGCCGACTACTTCCCGTCGCCGTTCCCGAACGACAACGCGGCGCGGGCAGCCAATGGCGGCGCTTTGCCGCCCGACCTGTCGCTGATCACCAAGGCGCGCTCCTACCCGCGCGGCTTCCCGATGTTCCTGGTGGACTTCTTTACCCAGTTCCAGGAGCAGGGTCCGGACTACGTCGCCGGGCTGCTGCAGGGCTATGAGGACAATCCGCCGGCCGGGTTCGCGCTGCCGGAAGGCTCCTACTACAACAAGTATTTCCCCGGCCACGCCATCAAGATGCCGAAGCCGCTCAGTGACGGCCAGGTCACCTATGACGACGGCTCGCCGGCGACGGTCGCGCAATACTCCAAGGACGTCACCACGTTCCTGATGTGGGCCGCGGAGCCGCACATGGAGGCGCGCAAGCGGCTCGGCCTGCAGGTGTTCGTGTTCCTGATCCTGCTCACGGGCCTGTTGTACTTCACCAAGAAGAAGATCTGGGCCGACGCGCACTGATCCTGGCGCTCGCCGACGACATGAATGCGAAAAAGCCCCTGCGGGGGCTTTTTTGTTGGTTACGTCATTGCGAGCGAAGCGAAGCAATCCAGCCTACTGCCAGCTTCAAGAAGACTGGATTGCTTCGTCGCTTTGCTCCTCGCAATGACGGCTATCCCCGATTGCTTCCTGCCCGCGCAGCGGCCAAAATAGCCGCCAATTGTCCCCCAAAGAAAATCACCGGAGGATCCCATGGGTACCAGCATCACGTTCAAGCGCCCGGACGGCAAGGAAGCCGGCGGCTATCTCGCCAACGCCGCGCGCGGCAACGCGCCGGGCGTGGTCGTGATCCAGGAATGGTGGGGGCTTTCCGAGCAGATCAAGGGAATGTGCGACCGCTTCGCACTGGCCGGCTTCGATGCACTGGCGCCCGATCTCTACAAGGGCAAGGTGGTGCCGTATCACGACACCGATGCCGCCGGCAAAGAGATGAACTCGCTGGATTTCATCGACCTCACCACGCAGACCGTGCGCGGCGCCGCGCAATATCTCGCCCGCAACGGCGCCAAGGTCGGCCTCACCGGCTTCTGCCTCGGCGGCGCGGTGACCATCATCGGCGCCACCAAAATTCCGGAGCTGGCCGCGGGCGTGGTGTTCTACGGCATCCCGCCGGAGCAGGCGGCGAAGCCCGCGGACGTCAAGATTCCGCTGCAGGCGCATTTCGCCAACAAGGACGACTGGTGCACGCCGGCAGCCGTCGACGCCTTCGAGAAGGCGATGAAGGCAGCGGGCAAGTCGATCGAGCTGTTCCGCTATGACGCCGAGCACGCCTTCGTCAACGAGCAGCGGCAATCGGTGCACGACCGCGAGGCGGCGGAACTCGCCTGGGGCCGCGCCACGGAGTTTTTCAGGAAGCATCTGGGGTGAGGGCGCTTCCGTCATTGCGAGGAGCAAAGCGACGAAGCAATCCATGTTTCGTGCGTGAAGTATGGATTGCTTCGCGGAGCCTGTCATCGGGCGCGCGTTCGCGCGACCCGTTGGCTCGCAATGACGATGGTGGCTTGGCCAGCAATCAGCCCGCCTTGCTCAACCCGTCCCACCACGGGCACGTACCCGGCATCAGTTTGTAATTGCCTTCCATCACCTGCACCGGCGCGCGCCGGCCTTCGGCCGCCGCGCGCATCCGCATCTCGCGCGCGACTTCGCGGTCTTCCGGCGGCAGCCAGAGCCGCTCATGTCCCCACAGGCTGGGGCCGTCCTTCAGCTCGCAGGATTGCCAGGTGGCAGGATCGATCTGGCGGCCGCCCCAGCCGCACTCGACCATGAACGACGACGGCGTCTTGGCGTAGAACGAAGTCATCAGGTCGTTGGTGTGACGGCCGAGCGTGACGTTGACGCGATCCTCGTTCAAGGCGACGTCGTAGGACTGGCCGACATCGTCGAGCGAAAACAATTCCACCATCAGATGGTGTATGCCGTTCCTGCCGGTCTCGATCAGCGCAAGGCTGTGGTGCCGCGCGTTGATGTGGAAGAAATAGGCGCGGAACGGTTTCAGCATGTAGTCGCTTAGCCCGAAGCCGAGCAGGCCGACATAGAACGGCATCATGGCGTCGATGTTTTCGACCGTCAGTACGGCATGGCCGAGGCCGAGCGGCCCGGTGCGGAAACCGGAAATCGAACGGCCGGGACGAAACGGCGTATCGTCGGTCTCGGCGCCGTAGAACGCCTCCAGCCGGTTGCCCGAGGGATCGCTGAACGAAATCAGCCCGCGCACCCGCCTCGCATCGGCCAGCGCCTGCGGCTCGGCCGTGACCGCGACGCCGGCCTTTTCCAGCCGGGCGGCGAGGGCGTCGAGGTCGACCGCATCCGCCACCTCCCAGCCGAAGAAGTGCGCGCCTTCCGGCATCGCGCGGTCGATCACGATGCGCTGCTTGCGGTCGTCCATCCGGAACGCCAGCAGCGAATTGCCGCGCTCCACCGCCTGCAGGCCGACCAGCCCGGTGCCGAACTGCCGCCAGTCGTCGAGATCGGCCGAGCCGAATCCGGCATATCCCAGCGCCTGAATGGGCATCGCGCGCCTCCGCTTTCGGCAGGTCTTGACCGTTCAATCCCGGTGCTGCCTGGGCGGAATCCTACGCATATTTTCCGGCCTGCAACACCAAAAGATGGCCCCGAATCCGGTCCCGGCCCACCGGCGCCTCCCTTGACGTTTCAGCTCCGGCATGGTGTTTAACCGCCCATGAACACCGTCGTCCGCAACGTCAGTCTTTGGTGGCGCACCTCTTAAGAGGTGGCCGGTGCGATTTCATTTTCCAGAATCGTCAGAGGCCGTCATCGCAGTGCGACGGCCTTTTCGTTTGTCCTGTGTGGCGTTCCCTCGGCAAGTTTCGTAAGAGGATCACATGAACAGGACAGCCTTTTCCCTGCCGTCCCATAGCGAATACCGCACCCGCGGCGGGCTGGCGGTCACCCGGTCGGTGGAGCAGTTCACCGGCGACGCCAAGCGGCTCGATGCCCTGATCGACCTGCTCGATCGCCGCCGCGGCGTGGTGCTGTCGTCGGGGACCACGGTGCCCGGCCGCTACGAGAGTTTCGACCTCGGCTTTTCCGATCCGCCGTTGCAGCTGGAAACTGTGGGATCAGAATTTTCGCTGCAGGCGCTGAACGCGCGGGGCGAGGTGCTGATCGCATTTCTCGGCGACGCGCTGCGCGAGCCCTGCATTGTAATAAGCCAAAGAAGCGCAACGCGGCTCAAGGGGCATATCGTGCGCGGCGCCGCCCCGGTCGACGAGGACCAGCGCACCCGCCGCGCCAGCGTGATGTCGCTGGTGCGCGACCTGGTCGCTGCGCTCGGGGCCAATGACGATCCGCTGCTCGGCCTGTTCGGCGCCTTCGCCTACGACCTGGTGTTCCAGATCGAGGACCTCGTGCAGAAGCGGGCGCGCGAGAACGACCAGCGCGACATCGTGCTGTACGTGCCGGATCGCCTCCTCGCCTACGACCGCGCCACCGGCCGCGGTGTGGTGCTGAGCTACGACTTTGCCTGGAATGGCAAGTCCACCGCGGGCCTGCCGCGCGAGACTGCCGAGAGCGCCTACGCCAAGGCGCCGCGGCAGGGATTTGCCGACCACGCGCCCGGTGAATATCAGGCGACCGTCGAGACCGCGCGCGCGGCGTTTGCCCGCGGTGATCTGTTCGAGGCGGTGCCGGGGCAACTGTTCGCCGAGCCCTGCGAGCGCTCGCCGGCGGAAGTGTTCCAGCGGCTGTGCCGGATCAACCCGTCGCCCTACGGCGCGCTGATGAATCTCGGCGACGGCGAATTCCTGGTGTCGGCCTCGCCCGAGATGTTCGTGCGCTCCGACGGGCGGCGGGTCGAGACCTGCCCGATCTCGGGCACCATCGCGCGCGGCGTCGATGCGATCGGCGACGCCGAGCAGATCAGGCAACTGCTGAATTCGGAGAAGGACGAATTCGAACTCAACATGTGCACCGACGTCGACCGCAACGACAAGGCGCGGGTCTGCGTTCCCGGCACCATCAAGGTGCTGGCGCGGCGCCAGATCGAGACCTACTCGAAGCTGTTTCACACCGTCGATCATGTCGAGGGTATTCTGCGGCCGGGCTTCGACTCGCTCGATGCCTTCCTGACCCATGCCTGGGCGGTGACGGTGACCGGCGCGCCGAAATTGTGGGCGATGCAGTTCGTCGAGGATAACGAGCGGTCGTCGCGGCGCTGGTATGCCGGCGCGATTGGTGCGGTGAATTTCGATGGCAGCATCAACACCGGGTTGACCATCCGCACCATCCGGATGAAGGACGGCCTCGCCGAAGTGCGGGTCGGCGCGACCTGTCTGTTCGACTCGGACCCCGCCGCCGAGGACAGGGAATGCCAGGTCAAGGCGGCGGCGCTGTTCCAGGCGCTGCGCGGCGATCCGCCGAAGCCGTTGTCGGCATTCGCGCCGGATGCCACCGGATCGGGCAAACGGGTGCTCTTGATCGATCATGACGACAGCTTCGTTCATATGCTCGCCGACTATTTCCGGCAGGTCGGCGCGACGGTTACGGTGGTGCGGCATATTCACGCCCAGCAGATGCTGAAGCAGAACGCTTACGATCTGCTGGTGCTGTCGCCGGGGCCGGGCCGGCCGGAGGATTTTGGAATTTCCAGGACCATCGACACGGCGCTCGATCGCAAGCTGCCGATCTTCGGCGTCTGCCTCGGCGTGCAGGCGATCGGCGAGTATTTCGGCGGCCAGCTCGGACAACTCGCCCAGCCCGCGCATGGACGGCCTTCGCGCGTTCAGGTGCGCGGCGGGCGGCTGATGCAAAATCTGCCCAATGAAATCGTGATCGGCCGCTATCACTCGCTCTATGTCGAGCGCGACAGCGTGCCGGATGTGCTGCAGGTGACGGCGACCACCGAGGACGGCGTCGCGATGGCGATCGAGCACAAGACCTTGCCGGTCGGCGGCGTGCAGTTCCACCCGGAATCGCTGATGTCGCTGGGTGGCGAAGTCGGCCTGCGCATCGTGGAAAACGCATTCCGGCTGGGAGTGCCGGCCAATTAGAGGACACCGTCATTGCGAGGAGCACTTGCGACGAAGCAATCCAGCCCTGCTTGCCGCTATGGATTGCTTCGCGGAGCCTGCGGGCGGCGCGTCGCGCCGACCCGTTGGCTCGCAATGACGGAAGAGAAGGAAGGGAAAGAAAACTCCGATGACTTTTGAACACGATTTGAAGGCCACCGTCCGCACCATTCCGGATTACCCGAAGCCGGGCATCCTGTTTCGCGACATCACCACGCTGCTCGGCGATCCCCGCGCGTTTCGCCGCGCGGTCGATCAGTTGGTGGATCCCTGGGCCGGTTCGAAGATCGACAAGGTCGCCGGGATCGAGGCGCGCGGCTTCATCCTCGGCGGCGCGGTGGCGCATCAGGTCTCGGCCGGTTTCGTGCCGATCCGCAAGAAGGGCAAGTTGCCGCATACCACGGTGCGCATCGCCTATTCGCTGGAATACGGCATCGACGAAATGGAAATGCACGCCGACGCCATCAAGCCGGGCGAGCGGGTGATCCTGGTCGACGACCTGATCGCCACCGGCGGCACCGCGGAGGGCGCTGTCAAACTGCTGCGCCAGATCGGCGCCGATGTGGTGGCCGCCTGTTTCATCATCGACCTGCCCGATCTCGGCGGTGCGGCGAAACTGCGGGCGATGGATGTTCCGGTGCGAACGCTGATGGCGTTCGATGGGCATTGAGTTAGCAACGCGCTAGACTCTCCCTACGTCGTCCCTGCGAAAGCAGGGACCCGCAATCCCGGGCGTTTGTTGTTTAGGAAGGCGTCGGCATCCGTGCCTTAACGTGGGGGCACGGCGTATGGGTCCCGCTTGCGCGGGGACGACGGGTTCATGGTAACCAAACAATCGCGACGAGTTACGACCCCTGCAGCAACAAATTCAGTTCGAGTTCGCGGAAGCTGAAGTAGTTCTCGCGGATCCATTGATGCAGTTCGGTCGATGAATCCTTCTCGTTACGCAGGTACTGCGTGAACGAGAACGTCAGCCGGTCGACATAGGTCTTCAGGAACGGCGGCAGCGCGGCGATGCGAAGCACCCGGCCACCGGCCATCGCTGCAGGCAGCTCGCCGCGCACCACATGCTCGTTGTCGACGGTCACCAGCGCGGTCGGCGGAATCTGCTGCTGCAATATCGGAAAGGCGCGGGCCGAGACCCGGTCGGTATCGGCGACGAACAGGATGACCGGCGAGACGCCGCGCCGCGCCGCCTCCTTCATGAAGCCGATTTCCCCGGTCATCTTGAAGAACTCGTCGAAGGCGTGAAAGCCGAGGTCGATCACCTTGGCGACGCCGTCATTGACGATCAGGCGGTCCATCAACTGCATCTTGCCGAAGGTATCGTCGACCTCGGCGGTCTCGGTGACCCCGGGAAGGAATTCCAGCAGCGACGGCTCTTTCAGGTTGATGTCGAATGCCGCGACCGCGCCGTGCTTCAGCAGCAGGTATTCGGTCAGTAGCCGCGCGATCAGCGTCTTGCCGACCAGCGGACGGGGCGAGCAGATGATGTAGACGGCCGTGCGGTGCATTGGCGCTATATCAGGCGAATTCGGCGCCTAATCCAGCCAAATAGCATCCCATGCGCAATTATTTTTCGCCGCGCGCGGTGGCTTTGCCGGAGCCGACCAGGTCGGTCAGCTTGATGCGGTCGAACTCGCTCCAGACATTGGCCAGCCAGTGGCGGACATAGCCGCGCAGCACGAACGAATAGTTCGCGGCCTCGTCATGCGTGCCCTTGTTGGCCACGAATTTGAGGAACGGCACCGAGGCGACCTCGACCTGCTCATAGGCCATTTCGTTGAGCTTGGGGATGGTGAGCTCGGTGGCGTCCTTGATGCGGTGGAAATAGGAATTGTAGGTCGCCTGGTCCCACTGGAAGAACTGGGTGTCGTTGATGAAGTTCTTCACCAGGAAGTACTTCGCGCCCTGCATGAAATTGGCGGTCTCGGCGATCTCGTCCAGCGAGGCGATCGAGGGTCCCAGGATATGGAACACGGCGAAGGTGATCTGGCCGGACTTGGCGGCATCGAGAAAGCCGATGTCGCGCAACGAGGCCAGCGCCGGCGACAGCAGGCCGGCGCGGACGTCGATCACGGTCACGGAGGAGCCCGCGTTCAGGGTGTCGAAGATCTTCATCTGGTCCGATGTCGTCGTCATGTCGACGATCTCGGTGATGTCGGGGTGGAAGCGCTTCAGCGTGCCGCGCGGCGATTCGGTATCGAAGGCCCGGGTGAGGACGTTGTTGGCGGAAAAATAGTCCAGCAAGGTCCGCGACACCGTGGTCTTGCCGACCCCGCCCTTGTCCGCACCTACCACGATCACTACCGGCTTCGTCATGAACTGCCCTTACGCGCCATTTTTCATTGGGGCCTGATCCTAGAACAAACCAAGCCGTCTGTTCGGGAAAACCGCTGCCGGCTCCGGATCATGTCCCAATGGCCCGATCGCGGGAGCGATCGGTACGTCCCACCCTGCTTTGGGCGCGAACATGGCAGAAACAAGGGGGAATTCAATTCATTAGACCGCCGTTAGGGTTAAATCCTGCCGGCGTCGTTAATCGCCATGGCGGGGCGGTCTCTGGCCGGGGCAGTTAGCCCGCTGCGAGGGCCCGGCCGTCAGTGCCGGCGGCCCCACGGACCGGCCGGATTGACCCAAGGGCCCTGTGATGCGCCTTGCGAGGCGGCGGCGGCGGGGTCCTTGGCATCGCGCCACGGCCCGGACGGCAGCGGCGGCGGGGCTTCCCGGTTGGCTGGGCCTTCGGGCCGATCCTCCGGCTCCTCTTCGGTATCCTCCGAGGGCAGGGCCAGCGGCCCGGGATCGCGGCCACCGGCGAATTGCACCAGCGCCTGCACCCGGGAATCTACGGAAGGATGGGTCGCAAACAGGTCGGCGAAGCCCTCGCGCGGGTTGTCGATGCACAATTCCATCACCGCCGAGGTCGCACCGGGAAGCTCGCCCCGGTTCTCGATCTTGCGCAGCGCCGAGATCATGGCGTCGGGGTTCTTGGTCAGTTCGACCGACCCGGCGTCGGCGAGCAGCTCGCGCGACCGCGATAGCGCCAGCTTCACCACCTGCGACAACAGCCAGGCCAGCAGGATCAGCACCACCGCGATGATGATGACAATGACCGCGCCGCCGCCGCCCTTGCTGTTGCTGTCCGAGGAGGACGAGGATGATGAGGACGACGAGGATGACGATCCGCCCGAGGAGTTCCAGCTCAGGTTGGTGAACATCCGGAAGAACAGCTCGCCGAAGAAGCCGACCACGCCGGCGATGATCACCGCGACCACCATCAGCTGCACGTCGCCGTTGCGGATATGGGTGAGCTCGTGGCCGAGCACGGCCTCGATTTCCTTGTCGTTCAGCGCCCTCAACAGCCCCGTGGTGACGGTGACGGCATATTGCCGACGGTTGAGCCCGGTCGCGAACGCGTTCCGCGCGTCGCTTTCCATGATCTTCAGTTTCGGCATCGGGATGCCGCGGGAGATGCAGAGGTTTTCCAGGAGATTATAGAGCCGGGGCTGCTGCTTCCGCGTCACGTCCTCGCCGCCGGTGACGGCGTCGATCATGTTCTGGTGGAAGAAATAGGCGATCACGATCCACAGCGCGGCCGCGACGGTGGCATAGGGAAACGCCTTCACCAGGTCGCGCGAGGCGGCCATCAGGTAGTAGTCGGCCGGCCGGTTGCCGTCGATCAGCACTTCCGCGACCAGCGCGCCGGCATAGACCAGCACGTAGATCAGCAGGAACAGCCCGGCGAGCAGCAGCATCGAACGAAACTTGTTCGACGCGATGTGCGTGTAAAGACCGTACGCGGCCATAGCCGGCTATTCCACTAAAGAGTGTCATTCCGGGGCGATGCGCAGCATCGAACCCGGAATCTCGAGATTCCGGGTTCGTCGCGTTGCGACGCCCCGGAATGACGGGGAGAGATTCTTGTCACCTCAGAACTTGACCGTCGGCACCGCCTCGACTTCGGTCCTGGAGGTGCCGAGATCGAAGAATTCCTTTTTGGTGAAGCCGAACATGCCGGCGAACAGTGCCGCGGGCAGCTGCTGGATGCCGGTGTTGTATTCCTGGACCGCGTTGTTGAAGAAACGGCGGCTGGCGGCGATCTTGTTTTCGAGGTCGGACAGTTCGCCCGACAGCTGCTGGAAGTTGGCGTTGGCCTTGAGGTCCGGATAGGCCTCCGACAGCGCGATCAGCCGGCCGAGCGCGCCGCTGAGCTGGTTTTCGGCGGCCGCAACCTGTCCCGGTCCGTGCGCCGCCATCGCGCTGTTGCGGGCCTTGATCACGTCGTCGAGCGTGCCGCGCTCGTGCGAGGCATAGCCTTTCACGGTTTCCACCAGATTCGGGATCAGGTCGTGGCGCTGCTTGAGCTGCACGTCGATGTCGGCAAAGGACTGGCCGACGCGCTGGCTGAGCGCGACCAGGCGGTTATACGCGCCGAGCGCGAAAAGAACGATGATGACGATAATGCCGAGAACAATCCAGCCCGATGACATGACCCGTGACTCCTGATGAAACGACCGGCGCGCAGCCTAGATGAAAGATGGGCGCACGTCTGCGGCCCCGATAGGGGGCCGCCCGGGTTGGTCGCTTTGGGAGTGGGGTAAGTTCAAGCGCCGGGACGGCTTTGTGCCGCATGGCAGGGAGGCGGCCATCGCCTCCCTGCCATGGGCAGGGTCGATCGCGGTCGATTTTCCCGATTACGGCTTTGCCATGTGCCAGGCGCCGTTCAGGAAGCCGTCGCCGTTGGTGTCGCCGGCGGCCATGTCCTTCTTGAAGGTGTAGAGCGGCTTGCCCTTGTAGGCCCACATCTTCTTGCCGTCGTCGCGGACCACGATGGTCATGTCGGCGGCCGGCTTGGCGTCGTCGGCGGCCGCCAGCGGCGGCCAGTTCTCGGCGCAGGGACCGTTGCACATCGACTTGCCGCCGGCGTCCTTGTCGAAGGTATAGAGCGTCATGCCCTTGGCATCGACGAACGTCCTGCCCTTCGGCGTGTCGGCCGTCTTCAGCGCCTGCGCCGATGCCGCCGATGATGCGAGAATGAAAGTCAAAGCCGCTATTGCGGCTGATATCCTGGACATTGCAGCTCTACTCCTGATGAAGCGTGTTGGAGACGCGGATGCGTCGCTTAGACAAACGCCGGAGCGTTGGGATTATTCCGCCGAGGGCGGGCCGTCATCGAAGACGGCGCCGCCCCAATTGTATTTTCGAAAGCGCGCATAGCGGGCCTTGTCGCGTCGCGGCGCGACGGCGCTGATAACGCCGCGATCCGTGCAGAGTCTTGCCGTTACGGCGATCTTGGTGACATCCGGCTGCGCCAGCACGCGGGCGGGGTGCTGCGCGACCGCAGCGCGCGTCAGCGCCAGGTAAGAAAATTTTTCGTCCTCATAGGGAAGTTCTGCGGATTTGAGTTGTTTATGCGCGCGCGAGCGCGGCAGGCGCTGGGTGAAGTGACACCAGTCCGGCGCCAGCAGCGGACATTGGCCGTCATGCGGGCAGGGCGCCGCGACATGCGCGCCCGCAGCGATCAGTTGTTGCCGCAGCGTCATGATGCGCGCATAGCCTGCCGGCGTGCCGGGCTCGACCACCACTAGCGTATCGCGGGTCTTTGCCCACATCCGCATGGCGAGCGCGCTGCGTTCGCTTTCGCTGATTTCGCCGATCATATAGCTCGCCACCACGAGGTCGGCGGCCTCGGCCTCAGCCAGCGCGGCGCCGGCCTCGCCGCGCTGGTAATTGATGTCGCGCAGGCGGGTGCTGCCGCGGCTGAGATCCAGCGCCAGCGCGCGCAGTGCGTTGTTGGCATCGAGCAGGGAAAAACTCTGCAGCGACGGAAACGCTTCCGCCGCGGCCCAGCTCGCCGTACCCGGCCCGGCGCCGACATCGAGCAGGCTCTTGGGCGCAAAGTGAGGCGTGATCTCGCGCAGCGCGTTCAGGCTCGCCGTCACCGCGGCGTAGGTCGCGGGCATGCGTGCCAGCGCATAGGCAAGCGCATCGGTTTCGGACCGGATCGCGCCGGAGCCGCCACCGTCGCGATAGGTGCGCGAGATGACGCCGGCGCGTGCGGCGGCGTCGGTGCGCGACAGCCCGTGCAGCCTGGCGTCGAGCGCGGCTTTCAGTTCGGCTGGAAGGTCGGGAGCGGTCATCGCATGCCGTTGTATGCACGTCATTCCGGCATCGCGCGAAGCGCGAGAGCCGGAATCTCGAGCTAAACGAACGAGATTCCGGGTTCGGCGCGGTGCGCCGCCCCGGAATGACAATCAAACGAAAAGCTCACGCCACGTTCTGGTCGAGGATCTTCACCGCGTCGTCGAGGCCGACCGAGACCAGCTGCGACACGCCGCGCTCGGCCATGGTGACGCCGAACAGCCGGTTCATCCGCGCCATCGTGATCGGGTTGTGCGTGATGATGATGAAGCGCGTCTCGGTCGAGGACGTCATCTCGTGCAACAGGTTGCAGAACCGCTCCACGTTGTGGTCGTCGAGCGGCGCGTCGACTTCGTCCAGCACGCAGATCGGCGACGGGTTGGTGAGGAACACCGCGAAGATCAGCGCCAGCGCGGTCAGCGCCTGCTCGCCGCCGGACAATAGCGACAGCGTCTGCGGCTTCTTGCCGGGCGGCTTGGCGATGATCTCGAGGCCGGCCTCGAGCGGATCGTCGCTCTCGATCAGGTGCAGGGCGGCTTCGCCGCCGCCGAACAGTTCCACGAACAGCCGCTTGAAATGGCTGTTGACGGTCTCGAACGAGGTCAACAGCCGCTCGCGCGCCTCGCGGTTGAGGCTCTGGATGCCCTGGCGCAGCCGCTTGATGGCTTCGACGAGGTCGTCGCGCTCGGTGGTCAGCGCGGTGTGCTGGGCCTCGACCTCGCGCAGCTCTTCCTCGGCGCGCAGATTGACTGCGCCCAGCCGCTCGCGGTCGCGGCGCAGCTTTTCGAGGTTTTCCTCGATCTCGGGGAGCGGCTGCAACTCCGCGCCCGGCTCGATCTCGGCGAGACCGGCCACGGCGTGCGGCTCGACTTCCAGCATGTCGTGGATTTCACGCTCGATATCGGCGAGCCGGCGCCTGGCGCCGTCCATGCGCTCTTCGGCGCGGGCGCAGGCCTCGCGCGCGCTCGACAGCGCCTCCAGCGAAATCTTGGCGGCGCGGTCGGTTTCCGCCATCAGGCTCTCGGCGGCGGCCAGCGCGTCCGCAGCGACGCGGCGGGCGGTTTCGGCCTGCTCGATTTCGCTGATCAGCGCACGGCGTTTTTCCGCGAACAATGCGGGCGCGTTGTCGAGTTCGGCGCGCTCGGCGGTGACCTCGGTGACGCGGGCTTCGATGGTGGCGATGTGGGTGGCCGCGCTGGCTTTGCGGTTCTGCCATTCGTTGCGTTCGGAAAGGATCGCCTGCACGCGGCGGTCGGCGAGTTCCGCCTCGCGCGCCAGCGCCTGCGCCTCGGCCCGGACCTGCGCCGCGAGGCGGCGGTGGCCCTCGATCTCGGTGCGCACCGTGGCAAGCCTGGTTTCGGTCTCGAGGCTTGGCGGCAATTCGTTGAGCGCCGCATTGGCGCTCTCATGCGCGCTCTCGGCCTCGGCGCGGTCGGCGTTGAGGCGGCTGTGGGCTTCGGTCAGCGCCGACTTCCGCGCGGCGTGGCGGTTGATCTCGCGCTCGGTCGCGGCATGGCGCTCGCGCGCGGCATCGGCCTCGCGCTGCGCGGCGCGCCAGGCTTCGCGCGCGGCGGCTTCCGCCGACGAAGCCATCTTCAGCTCGGCTTCGGCGGTTTCCAGGGCCTGACGCTTGGCTGATGCGTCGATGCGGGCCTGTTCGAGCTCGTTCTCGATATCGACCAGCCGCGCGCGCTCGGCGAGACGCCGCGCGGCGCCGGTCGGGGCGTGGGCGGCGGCGACGAAACCGTCCCAGCGCCAGACGTCGCCTTCCGGCGACACCAGCCGCTGGCCGGTCTTCAGTTGCGACACCAGTTCCGCGCCGCGTTCCTTCGGCACGACGCCGATCTGCGCGAGCCGGCGCGTCAGCTCGGAAGGCGCGTCGACATGGGCGGCGAGCGGTTCGACGCCCGCAGGCAGCGCCGGATCGCCTTCGGTCACCCCGGAATTGGTCCAGCGCATCGGCGCCGACGGATCGACCGGCGCATCGAGATCGTCGCCCAGCGCGGCGCCGAGCGCCTTTTCATAGCCCTTGGCGACGGTGACGCCGTCGATGATCGGCGGCCACAGATTCTTGGTCTCGCCGTTGACGAGTTTCGAGATGGTGCGGGCTTCGGTCTCGAGCCGCTGCACGCGCTTGTCGGCCTCGTTGAGCGGCGCGCGGGAAGCTTCCAGCTTTTGCCGCGCCGCGATATGGGCGGCCTCGCTGCCCTGGGCGGCGGCTTCGGACTGCGCCAGGCTCTGCTGCGCGGTCTCCATGACGCCGGCGAGTTCTGCGAGGTCGCCGAGCCCGCTGGTTTCCTGCGCGAGCTTCTGCTCCTCGCTCGCGACGCTGGCGATCTCCTGATCCAGCCGCGCCAGCCGGTCGCGATGGGTCCGCACGTTCCCCTCGAGCTGGTTGCGCTTGGCGGTGAGGTCGGCGAGCACGGTGGTGAGTTCGGCGAACAGCCGTTCGGCCGCGGCCAGCGTCGCTTCGGCCTCGGATACGCGTTCATCGACGCCGCTGCGCTTTTCGACGCGCGACTTGATCTCTTCCTTCAATTCGGAGTCTTCGGCATCGAGCCGCTGCAACGCCACTTCCGCGTCGGAGGTCTGCTGCTGTTCGCGGGCGATGTCGGCCGAAAACTGCGTCAGCCGGCGGTCGAGCTCGGCGACGCGTTCCTTCGCGCGCTCTTCCTCGCGGTCGAGCTGCTCGCGGGCATTGGTGAGCCGCTGCAGCCCGGCCGCGGCGCGGGCTTCGCCCTCGCGCAGCGCCGGCAGTTCGGAGGCGCGGATCGCCTGGATACGGGCCGCTTCGGCCTGCTCGCGGGTCCGCTCGGCCATCTCGCGGACGCTGAGATCGTGGGTCTGGGAGGCTTCCGCGACGCCGGCATTGGCGTCGAGCCAGCGCAAATGGAACAGCATGGCCTCGGCCTTGCGCACCTTGGCCGCGACCTCGCGGTAGCGGATCGCCTGCCGGGCCTGCTTCTTCAGGCCATCCATCTGGCCGGCCAGCTGTCCGACCACATCCTCGACGCGGGTGAGATTGGTTTCCGCGGCCTTCAGGCGCAATTCGGCCTCATGGCGGCGGGCATGCAGCCCGGCGACGCCGGCGGCGTCCTCCAGCACCCGGCGGCGCTGTTCGGGCTTGGCCTGAATGATCTCGCCGATCTTGCCCTGGTGAACCAGCGCCGGCGAACGCGCGCCGGTAGCGGCGTCGGCAAACAAAATTTGAACGTCGCGGGCGCGGACGTCGCGGCCGTTGATGCGATAGACCGAGCCCGCCTCGCGCTCGATGCGGCGGGAGACTTCCAGGATCTCGCGGTCGTTGATGGCCGCGGGCGCCGAGCGATCGGTGTTGTCGATCGTCATCACCACTTCGGCGTGGTTGCGCGCCGGACGGTTGCCGGAACCGGCGAAGATCACCGCGTCCATGTCGGCGGCGCGCAGCGACTTGTGCGAGGTCTCGCCCATCGCCCAGCGCAGCGCCTCGACCAGATTCGATTTGCCGCAGCCGTTCGGTCCGACTACGCCGGTGAGGCCGGATTCGATCACGAAGTCGGTGGGTTCAACGAACGACTTGAAACCGTGGAGGCGGAGGCGGGTCAGTTTCATGGACGCGATTCTCTGTTGGCAGGGCGCGAATCTCCCTGCCGTGACAATACCATAGAAGGCAATGTCGGTGTGTGGGCGAGTCGCCTTTTGCGGCTCTTATGCCCCGCAACAATGGCGAGGCCGGGGCCTTTGGGCAACCGCCGCCCGGGGCTTTTCCCAAGGGTTTTGCAGCGGGTTAGCGGCTTTTCAGGGGTTATGCGAGCCAGATAGGTCGTGGCTCGCGGTAGCGCAAGAGTCAGCTCTTCAGCAGCGACTTGATCCGCTTGTCGAATTCCTCGAACGAGGTCCCGCCCTTGAGCATTTCGCCGTTGATGAAGAAGGTCGGCGTCGAATTGACCTTCAGCACCTCGCTGGCGAATTTCTGGTCGGCGGCGATCTTGTCGAGCAGCGCCTGGTCCTTGAGGCAGGTCTCGACCGCCTGCTGGCTGAGCCCGGCCTGCTTGCCGATCCGGGTCAGGGTTTCGGCGGTGTTCTTCATCACCCAATCGTTCTGCTGCTTGAACAGCATGTCGACGACGGCGAAGTATTTCCCGGAGTCGCCATTGGCGATGCAGCGCGCCAGCATCGAGCCCGCCGCGGCCTTGATGTCGAGCGGGAATTCACGGAACACGTAGCGGATCTTGCCGGTGTCGATGAATTCCGACTTGATCTTCGGGAACACGGTTTCGTTGAAATTCGCGCAATGCCCACAGGTCATCGAGGCATATTCGGTGATCGTCACCGGGGAGGTGGCCGGGCCGAGCACCATGTCCGGCAGCGATTGCGGCTTGGCGACGTCCGAGGCGCTTTGCGCCATCGCGTCGCTGATCAGGTGCAGCGGCGAAAGCCCGGCGACGAGGCTGAGCCCGGTCAGCGACAGGGCGGTGGTGAAGGCGCGGCGCGTAATGATCAACGGTTTGCTCCCGGATTGGCGCGTTCACGCCCGAAGAACCAAAGGAAGGTGTTCGCTAGCTTGAAACCACAATTGTGGCAATGGCGCGCCGCGATTCCCGGACCGGACCAGAGGCTCAATTTCGCTTGATCGACGCGCCGAGCCGCGCCAGTGCGGCCCGCAATTCCTCGTCCTCGACCGAAGCCAGGGTTTCCGCGACTTTCGCCACCGACGCGGGGTCCGGGGCGCGGGGGGCCCTGGGCCGGTCCCGGCGGGACAACGGCGCCTGCCGCAGCGCCAGCCGCCCCACCGCGCTCCAGCCGAAGAAGCGGTTGACCCGCTGCAGGATGACGTCGGAGGCGTGCTGGATTTCCAGGGCCATCGGGCCCTCCACGCGCAGCACCAGCGTCGCCGGTTCCTGCGGTTGCCCCTCCACCGGCCGCGGCCACTGGATTTTCAGTGGCTCGGAATGGGCCGCGACCTCGGGGCCGGCGATTTCCGACCAGCGCGTCACCAGTTCGCGCGCCGCAAACCCCTGCTTGGCATAGGCGTCGGAAAACACGTCGCTGAGCAGGACGGACAACGGCTTGGCGCTGATCGGGCCGGGTTTTGATAGGCGTGCCATGGGGTCTTATAGCACCGTGAATGGCGGGGGCGGAACTCACTCGCCGTCATGGCCGGGCAAAAGCGCGAAGCGCGTCTTCGCGCTAGATGACCCGGCCATCCACGTCTTTGAGCGACGACAGGAAGAAAGACGTGGATGCCCGCGACAAGCGCGGGCATGACGTGGAGAAACCAGTGGCTCCGTACTAAAGCTGTCCTCATGAATTCCCTGGCCAGCGCGAAAACGAAAAATCAGCCGGTGGCGAATGAGGCAGCCGGCCGTCCCATGCGGCTGCTCGAATGGTACGACCGCCATCGCCGCCGGCTGCCGTGGCGGCCGCCGGCGGGCGAGCGCGCCGATCCCTATTCCGTCTGGCTGTCGGAAATCATGCTGCAGCAGACCGGCGTCAAGACCGTCGGGCCGTATTTCGAGAAATTCCTGGCGCGCTGGCCCGATATCGCGGCGCTCGGAAGCGCGTCGCTGGACGAGGTGCTGCGGATGTGGGCCGGGCTCGGCTATTATTCCCGCGCGCGCAATCTGCACGCCTGCGCGGTGACGGTGCTGCGCGATCACGGCGGTGCGTTTCCCGATACCGAACAAGGTTTGCGATCATTGCCGGGCATCGGGCCTTACACCGCGGCGGCGATATCGGCGATCGCCTTCGGCCGCAGGACCATGCCGGTCGACGGCAATATCGAGCGCGTGGTGTCGCGGCTGTTCACAGTCGAGGAGCCGCTGCCGCAGGCCAAGCCGCTGATCCAGAAATTGGCGGCGACGCTGCTTGGAGCGGACGAAATGGAGTCGCGCGGCGGCGGCGAGAATTCTCGTGCCGGGGATAGCGCGCAGGCGCTGATGGATCTCGGTTCCTCGATCTGCACGCCGAAGAAGCCGGCCTGCGCATTATGCCCGTTGAACGACGACTGCGCGGCGCGTGTGCGCGGCGATCAGGAGAGCTTTCCGCGCAAGGCGCCGAAGAAGGCCGGGGCGCTGCGCCGGGGCGCGGCCTTCGTCGTCACGCGCGGCGATCGGCTGCTGGTCCGCACCCGCCCCGAAAAAGGCCTGCTCGGCGGCATGACCGAGGTGCCGGGCTCGGACTGGCGCGCTGCGCAGGACGACAGGACGGCGCTGAAGCAGGCGCCCGAGCTGAAAGGCATCGCGCGCTGGCATCGCAAGGCAGGGGTGGTCACCCATGTCTTCACGCATTTTCCGCTGGAACTGGCGGTCTACACCGCCGCGGCGCCGGCGCGCGCGCGGGCACCTGCGGGCATGCGCTGGGTGCCGGTTGCGACGCTGGACGACGAGGCGCTGCCCAATGTCATGCGCAAGGTGATCGCGCACGGGCTGGGCGATCGATCGCCGCACGCGGATCGCAATCATCGGGGCGGTGCTACGCCTGGAGTTCGATCGTAACCGCGACGGTATCGCCCGTCGCGATTTTCTCCTTGATCCGGACCGCGGCCTTGAGAGGGAGGAGGTAGGCCCCGCATTTCTTGTCCGGGAAGATCGACGTTTTCCAACTCGTTCGGCCGACCGTCGCGATCACACGGATCGAGCCCCACGCGCTCTTGGAATGTGCTGCGAGAAAGGCGATCTCGCTTGATTGCTTGCCGGACAGCGTGACGAAATGCCAGCCGCCTGGTCCATCATAGAGCCAGACCTTGCTTCGGTTCTTGTATCGATGCGGTGTTGGTGCCGGCATTTTTCCCATGGCCGCAACGATAGGCTGGCATCGGCACGGATCACAAGGCGAGGTTCGAACCTAAAGAGTGCATCCTGCTGACACCATGCTGTCAGCAGGCCTGCGTTAGGACGGAGCCAAACGGAGGCTCCCATGATCGCAACCGCACTCGACCATCTCACCGCCCCGCCGTCCTCGAAGCTGCTCGGCTGGCACCTGCTCGATGCGCGCCCCAGCGAGGGGTGGGTGCGGATCGGCTTTGACGGCAAGAAAGAGTTCTGCAATCCCGCCGGTTTCGTCCAGGGCGGCATCCTCTCCGCCATGCTCGATGACACCATGGGGCCGGCGGTCTTCAACATGACCGAGGGCAGGCTCTACACCGCGACCATCACCATGACCGTCAATTTCCTCGCCCCGGCCAAACCGGGGCCGATCGTCGGCGAGGCGAGCGTGACGCAACTCGGCAAGACCGTCGCGTTCGTCGAGGGCAGGTTGATGGCCGGGGACGGCACCGTGCTCGCGACTTCAACCGCGAGCGCGCGGCTGGTCGAGGCCGCCAAGGCCATCAGGCGCGAGCACCTCGAGGTGGCCGCCGGTGGAATCGTCTAGACCGCGCTGGCCCGGGTCGCCCCGGCGGGCACCGTCACGATCGGCGGCTTGGCGTTGAGGCCCTCGACCTGGAAGCCGGCGACGCGCTTGTAATTGGCGGCGATGTCTTCCAGTTCCTTCAGCGACAATACGTCGGTGACGACGTTGTAGCCGTCGGGCGCGCGCTCCTCGACCAGCTGCATCACCTGCTCGGGCCCGTTGCGCCGGTTGAGCAGGACGAGATCGGTGGTCGCGGGCCGCCGCTCGGCCTCATAGGCGAGCAGCGCGGCGTTGGTAGGGCCTTGCGCCAGAATTTCGCGGGTCAGCACGCGGGCATCGAGAATCGCCTGCGAGGCGCCGTTGGAGCCGATCGGGTACATCGGATGCGCGGCGTCGCCCATCAAGGTGACGCGGCCGAACGTCCATTGCGGGATCGGATCGCGGTCGACCAGCGGATACTCGTAGGCGTGCGAGCAGTTGCGGATCAGGCCGGGCACGTCGAGCCAGTCGAACTTCCAGTCCGCAAACCACGGCAGGAATTCCTCCAGCCTGGCGGTGCGGTTGTAGTCCTCCCGCCGCCATTGGTAGGTCGGCGGCATGTGCCGCTCGGCGACCCAGTTGATCTGGTATTTGCCGGATGCGTCGGCCTGCTTGGAAATCGGATAGCAGACGAATTTCAGGATCTCGTGGCCGGCCATGATCATGGTGCGGCCGGAGAGAAACGCGTCCGACGCGGTGACGCCGCGCCACAGGATGCGTCCGTTCCAGATCGGCGGACCTTCCTGCGGATAGAGCTTTTCGCGGATCGCGGAGTGGATGCCGTCGGCTGCGATCAGGATCGCGCCGTCATGGCTGCCGGCCGGCTTGCCGGTGGCCTTGTCGATGAAGTCGGCGCGGACGCCGTCCGGCGTCTCGGTCCAGCCATTGAGATGATGGCTGGTGAGGATGTTCGCAGGCCCTAACCGTTCGGTCGCGGCGTCGAGCAGGATCTGCTGCAGCGTGCCGCGATGGATCGAGAATTGCGGCCATCTGTAGCCGGCCTCGATGCCGCGCGGCTCGCTCCAGATCGGCTTGCCGTGCTTGGAAAAATACGCGAGTTCCTTGGTGCGCACGCCTGACGCATCGAGCTTGTCGAGCAGGCCGAGTTCGACCAGTTCGCGCACGGCATGTGGCAGCACGTTGATGCCGACCCCGAGCGGCTTCAGTTCGGACACGCTCTCGAAGACTTTGGCGGGAACGCCGATTTGATGCAGGCTGAGGGCTAGCGTCAGCCCGCCGATGCCGCCGCCGGCGATGAGAACCGTCATGATTACGCCCCTGTTACCGGGGGGCGTCATGGCATGCGGGAGGGCAGGGGGCAACTGCGAAAGAGGCTGGCCGGCCGGGGTGGACCGTTCAACGGCGTGCCGCTAACGTCCGGCTCCGGCCAAGAGGATTAACATGTTCAAACTCTATTATGCCCCCGGCACTTGCGCGCTCGCTTCGCATATCGCCCTGGAGGAGGCCGGCGCCGCCTACACGACCGAGCGGCTCGATTTCAAAAGCAACCAGCAGAACAGCCCGGAATATCTCAAGGTCAATCCCAAGGGGCGCGTGCCGGCGCTGGTGACGGATCGCGGCATCCTGACCGAGACGCCGGCGATGCTCGCCTTCATCGCGCAGAGCTTTCCGCAGGCCAGGCTGGCGCCGTTCGATGACGCCTTCGCCTTTGCCCAGGCGCAGTCCTTCAACAGCTATCTGTGTTCGACGGTGCATGTGGCGCATGCCCACAAGATGCGTGGCCACCGCTGGGCCACCGAAGAATCCTCCTTCGCCGACATGAAGCTCAAGGTGCCGGAGACCATGGGCGCCAGTTTCGCGCTGATCGAGCGCGACATGCTGAAAGGGCCGTGGGTGATGGGCGAGCAGTATACGATCTGCGATCCCTATCTGTTTACGATCGCGCTGTGGCTCGAGGGCGACAGCGTCGATCTCGCTGATCTGCCGAAGGTGGCGGATCACCGCAAGCGGATGTCGGAGCGGGCGGCGGTGCAAAAAGTGCTGGCCGAGGAGAAGGCCTAATCAGGAAATTCTGCGTCATTGCGAGGAGCCAACGGGTCGCGCGAACGCGCGCCCGATGACAGGCTCGCGACGAAGCAATCTATTTTTCCGCGGGCTGCAGTATGGATTGCTTCGCTTCGCTCGCAATGACGTTGATAAAGCGGTGAACCCTACGCCGCCTTCCGCTTCTCGCGCTCCATCTCGCGGCCGATCCCGAGCATGATGTTGCGCAGCCAGATCGAGCCGGGGTCCATCTGGGCGCGGGTCGGGTAGAACATGAACTGCTCGTCGATCCCGGGATCGAGCGGCGGCGTCACCGATATCAGCGACAATTGCTTGGCGAGCGCTCCGATCAGGCGGCGCGGCACGAAGGCGACGAGATCGGTGCGCGCGGTGACGTGCAGCGCCTCGATATAGCCTGATACCACCAGCGCGATCCGCCGTTCGATGCCCTTGGCCCGCAGCCAGCCGTCGATCAGGTCTTCGCTCTGGCCGCGGATGACAACGGCGACATGCCGCGCGTCCAGGAACGCGTCGCGCCGCTTCAGTTTTGTTCCAACAGGGTGGCCGCGCCGCACCGCGAGCGCGTCGCTGTCGGTGTAGAGCCGCTGGCGGTGAAATCCGCCGAACGCGTCGCCGATCGAGATCACGAGGTCGATGGTGCGGGCGAATTCGGCGGTGAAGATCGCCGGTCCCCGCCACGGCACCACGTCGATGGTTACGTTCGGCGCGGCCTTGGTGACCTTCTCCATCAGCGGCGGCATCAACAGTTCGACCGCGAGGTCCGGCATCATCAGGCGGAAGTGTCGCTCGCTGCTGGCGGCATCGAAATCGTCCGGGATGAACAGCCCGCGCACCTGGTCGAGCACCTGCGCCAATGGTCCGCGCAAGGCCTGCGCCCGCGGCGTCAGCTCCATGCGCGCGCCCGATCGTACCAGCAGGGGATCGCCCACGAGGTCGCGCAGCCGCTGCAAGGCGTGGCTGGTGGCCGGCTGCGACAGCCCGATCCGCATCGCCGCGCGGCTGACACTGGCTTCCTTCAGCAGCGCCTCGAGCGCGACCAGCAGATTGAGGTCAAGCGAGTTCAAATTCATGAAATGAATATATATCATATTCAGTATCGATTGGGAGAATGTCATGCGGGGCGCCATGATTGGCCACAGCCAACCAATGGAGAGCCGTCATGAGTGCAGCAGCCAACAAGAAACTCGTACAACAGGTCTATGAGGATTCCGCCAATCGCAGCGGGACCACCTTCGCGGACAATCTCGCCGACGATGCCTGCTGGATCGTCACCGGCCAGTATTCATGGTCGCATGAATTCAAGGGGCGGGAGGCGATCCTGAACGGCCTGATGGGCCATCTCCGCTCGTTCCTTGCGGTGCGGCCGCGGACGGTCGCGTTCAATTTCATCGCCGAGGGAGATTATGTCGTGGTCGAGGCCCGCGGCGACAACGTCACCAAGGCGGGTCCGCGCTACGACAACCAGTATTGCATGGTCTGGCGCGTCGAGAACGGCAGGATCAGGCAGATCAAGGAATACTGCGATTCCGCGCTGGTCGAACGCGTGCTCGGGCCGTTTCCGGCAGAGCGCAAGCTAGCCGCGGGTTGAGCTCGCTCGCGTCATTCCCCGGCGCGCCAATTGGCGCGTTGGGGAATCTCGCGCTTCGATCTTCCGGATTCCGGGTCCACGCGCGTGCGCGCGTGTCCCGGAATGACAGTGGCTATGCCGATCAGGCGGCCTTCACCGCAAGATGCCTGAACATGTTGCGGCGCGCCTCGTCATCCATTTCCGCCTTGAACTTGAAGTTGTCCTTCAAGGCGATCGCTTTCTTCGCCGCCGGCCGTGCCGAGATTTCATCGACCAGCCGCTTGACATTGGGATATTTCGCGAAGGCTTCCTCGCCCATGATGAACGGGATCATGCGGGCCCAGCCCCATACGTCCATGTCGACGATGGTGTAGGTGTCGCCGACCATATAGCGGCGCTTGACCAGATGGTCGTTGAGAATGGAGAAATGCCGCTGCGCCTCGAACTGATAGCGGTTATGGGCGTAATCGACCTTTTCCGGCGCGAAATGCCTGAAGTGGACGGCCTGGCCGCTGAACGGTCCGACGCCGGTGGCAACAAACATCAGCCAGGACAGCAGTTCGGCGCGGTTGGCCGGCGTATTCGCAGGCAGAAACTTGCCGGTCTTTTCGGCGAGATAGAGCAGGATGGCGTTGCTGTCGAACACCTTGACGCCGCCGTCGTCGATGGCGGGCACCTTGGCGTTCGGATTGACGGCGAGGTATTCCGGCTTGAACTGGTCGCCGGCACGGGTGTCGACGGGGACAGGCTGATAGGGGATGCCGGCTTCCTCGAGAAAGAGCGCAACCTTGGTCGGGTTCGGCGATCCGTTGAAGTAGAATTTGAGCATGAAAGACTCCTTTGGTTGCTCTTTAGTCGCGAAAGACCGGAACGCGGCGACGATGCCGCGGACGTCGTGTCCATGCTCAAATTCTCCGGAATGCGCAACCGACGAGTTCGTGAACTGGCCCTGCGTTCAAGTTTCGCCGTGACGACATGTCGTGGCCATCGAGTCGCATATGCATGGCTGGGTTGCGGCGATTTTGCCGTCGAACTGCCGAAGCTTAAGGAAATATTCAGGCAAAGTTTCTAGGGCTCTTGGTGCGCGCATTCATTGATGATTGCGATATCGAAAGCCAAAGATGGCCCATCATGTCAGTCCGAGCGGTCGCGAGATCTTTTTTTCGGCATCCGAGCTGATCGTCTCGAAGACAGATCTGAAGGGTCGCCTGACCTACGCCAACAGCGTGTTCTGCAGGGTCGCCGGCTATCGCGCGTCCCAGTTGATCGGTCAGCCGCACAGCATCGTGAGACATCCCGATATGCCGCGCAGCGTGTTTCGCCTGCTGTGGGACACCATCGAGGATCGCCGCGAGATATTCGCCTTCGTCAAGAACATGGCCAGCAACGGCGATCACTATTGGGTCTTTGCCCATGTGACGCCGTCGTTCGACGCCCAGGGCACGATGACCGGTTACCACTCCAACCGCCGGGTTCCCGACCGCGCGGTGCTCGAGACGGCGATCATGCCGCTCTATGCCGAAGTGCTGAAGATCGAGCGCGCTCACGCGAACGGAAAAGACGCGGTCGCGGCCGGATACAAGGCGCTGGCCGATTTCGTCGCCTCGCAGAAAGTCTCCTATGAAGAACTTATATTCTCTCTCAAAAGCGCTGCTTAGCATCGCGGTTGCGATTTGCGGATCGGTCGTCGCATCGGCTCTGCATCTGTCCGGCTACCTGGCCGCGGCGCTGGGAGTGCAGGCCATCGCGATGGCCGCTTTGGGGCTGGCGATGTTCTGGATCGTCCGGACCGTGCGCCTGACGCGGCAGGCGAAGGAGGTTTGCGAGCGGATTGCCGCAGGCGACTTCGAAGCGCGCATTCTTTCGATTCCGGAAAATGACGGCATGGCCGAGCTGCTCGGGCTGGTCAACGACATGATCGACGGCTGCGATGCGTTCGTCCGTGAGGCGACTGCGGCGATGGACGCCGTGCATCACAACAGATACTTCCGGCGTATCCTGCCCGGCGGGCTTCATGGTGCGCTGCTGCAGGGCGCCAACACCATCAATAGCGCCACCGTCAGCATTGAAGCCCGCATCAGGCAATTCGAGCGCCAGACCGCCGAGCTGGAAGGCAGCGTCAGTTCGATCGTCTCCGCGCTGGACGACGGAGCCGCGGCAATGGGCGGGACCGCCGGCGATCTGCGCACCGGCGCATCGACCACGCGCGAACGCATAACCTCGATTGCCGCGGCGTCCGAACAGGCGGCTTCCAACATGCAGTCGGTCGCGTCGGCGACGGCGGGACTGTCCTCGAATGCACGCGACGTCGGCGCCGACATTCAGCGTTCCGTGGAAATCGCCGGACGCGCCGGCGAGCGCGTGGCCGACGCCGCCGGCAGCGTCGATGTGTTGAAGGATGTCGCCGCGCGCATCAGCGAGGTGGTCAAGTCGATCAACGCGATCGCCAGCCAGACCAACCTTCTGGCGCTGAATGCGACGATCGAGGCGGCGCGGGCGGGCGATGCTGGGCGCGGCTTCGCCGTCGTCGCCCACGAGGTCAAGGCGCTGGCGACCCAGACCGCGAATTTTACCGCCGAAATCGAGGCGCAGGTCGGACAGGTGCAGTCCGCCGCCGACCGCGTCGGCGTCTCGATCACCGAAATCGGCTCCGTGATCGCGGAAGTGAACGATATTACCGGCAAGGTCGCCGGGACGTCCGAAGCACAGGCGCATGCGACGGCCGACATCGCGCGCAATATCGACAGCGCGTTCGCGGTAGTCGGCGAGATCGCCGCCAATATTCAGGCGCTGGCGCAGATCGCTGCCAGTACCGAGCAACTTGCGACATCGACCACGGCCGCGTCGGGCAACCTTTCGTCGCAATCCGGCCTGCTGACGCAGGAGATCAGGACCTATCTGGATCATGCCAGGGGAACCCTGGTCGATCAGACCGGGTCTCGCGCGGCGTAGCGGGCTTGCGCGGGCGGCTTGAGCCGCAGCGGGACCAATCGGGCGTCCGGGCGAACTAGCCCGCCGCCATCCCGGAGCGGATTTCGGCGCGCAGCTCGTCGATCAGCTTGAGGCCCTTGTTGGTCTCGACGTGCCAGAAGGTCCAGCCGTTGCAGGCGCCGGAGCCCTGCGCCACCGCGCCGATGCGGTGGATCGAGCCGACCTTGTCGCCCAGCATGATGGCGCCGTCGGCGCGGACCAGCGCACCGTGGCGCTTTTTGGAATCGACCAGTCTGGTGCCGGGCGAAATCATGCCGCGCTCGATCAGTTCGGAAAACGCCACGCGCGGGGCGTCGCGCGCGGTCATGAATGGCGCCAGTGTTGCTTCCGGCAGCGGTTCGACGGCGGCAATGCGCGCTTCGGCCGCGGTGGCATAGGTCTGGTCGCGCTCGAAGCCGATGTAGCGGCGGCCGAGACGCTTTGCCACGGCGCCCGTGGTGCCGGTGCCGTTGAACGGGTCGATCACGAGATCGCCGGGCTTCGAGGACGACAGCAGCACCCGCGCCAGCAGGCCTTCCGGCTTCTGCGTCGGGTGAACCTTCTTGCCGTCCGAACCCTTGAGGCGTTCCTCGCCGGTGCACAGCGGAATCAGCCAGTCGGAACGCGCCTGCACGTCCTCGTTGGCGGCCTTCAGGGCCTCGTAGTTGAAGGTATAGCCCTTGGCCTTCTCGTCGCGCGCGGCCCAGATCATGGTCTCGTGCGCATTGGTGAAGCGGCGGCCGCGGAAATTCGGCATCGGATTGGTCTTGCGCCAGACGATGTCGTTGAGAACCCAGAATCCCAAGTCCTGCATGATCGCGCCGACGCGGAAAATGTTGTGGTAGGAGCCGATCACCCACAGCGTCGCCGACGGTTTCATGACGCGGCGGCAGGCGAGCAGCCAGGCGCGGGTGAAATCGTCATAGGCGGCGAAGGAGGAGAACTTGTCCCAATCGTTGTTGACGGCGTCGACATGCGACTCGTCGGGACGCTTGAGGTCGCCCTTGAGCTGCAGGTTGTAAGGCGGATCTGCGAACACCAGATCGACGGAGCCTGACGGAAGCTTCGACATCTCGGCGACGCAATCGCCGACGACGATACGAGCACTCGACGGGGACTCGAATTTAGTGCGGGGCGCCCTTGCAGACGCCCCGCGACGCGACACAACCATGACTCAATTACTCTGACTCAGGCGACGCTGTCGGCGACGCGGGACTAAACAACCGACTGGCGATACATTGACCGGGCAAAGTAAAAATCGACTTAATCGATAATGGCTTCGCTCGAGATTGAGCGGCGGTGTGCGGCCCTGTCCCACTAGGCAATAATTGCCGGGCGGGTTATTGATTAACGGAATGGAAATTCTAC
Source organism: Bradyrhizobium sediminis (assembly GCF_018736085.1). NCBI lineage: Bacteria > Pseudomonadati > Pseudomonadota > Alphaproteobacteria > Hyphomicrobiales > Nitrobacteraceae > Bradyrhizobium > Bradyrhizobium sediminis. Next base: position 4,354,932 of record NZ_CP076134.1, on the reverse strand, counting down.
GTCTGCCGCGTCTGGGACCGGCGGGTTCGCCGCCGGCAGGCCGGAATGAGGAAAAACCGCCATGCGTTACGATGATTTCCGCCGCAGCGACGACATCGAGGACCGTCGCGGCGACGACGGCGGCGGAATGGGCGGCGGTGGCGGCGGCTTCGGCCTGCCGATGGGCGGCGGCGGGCTCGGCATCGGCACCGTCATCGTGCTCGGCCTTCTCGGCTACGCCTTCGGTATCGATCCGAGAATACTGATCGGCGGCGCGGAAATTCTCACCGGCGGCGGCCAGGCGCCGAGCTATCAAAGCGATCGCAGGTCCGGTCCGGCGAAAACCGGCGCGCCGACCGATGAGATGGGCAGCATGATCGCCGGCGTGCTCGGCGAGATCGACGATCGCTGGGACGAAATCTTCAAGGCCGGCGGGCAAGCCTACAAGGGCCCGCGCATCGTGCTGTTCCGCAACGCCACCAATGGCGGGCGCTGCGGCATGGCGCAGTCGGCGATGGGGCCGTTTTACTGCCCGCCCGACAGGCAGATCTTTCTCGACACGGCATTCTTCCGCCAGGTCGAGACCAGGTTCCGCGGCTGCTCGGGCAACGCCTGCAAATTCACCGCGGCCTACATCGTCGCCCATGAAGCGGGACACCACATCCAGAACCTGCTCGGCATCTTGCCGCGCGTGACGCGGCTGCAGGACCAGGCCGGCAACAAGGCGGAAGCCAATGCGCTGCAGGTCAAGGTCGAGCTGCAGGCCGATTGCCTGTCCGGCGTCTGGGTCAACCGCGAGGAAAAGAAACGTCCGGGCTTCCTGGAAGCCGGCGACATCGATGCGGCGCTGACCACGGCGTCCGCGATCGGCGACGATACGCTGCAGCGGCAGGCCACCGGCAGGGTGGTGCCGGATTCCTTCACCCACGGCTCCGCCGCGCAACGAAAGAAGTGGTTCATGACCGGCTACCAGCAGGGTACGGTGCAGGCCTGCAATACGTTCGCGGCGGGAGCGCTGTAACGGATGCGTCATTCCGGGGCGCGCCAACCGAACTCGGGTCTACCCGAGTTCGGCAATAACATTGTCCAAGTCGGCGACAGCCGACTTGGATGACGCGAACCCGGAATCTGGTGTTAAAGAGATTCCGGATCAGTCCACTTCGTGGCCTGTCCGGAATGACGGATGAGAGCTCGCGAATGTCCTCGATCGGCGAAACAAAACAATTCATCCCGCTCAACATCGCGGTGCTGACGGTTTCCGACACCCGGTCGCTGGCGGATGACAAGTCCGGGACCACGCTGGCGGACCGGTTGACCGCGGCCGGTCACAGGCTGGCGGCGCGCGAGATCACGACCGACGACGTCGAGGCGATCCGCGGCATCGTCAGGCGATGGATCGCCGATCCCGGCATTGACGTCATCATCACCACCGGCGGCACCGGCTTCACCGGCCGCGACGTCACGCCGGAGGCGATCGAGCCCTTGTTCGAGAAGCGGATGGATGGCTTTTCCATCGCCTTTCACATGCTGAGCCACGCCAAGATCGGCACCTCGACGATCCAGAGCCGCGCCACCGCGGGCGTCGCCGGCGCCACCTATATCTTCTGCCTGCCGGGATCGCCGGGCGCCTGCCGCGACGGCTGGGACGGCATATTGGCCCCGCAGCTCGATTACCGCACGCGTCCTTGCAATTTCGTGGAGATCATGCCGCGGCTGGACGAGCATCTGCGGCGGCCGAAGGCCAAGGGCGCGTCGGTTTAACGAGCTCTGTCATTCCGGGATGGTCCGAAGGATCAGACCTCAGATGTGCACTGCACATCGGAGAATCTCGAGATTCCGGGTTCGGCTCTGCGAGCCGCCCCGGAATGACGGGTTGGAAGCTACAGCTTCATCTCCCAGGTCTCGCCGACGAGATCGACGCCAAAGCTGTGGTGCGGCTCTTCCTTGACGCGACGGAAACCCACGGCCTGATAGATGCCGCGCGCGGCGACCAGGATGCTCTGCGTCCACAGCGTCATCTCCTGGTAGCCCTTCTCGCGCGCCGAGCGGACGCATTGCTCGACGAGCGCGCGGCCGACGCCGAGTCCGCGCGCTTCTTTCTCCACCAGCAATAGCCGCAGCTTGGCGACGTCATCGCCGCCGTTCACCAGGAAGACCGAGCCGAGGCGCTCGCCGCTTGCCTCGGCGATCCAGCAATGCTCGCGCGAGGGATCATAGCTCCTGATGAACTGCGCACAGATCTCGGCGACCAGGGCCTCGTAACTGATGTCCCAGCCATATTCCTCGGCATAGGCCTGTGCCTGGCTGGAGATCACCCAGCCGATGTCGCCGGGACGGTGGCTGCGCAGGATGAAGACGGCCGGCTTTTCCGCGGGCCGCTCCAGCGTCTGCTCGATCGTGGTCATCGCGCCCACGATGGCCGCGCGCTGCGCGGCATCCAGTCCCGCGAGCAGTGTGCCGACCTCCTCGCGCGCGCGGCGTTCGAGTTCGGCTTGCGCGGTGCGGCCCTTGGCGGTCAGCGAGAGCTCGTTGACCCGGCCGTCATCCTTCGACGGCTTTCGCGTCACGATCTGACGGCGCTGCAGCCCCTGCAGGGTCCGGCTCAGGAAGCCGGGATCGAGGCCGAGGTCGCGGGTCAAGTCGGTTGCGGTGCAGGCGGGGCGATGCGCGATCTCGTAGAGGATGCGCGCCTCCTGCAGGGTGAAAGAACTATGCAGCAGCTTCGGCTCGATGATGCCGAGCTTGCGGGTGTAGAAGCGGCTGAAACCGCGGATCGCAGCGACCTGGCCGTCGAAATCGTTTGGGGACATCACACACCTCGATACTTGCCATTATCAATTAATTATTTGACTTTGGCAAGTATATCGCGGTGTCAGCCCTGCCAGTTCTACTTTGCATGGGGTTGTTTTCGCGATTTTTGGTCCGGGCCCTCCCGGGTCCAGGATGTTCAGGCGACGACCATGATCCGGCTACGCAGCTGGGTGCGAGAGGAGCGGCCAAGTTGGCGCAACAGCCGGGCCTCGGAGCGGCGGGCGTCCGGCGCGTAGCCGCCGAGCCGGTCGTAATGGTCCCGGGCGATCAGCAGCCCCTGTTCCGCCGACGGCCCCGTGATCATCCGGGCCACGAATTTGAAGCCGTCGCGCCAGCGGGTGTCGGCATAGGGCGAGCGCGCATAGCGGAAGATCCCGGCGCGGGGGCGGCCGCTCGAGGAGACGCCCTGGATGAACTGGGTGGTCTCCTCGATCCAGCCTCCGTCCAGCACCGCGCCGGCATGCAGGAACATCAGCCAGGGCGAGCGGGCCTGCCGGGCGCCTGCGGCCAGCGCCGCTGCGCGGGATCCCTCGAAAGCCAGGAAGCGGCAGCCGGCGACGTCGGCCACGCGCTCGATCACGCCGGTGCCGGAGCGGTCGACCAGCAGCACCTCGCGAACGATGCCTGCGGCGGCGCCGGGCACCAGCGCCGCAAGGGTCGCGACGGCCTGCTGTTCGACGCCCTCGGTCGGAATGATCACGCTCAGCATGAATGAGGCTTCGCTGGCTCAAAACGGTGAAAAACGCCGAATTGTTAGCACCTTGTCACAATCAAATCAGCCTTCGCGGTGCAGTTTTTTGCGGCAGGGCGGGCGGTTTCGCCATCTGTGGATTTCGAAATTCATGTTCTTGCTTTGTTCTCAATGCGTGCTATGTTCCGATCATGAGCCGAGCATCCTCACATGCCCTCAAGCACCCGCCGGTCACGGCGCCCTCCGAGCCGGCGGGTGCACCTTCTCCCTTTCCCGAACTCGCAGTCGCGATCGAACGCGAACGGCGCCGTGGCCGCGGCGCGCAATCCAACGCCAGCGGCCGCTTCGAGGCCGAGGCGCGGATAGCCTTCGACGATGGCTGGCAGAGCCTCGATGAATTGCCGCCGTTCAAGACCACGGTTGCGCTCGATACCGCGCGCAAGGTCATCACACGTAACGACTCGCCCGATATCGGCTTCGACCGTTCGATCAACCCCTACCGCGGTTGCGAGCATGGCTGCGTCTACTGCTTCGCGCGGCCGACCCACGCCTATCTCGGCCTGTCGCCTGGCCTCGACTTCGAATCGAAACTGTTCGCCAAGCCCGACGCGCCGCAGCTGCTGGAAAAGGAACTGGCGGCGCCGGACTACGAACCGCGCATGATCGCGATCGGCACCAACACCGATCCCTATCAGCCGATCGAGCGCGAACGGAAGATCATGCGCGGCATTCTCGAAGTGCTGGAACGAGCGGGCCACCCGGTCGGCATCGTCACCAAATCGGCGCTGGTGACCCGCGACATCGATATTCTGGCGCGGATGGCGAAGCGCAACCTCGCCAAGGTCGCATTGTCGGTAACGAGCCTCGATCCCCAGCTCGCGCGCACCATGGAGCCGCGGGCCTCGACGCCGGCAAAGCGGCTGGAAGCGCTGCGGCAATTGTCGGAGGCGGGAATTCCGACCACGGTGATGGTGGCGCCCGTGATCCCCGCGCTGAACGATTCCGAGATCGAGCGCATTCTCGATGCCGCGGCGCATGCCGGCGTCAAGGAAGCGAGCTATATACTGCTGCGGCTGCCGCTTGAGGTGCGCGACCTGTTCCGCGAATGGCTGATGGCGAATTATCCCGACCGCTACCGCCACGTCTTCACGCTGATCCGCGACATGCGCGGCGGCCGCGATTACGATTCGCAGTGGGGAACGCGGATGAAGGGCACCGGGCCGATGGCATGGATGATTGGACGCCGGTTCGAGATAGCCTGCGAGAAGCTCGGGCTCAACAAGCGGCGCTCGAAACTGACATCAGATCATTTCGCGCGGCCGAAGAGCAGCGGGCAGCAATTGAGTTTGTTTTAGCAGCCGTCATTGCGAGCGTAAGCGAAGCAATCCATCGCTTGCCAAGCAAGGATGGATTGCTTCGTCGCTTTGCTCCCTTGCGCAAACGCTTCGCGTTTGTCGCAGGCAATGACGGAGAAGGAAGTGGCATGAATACGAAACTACCGACCCCGATCCCGCGGCTGACCATGATCACCCTCGGCGTCAGCCATATGCGCGCCAGCATCGCATTTTACGAAGCGCTCGGCTTCACGCGAAAGCTTGGCGCGTCAGGCGAAGCCGTCGCGTTCTTCGAAACCGGCGGTACCGCGCTCGGGCTGTTTCCGTGGGATCAGCTGGCGCAGGACGTCACGCTGCCGCAGGACCCGCGGCCGCGAGGGTTTCGCGGCATGACGCTGGCATGGAATTGCAGTACGCGCGAAGAGGTCGACGCCGTGCTGGATTTCGCGATCTCAAAGGGGGCTTCGCTGCTGAAACCGGCGCACGCGACCGATTACGGCGGTTATTCCGGATATTTTGCCGATCCCGACAATCATCCCTGGGAAGTGGTGGTCGCGCCCGGCATCGAGGTCGGTGATGACCGGCGGGTTCATTTGCCGGATTAGACTTTTGTCTTGACGCGTTTTCTTTACGCGAACCGGTGCCTACGCCCGAAAACGCTATGGCGCCGCGACTGAATAGCGGGAATTTCCCGGAGTTCCCGGTTGCGTCGCCGGGCTCGCTGTGGCCACGATCCCGGCATGAGTCGCGACAAATCCGGGAAAGACGAGGCTAAGCCGCCGAAGGGCGCGATTGCCGTGGCGCCGCCGAGCTTTCGGCGCGAGCGCGCGCTGATCAAGCGTGGCGTCTGGCCAATCGCCGGCTGCGACGAGGCCGGGCGCGGCCCGCTGGCGGGCCCGGTGGTGGCCGCCGCCGTGGTGCTCGACCCGAAGCGGATTCCCAAGGGCATCGACGATTCCAAGCGGCTGACGGCGGAACGCCGCGAGGAACTGTTCGAGGAAATTTGCGCCACCGCATCGATTGCGGTCGCGTTCGGTTCACCGGCGCGGATTGATCGCGACAATATCCTGCGCGCCTCGCTGTGGGCGCTCAAGCGCGCGGTGCAGGCGTTGCCGGAGATGCCGCAGCATGTATTCGTCGACGGCCGCGACCGGCTCGACGTCGCCTGCGAATGCTCCGCCGTGATCGGCGGTGACGGGCTGGTGCTGTCGATCGCGGCGGCGTCGATCGTCGCCAAAGTGACGCGCGACCGGCTGATGTGCGCGCTGGCGCAGGATTGCCCGGGCTATGGTTTCGAATCCCACAAGGGCTATGCCGTGCCCGAGCATCTCGAGGCGCTGGACCGGCTCGGACCGAGCGTCCATCACCGCCGTTTCTTCGCCCCCGTCGTGGCCGCGCGGGAAAAGCATCACCCCTCGACCGTCGAACGCGATCTGTTTACGAGGGAAGCGCCCGCAGACGCCGAGGTTACGGCCGCCATCTAGCGCCAGTTGCGTCGGCGCCTTGCGCGCTCTATCAAACGTTTGAGATCGAACGGGGCCGGCGGGCCGGGCATTTCGGGCGTTTCATGCGTTTCACCTCCCTGATTGTCGAACTGATCCGCGCCCGGCCGCGGCTGGTGGTGTGGCTCGTGGTGCTGCTGCAGGCGGCGTTGTGGCTGATCCTGCCGCTGCTGTTGTATCGCAGCCCGCCCGGCGACCTCGCGACGATGCTGGCCTTCGGCCGGGAATACCAGGTCGGCACCGATCTCGGTCCGCCGCTGGCGTTCTGGCTCGCCGATATCGCGTTCCGCGCCGCCGGCAACCACATGTTCGGCGTCTATCTGCTGGCGCAGCTCTGCGCGGTCGCGACATTCTGGATACTGTTCCTGCTGGCGCGCGCCATTGTCGGCGGACAACAGGCGGTGCTCGCGATTTTGCTGACGCTGACGGTCACGGCCTTCAGTTCGCCCGGCGCCGAGTTCGGTCCCCTGGTGCTGGCGCGTCCGCTCTGGGCGCTGCTGCTGCTGCACTCCTGGCAGTTGATCGGCCAGAACCGGCGCAACGCGTGGTTCGCCTGGTCGATCGAGGCAGGACTCTTGCTGCTGACGACCTCCGCCGCCATCGGCCTGTTGCTGCTGATTGCAGGCTTTGCGCTCGCCACCGTCCGCGGACGGCGCATGCTGATGTCGTTCGATCCGCTGTTCGCGCTGTTGGTGATCGTCGTGCTGGCGCTGCCCTGGCTGGTCTGGCTGATCCGCGCCGACATGCTGGCATTGCCGCCATGGCCGGCGGTTGCGGATCTCAGCGGCAGGGCGCTGCACTGGGGCAAATTGCTCGGCGGCTTGCTGCTGGCGATTTCCGGCATCCTGGTCCTGGTGGTGCTCAACTCCGGCTGGCTCAACCGCAACCCGGAAGAGACGCCGATCATCTATCGGCCGCCGGTCGATCCGCTGGCGCGCAATTTCGTTTACTTCTTCGCCATCGCGCCTGCGCTGGCGGGAAGCCTGATCTCCGGCCTGTTCAATCTCGACGGCGTCGCGGGCGGGGCCGGCGTCGCGCTGATGATGTCGGGACTGGCCGTGATCGTCGCGACCGGCGACCTGGTTCATCTGCGGCGTCAGCGCGTCCTGCGCACGGTCTGGGCGCTCGCCGTCCTCGCGCCCGCGTTCGCGGCAACTGCGACGACGCTGTTTCTGCCCTGGACCGGCGGCACCGAGGTGGCGACCTCGCTGCCTGCGCGTGCGATCGCGCATTTTTTCGGCGACAGTTTTGAGCGGCGCACCAACCAGCGGCTGCGGGCGGTGGCCGGCGATCCGCAACTGGCGGCGCTGATTTCGCTGGATACCGGGCGTCCGCATCTGCTGCTCGATGCCGCGCCGCAACGGACGCCGTGGCTGACACCGGCGAAATTCAACGAAACCGGCGGCGTGGTGGTGTGGCGCGCATCCGATACATCGGGCACGCCGCCCGCCGACATCGCGCAACGCTTTCCCGGCCTGGTGCCGGAAGTGCCGCGGGCGTTCGAATGGCTGGTGACCGGACGCCAGCCGCTGCTGCGGATCGGCTGGGCCATCGTGCGGCCGAAGGGGCCGTAAGCACTCTAAATTCCTCATGGTGAGGAGGCGCGCTTGCGCCGTCTCGAACCATGAGAGCCCGGATCTCTCATCCTTCGAGACGCACGCTCGCGCGTGCTTCTCAGGATGAGGACTTCGCCTGCTCCAGCGCCTTGGCGATAGCGCGCAAATCCTGCCACGCCATCCGCTTGTAGGACGGCGAGCGCAGGAGATAGGCCGGATGGAACGTGGCGAGCGCGCGGATCGTCCGCGTGCCGGTGTCGTAGTCGAACCAGCGCCCGCGGGTTTTCATGATGCCCTCGCGCGTCGACAGCAGGGTCTGGGTCGAGGGATTGCCGAGCGTCACCAGTACGTCCGGATTCACCAGCTCGATTTGCCGCTGGATGAAGGGCAGGCAGATCTGCGTTTCCTGCGGCGTCGGCGTGCGGTTGCCGGGCGGCCGCCATGGAATGACGTTGGCGATGTAGACGCTGGAGCGGTCGAGCCCGATCGCCGCGATCATGCGGTCGAGCAATTTGCCGGAACGGCCGACGAACGGCAGGCCCTCGATGTCTTCCTCGCGTCCGGGAGCCTCGCCGACGAACATGATGCGCGCCTGCGGATTGCCGTCGGCGAATACCAGGCGGGTGGCGGTCGACTTCAGCGCGCAGCCGTCGAATGTCTCCATCAGCGCCCGCAGCGCCTCCAGCGAGGACGCGGTGCGCGCCGCTTCCCGCGCCGACAGGATGGCGGCCTCCGGCGCGGCCGGCGCATCGGTTCGTGCCACCGGCATCGCCGGAGCGGCAGGAATTGTCCTGACAGGCCGCGCCGACGCCGCCTCGCGGCCGGCCGGCACAACATCCGGATCGGACAGCCGATTGACCGGCTCGTCGGCCAGCGCACAGTCGACCCCGGCCTCCAGATAAAAGGCCAGCAATTGCTGGACGGTAGGTGCGCTCTCGGGCGTCATGGCGGGGGTCTGCGACATCTCGCTCAATCTAGGCCGCCTTGCGCCGTTGTGAAACGCATTTCGGGTGTTGTTCTCCGGCTAAAAATCGGAAACAACGGGGACAATTAGAGGCGTTCTCAACCGGCCGGGACCAGATCATGAGCACCGAAGAATTACCCCCGCGCGAATCCATGGAATTCGACGTCGTGATCGTCGGCGCCGGGCCGTCCGGCCTGGCGGCCGCGATCCGGCTGAAGCAGCTCAACGCCGATCTCAGTATCGTCGTGGTGGAGAAGGGCTCCGAAGTCGGCGCGCATATCCTGTCCGGCGCGGTGATCGATCCGGTGTCGCTCGACAAACTGGTTCCGGACTGGCGCGAGGATGCCGATTGCCCGCTGAAGACGCAGGTCAAGACCGACAAGTTCTACTGGATGACAGCGGGATCGGCGATCCCGCTGCCGGCGATCGCGATGCCGCCGCTGATGAACAATCATCATTGCTATATCGGCTCGCTCGGCAATGTCTGCCGCTGGCTTGGCCGGAAAGCCGAAGCGCTCGGCGTCGAGATCTATCCGGGCTTCGCTGCGACTGAGGTGCTGTACGACGACAAGGGCGCGGTGCGCGGCATCGCCACCGGCGACATGGGCATCGCCAAGGACGGCACCCACAAGGACTCGTTTACCCGTGGCATGGAACTGCTCGGCAAATACACGCTGTTCGCCGAAGGCGCCCGCGGCAGCCTGACCAAGCAATTGATCGCGAAATTCTCGCTCGACGCGGGCAGCGAGCCGCCTAAATTCGGCATCGGCCTCAAGGAAGTCTGGCAGATCGATCCTGCGAAGCACCGGAAGGGCCTGATCCAGCATACGCTGGGCTGGCCGCTCAACAATTCGACTGGCGGCGGCTCGTTCCTCTATCACTATGACGACAATCTGGTGGCGGTGGGTTTCGTCGTTCATCTGAACTACGACGATCCCTATCTGTCGCCGTTCGACGAATTCCAGCGCTTCAAGACCCACCCCTCGATCCGCACCTTGTTCGAAGGCGGCAAGCGGCTCGCCTACGGCGCGCGCGCCATCACCGAGGGCGGCTACCAGTCGGTGCCGCGGCTGACGTTCGCCGGCGGTGCGCTGGTCGGCTGTGCGGCAGGATTTGTGAATGTCCCGCGCATCAAGGGCGTGCACAACGCGATGGGCAGCGGCATGCAGGCGGCCGAACACGTCGCCGCCGCGCTCGGTGCCAACAGGGCCAACGACGAACTGGTCGACTACGAGAATTCATGGCGCGACTCCGCGGTCGGCAAGGACCTTTACCGGGTCCGCAATGCCAAGCCGTTCTTGTCGAAGTTCGGCACCGCCATCGGCATGGCATTCAGCGGCTTCGACATGTGGTGCAACACGCTCGGCTTCTCGCTGTTCGGCACCCAGTCCCACGCCAAGCCCGACCGCAAGACGCTCGATCCCGCAAAAGCGCATGCGCCGATCGCGTATCCGAAGCCGGACGGCAAGATATCGTTCGACAAGCTTTCGTCAGTGTTCCTGTCCAACACCAACCACGAAGAGGACCAGCCGGTTCACCTCAAGGTCGCCGACATGAACCTGCAGAAGACGTCCGAGCACGACGTCTATGCCGGTCCGTCGAACCGCTATTGCCCGGCCGGCGTCTATGAATGGGTCGAGGAGGCCTCAGGTCCCCGTTTCCAGATCAACGCCCAGAATTGCGTCCATTGCAAAACCTGCGACGTGAAGGACCCCAACGGCAACATCACCTGGGTTCCGCCGGAGGGCGGCGGCGGTCCGAACTACGAGGCGATGTGACCACGATTGCGTGAGCCGGTAGCCGCCAATGCGGCCGCCGGCCACGATACCGCCACACTGAAAGCGTTTTCAGGCCGGGCCGGCCGGGAAGCCGGTTGGAACGGCGATCATCGGCCGTCCTGCCATTCGATTCGCCACCCCGTATCCTTGCGGTTCAACGCCAAACGCGGCATTGTCGCTTGCCTTGATGCCGCCGGCTGGGTTCGCATCCGAGACGATCCTTGAAATCCCTGGAGCTAGGCAAACCCTGATGTTTTCCATTCGTTTCAATCGCCGGACCCTTGCCGCACTCGCCTTCGCCGCGCTGGCAGTGCCCGGTTCGGTTGCGGCCCAGACACCCGATCATACCGCCGACAACTCGGCGCAATTCCCGACCAAGGGCGACCTGAAATCGATGACCACGTCGGGCAGCTATCTGGCCGCCCGTCACGCCAGCGTCGAGCGTGACGCCTCTTCGGCGGCGGCGTTCTACCGCTCGGCGCTGCGCACCGATCCGAAGAACAACGAGTTGCTCGATCGCGCGTTCATTTCCTCGCTCGCGGACGGCGATATCGACGAGGCGGTAAAGCTCGCCGACCGCATCCTGACGATCGACAAATCCAATCGCGTCGCCCGCCTCGTGGTCGGCGTGCGCGATCTCAAGCAGAAGAAATACTCCACCGCGCAGCTCAACATCAATCAGTCGATTCGCGGACCGATCACGGATCTGGTGGCGACGCTGTTGTCGGGCTGGGCCAGCTACGGCGCCGGCGACACCAAGGCCGCGGTCGCCAACATCGACAAGCTGACCGGTCCGGAATGGTATCCGATCTTCAAGGATCTGCATTCCGGCATGATCCTCGAACTCGCGGGCAAGGAAAAAGACGCTGGTATGCGTCTGGAGCGTGCCCACAAGCTCGACGATTCCATGCTGCGCGTGGCCGAGGCCTATGGGCGCTGGCTGTCGCGCGGCAAGGATCCGGCGGCGGCCACCGCCGTCTACGCGGCATTCGACAAGAAGCTGCCGCGGCATCCGCTGGTACAGGAAGGCCTGCGCGAAACCAAAGCCGGCAAGAAGATGTCGCCGCTGGTCGACTCGCCGCAGGCCGGCGCCGCCGAGGCGCTCTACGGCATCGGCGCCACCTTGACGCGGCGCGGCGGCGAAGACCTCGCGCTGGTCTACCTGCAGCTCTCGCTCTATCTCGCGCCCAATCATCCGCTGGCGCTGTTGTCGCTGGCCGATCTCTACGAGACCGTGAAGAAGCCCAAGATGGCGATCAAGGTCTATGAGCGGATGCCGGCCAGTTCGCCGCTCAAGCGCAATGCGCAGATTCAGCTCGCGACCAACCTCGACGCCGCCGACCGCAGCGACGAGGCGATCAAGATACTGAAGGGCGTCACCGCGGAAGATCCCAAGGACATCGAAGCCATCATGGCGCTCGGCAACATCGAGCGCGGCCGCAAGCGGTTCGCCGACTGCGCCCAGACCTACAGTCAGGGCATCGATGTGATGCCGCCGGGCAACGAAAAGAACGCCTGGGTAACCTATTATTACCGCGGCATCTGCGAGGAGCGTTCCAAGCAGTGGACCAAGGCGGAAGCCGACATGCGCAAGGCGCTGGAGCTGCAGCCCGAGCAGCCGCACGTGCTGAACTATCTTGGCTACTCGTGGATCGATCAGGGCATCAATCTCGACGAGGGCATGAAGATGATCAAGCGCGCCGTCGATCAGCGCCCGGACGACGGCTACATCGTGGACTCGCTGGGCTGGGCGTTCTACCGCATCGGCAACTATGCGGAGGCGGTGAAGAATCTCGAGCGCGCGATCGATCTCAAGCCGGAAGACCCGACCATCAACGACCATCTCGGCGACGCCTATTGGCGCGTCGGCCGCACGCTGGAGGCGAAATTCCAGTGGGCCCACGCCCGCGACCTCAAGCCCGAGCCGGAAGAATTGCCGAAGATCGAGGCCAAGATCGCAAACGGGCTGCCGGAGGACACCTCGTCGGCCGCCTCCGCTGACAAGAAAAAAGACGGCGGCAAGGGCGGCTGATCGCTGATGTTGATGGAAGAGGGGCGTGCCAAGGTCAACCTGACCCTGCGGGTGGTCGGGCGCCGCGTCGATGGTTATCACGACCTCGAAAGCGTGGTGGCGTTCGCCGATTGCGCCGATCGCATCACGCTGACGCCGGGCGCCAAACTGGATCTCGAGACCACCGGGCCGCTGGCGCAGGCCTGCGGCGAGAACGCGGATAATCTGGTGTTCAAGGCGGCGCAACTGCTCAGCGAACGCGTGCCGGATCTCAAGCTCGGCGATTTCGTCCTCGACAAGAAGCTGCCGGTCGCTGCCGGCATCGGCGGCGGTTCGGCCGACGCCGCGGCGGCGCTGCGGCTGCTGGCGCAGGCCAACGGGCTTGCGCTCGACGATCCGCGCCTGATCGAGGTCGCGCGGCTGACGGGCGCCGACGTGCCGGTCTGTCTTGCCTCGCGCCCCTGCGTCATGACCGGCGTCGGCGAAGCCTTGATGCCGCTGAGCCTGCCGATCATGCCCTGCGTGATGGTCAACCCCCGGGTTCCGGTCGCGACCAAGGACGTGTTTGCCGCACTGGGCTTGCGCAACGGCGAGCTGCTGGTCGGCGCCACCGACGTGATCCGGACGCCGGGCTGGCCGGAGCAGGGGGCGTCGGTCGAAGACTGGGTTGAAGCACTCAGCTCCGCTTCCAACGATCTCGAAGAGCCGGCAATGCGCATCCAGCCCGTGATCGGCGAAGTGCTCGCCGCGCTCAACGCCACCAACGGGGCATGGCTGGCCCGGATGTCGGGCTCAGGCGCGACCTGCTTTGCGATCTATGAGAATACCGCGGACGCCCAGCGCGCGGCGCAGAAGATCGGCCGCGATCACCCGCAATGGTGGGTGCATGCGGGCGTGTTGAGCTAGCTTGTCGCCGGCCGCCGCACCAGCGCGAGCGAGAGTCCCAGTCCGGCAATGAAGATTCCGGAGCCCTGTCTCAGACGCTGAAACAAACGTGGCCTGCGCGCGAGTGTCGCGCGTGCCCTGGAGGCCATGGCGACCACGACGACGTCGGCGCAGGTGTTCAGCGCCACCGAGATCAGGCCCAGCATCATGAACTGGAGAGCCGGGGACGTAGCTGTCGGTTCCAGGAATTGCGGAATGAACGCCAGAAAGAAGGCCGCGGTCTTGGGATTCAAAGCCTCGACCAGGACGCCATCCCGAAAGGCGTGCTCGGCCCCGCCGGCGTCAACGCGATCCAGCGACAGGCGGCCTGCCTCGCGAAACGTCCGGATGCCAAGCCAGACCAGATAGAGCGCACCGGCCAGCTTCAGCCCGGTGAAGAGCTGGGCGCTGGCAAGAATAATTGCGGAGACGCCGAGGCCCCCGGCAACAACATGGACAAGCCCGCCGACCGCCGTACCCAGAGTGGACGCGATGCCGGCGTTCCTGCCCCCCGAGAGCGTCCTCGCCGCCACATAGAAAATGCCGGGGCCGGGAATTGCGGCAATGATGAAAGCTGCGGCAAGAAACAGCGACAGGTTCTCACCGCTCATCTTTCTAGTGCGACCTTGCCAGGCAGAACGCCACCACCTGCTCAAGCGCGGTCTTCATCGGCGAGGCCGGAAACAGCGCCAGCGCATCGACCGCCATCGCGCCGTAGTGCTGGGCGCGGTTGATGGTGTCCTCGAGCGCGCGGTGCTTGGTCATCAGCCCGATGGCGTGATCGAGATCGCCGTCGCCGATCTCGCCGCGCTCCAGCGCCTTGACCCAGAAGGCGCGCTCAGAGTCATTGCCGCGGCGGAACGCCAGCACCACCGGCAGCGTGATCTTGCCTTCGCGGAAATCGTCACCGATGTTCTTGCCGAGCTTGGCGGCCTTGCCGCCGTAATCCAGCACGTCGTCCAC